>CAZCMJ010000044.1:0-12913 GCA_964499845.1 uncultured Methanomassiliicoccales archaeon
TTTCACATTAATTTATTGCTATTTATCTGAATAATGCATATTGCATGCATTTTTTTTTATGTTATCGATGATTGTATTTCTTTTCCATCCTATTTGTGATTATTCACTGTTTATATAATTAATCAATGTAATTACTTTACTCAATGAATTATTTTCAATCAACAGAGAATCACCTTGTTGATTGCTACAATTGACAGTTTTTGGGTGGAATATCATTGACATCCGGAGTAAGATAGGGTGGATAGAACCAACGCACTCAGTTGAGGGGGGTGGTCCTGATGGGTCCCAGAATGATACTCTATATTATCTTCCGATAACAAAGAACCTGTGAATCTGCATCGGATCTTGGGCAGAAACCTATACAGTGCAGAGTCTCTCCAGGGTCGGTTGCTTTAGTGATCGATCCGTGAACATCTGTGGCATTCTGCGCCGCATATTGGATATCTAGAGGATGAAACCAGGTCTGTCAGGATGTGATGCTCATGAGCTTAACTTGCAGCCGGTCCTTTTATTTCCACATTTCCTATTGAGACGATATGAGGATCACTCATCTGAGTCTTTATCCGCCCTTTTCTAGGATTGATTCCTATTAACCAATAATAATAAAGATGATACTTAATCTTTATTAATTAATTTAGGTTTCAGCTAAACCTATAATCATTTACAGTTTGCCGAAATAGTTTCTCCAAACATTGGATGCGAATCCGGGGAAATGCGTGGACATGAAGATCTGCATTCTGTAGAACATGCCTGCTATCGATCTCCTTTTCCCCTTATCGGCATCTGCCATGGCCTTGGAGACCACATCCTCTTTCTTCAGCAGATGTTTGAATACCTTGTCCGGAACCTCATCGGTCTCCTTGGATATCCTGATGAAATCAGTGTCCACCCAACCTGGTGAGATCTCTGTGACGGTGATGCCCTTAGCCTCAACTTCCTTTCTCAGTCCGTTGCAGAAGCTTCTGACGAATGCCTTTGTGGATGCATAGACATTGAGTCTGTACAGGGATATGTACGCTGAGGCCGAACAGAGTTGGACGATCCTCGAACTTTCGGACATGTGGGGTATGCATATCGAGGACAGTTCCACAAGGGCTGTGATGTTCAGGTCGATCATGCCGTGGGTGTCCTTGTTTGGGATCTCCCAAGTGTTACCGAACTTTCCGAATCCCGCACAGTTGATGAGATATCTGATGTCGATATCCTTGCATTCCAGTTCATTCCTTAGAATCTCAAATGAATCCCTGTCTGTGAGATCCAATGGGAGGATATGGCAAGCTGTTGACAGTGTTTCAGAAATCGATTGTAGCCTATCGGCTCTTCTAGCGATGAGCCATATCTCATCCAGATCCTTCCTGTCCAGATGATGGCAGAATTCCTCACCCATTCCGGATGAGGCTCCGGTTACGACAGCGATCTTCATCAGATGAATGCGCTGGCTGCTGCGGTGACGACGACAACGACCATGATTCCGACCATGAAGTACGCGCCGATCTTGATCTTGGTTGCAGATTTCATTGAGGCCCGACTAGCTTGAACGATTATATTAGTGCTTCGGGAAGTAGTAGAAAAAGAGGGTAAGGGGTTTTTCCTTGTTCCCAATCCGTTTCCGGATCAGTAGCAGGGAAGGTGCTCGTCTGCAAGGGCGAATGCGAGGTACAGGGTCAGCACGAAGTTTCCGAGTGCAGCGATTCCCTGGAGCAGTCCCCAGATGGCCCCATCCAGTCCGGCGCCGAGTCCTCCGAAGAGGAAGATCAGTGCGGTGGTCAGCAGGATGATGGTCAGGGTCTTGGGGTTGCCAAGGTGGTAGGACCAGACAAGTGCGACCAGGTAGATGAGTGCGAGCGTGATGTTGATGTACATGTCTCCGCCGTATGCACCGGAGAAGTACACTCCTGCAGCGACGAGACCGAACACAATGAATCCGAAGTTGCTTCCTGCTTTGTAGGCTCCGAGTGCAGCGAAAGCGATGAAGAATGCACAGATCTTGGCCAGACCGCCAAGGTACATTCCGATATCGTTGCTCACATCGGCATATCCCAGGATACCGCTCAGGGCGATGGGAAGGGATACGACTGCCACGAAGAACAGACCGAATGCGGTCGGGTCCAACGGGGCTTTACATTCGTCAGTCATTTATTTTCCTCCTATGTCTTTCGACTGAGTCATGTTTCGATTTACAACTATTTAAAGCAAACGTCCAACTCATTTTTTGGGCAATCTGTACATCCATCCATCCAGCTTTCTATGGCCAGACGTTCCGAAAAATGTCGAGTTGGATGTGTTTGTGGACAAAATATTAAATATTAAAATAGGTACGAATCATCAGAAATCATCCAGAACCGGGAGCAGTTTCGGATTCCTCTTGGATGGATCCCTCACTTTCGAGGCCATCATCTCCTGAACCTCGTTGAACCTCTCCGGTGTGAGGACGGTCTCCGCCTCATGTTTTATCAGGAGTTCCTCCCACCTCATGTATCCGGCATACACAGGGTTGTGGAGGATGTTCCTCAGGTTGTACTTGTTCCAGGGGTTGCCCTTCCTTGTCAGGTTCCCCGATCTGTTGAGGTTGAAGCAGATGGAGTCCATGGACGATCCAGAAAGATAGGAATCGAATATGTCCGACACCACCGGTAGTTCATCCTCATCCGCCTCCAATGCACCATCGATGAGCCTGTATCCGAATGGAGGGGTGAATCCCATGGTCCTCTTATATGATTCGGAGGTCTCCAGCGTCTCCGCCTTCTCCCTCATGCCGACATAGGTTCTCTCCCCGATCTGTTCGCTCTCGAGTTGGGCGATACGTTGGATCATGTCAACCACGAACCTTCCCAATGCGTTGGTGGTGTCCAGTGATTCGGAGGATGAGACAAACATACGGTTCTTGGAGTTGAGCTCCTCCATCATGTTCATGAAATTGCGGCTGTTCCTGTGGATACGGTCCATCTTGATGACGACCATCACATCCCAGCTGTCGATCTCGGCCATCATCCTCCGGTATGCGGGACGTTTGGTGTTCCGTCCGGAGTAACCATCATCCTCATAGATCGCCGCTATGTCCCATCCTTCGGCTATGCAGTAGTCCTCGAGGATCATCTTCTGGGCGTCTATCGAATATCCCTCCGCCGCCTGTTCCTCGGTGGAGACCCTGACATAGATCGCCGCACGCATGGGATCATTCCACGGATAGGGGCCCGTTGATCCTCTCGTATGTCTCGATGTCGATGATCGGTTCCTGTTCGCCCTTGCGGATGATACCATCCCAGTCCTGGTATCCGGTGTATATGGGGTTGTGGAGAACGTTGCAGATGGATTGTCTGTTCCACAGTCCGCCTTTCTTGGCCGGTATCTCAGCATCGTTCAGGAATGAGGCGATGTCATCCATGGTGGATCCGCGGGTGTACATGTTGTAGATGGCCCTGACGGTGTGCGCCTCATCCTTGACCACCTCGAGTCTCCCTTTGGAGTACTCATATCCGTACGGGTGTCCCGAACCCAGATGTCCGGTGCCGTTCCTGGCCTTGTACTCCATACCTATGCGGACCCTCTCCCCGATCTGTTCGCTCTCCAACTGTGCGATACGCTGCATGATATCCATCACGAAGCGTCCCATGGCGGTGGTGGTGTCGAACTTATCCTGCATGGAGTTGAACTCCTTGCCCTTCTCGCGGAGTTCGTCCATCATCAGGGCGAAGTTCACACTGTTCCTGTGGATACGGTCCATCTTCATGACCAACAGGATGTCCCATTGGTCTGAATCCTCCATCATCCTGTTGTACTCGGGACGGTCGTTGGTACGACCCGAACATCCCTCGTCCCTATAGGTGCCCGCGACATCCCAACCGCGGACCCTGCAATAGGCCTCCATCCTCTTGATCTGCGCGTCGAGGGAGAAACCCTCCTTCGCCTGATCCTCAGTGGAGACCCTGGCGTAAAGTGCTGCACGCATGCATCCATCCCGTGTGTGGATTGGATTGTCCCGTATAAAAAGGGTTCAGGGGGACTCAGTGCACACATCTGAAGGACTCCGGGACGGTCTACCATAAGTCTCATCGCTCTCTGACTTTATCGTCTGCAGGTTTCCTCATGGTCTCCGTAGGCCGCCTCCTTCAGGTCCTTTCCGCACATGCAGGGTCGCCATTCTCGAAATCTGGTGTCCCGTACTTGTATCAGGACGATTCCGTCATGATATGACGATGAAGCTGTGTGTGAAAAGGGAAAAGGGTTTGGAAAATGGTTTCCGATCATGTCGGTGTTACCGTGATCACATCATTCCGGGCATTCCGCCTGCTCCCTGGGGAGGTGTCGGGGGTGCCCTGCGGGACGCGATGACGTCATCGATCCTGAGGATCATGTTGGCGACCTCCTCTGCGGAGTTGATGGCCTGGACCTTCACCCTGAGGGGCTCGACGACGTTCTTTGCGAGCATGTCGACGGCCTCTCCGGAGTCGAGGTCGATTCCGAAGTACTTTCCGTCGGCGTTCTTCTTCTCGTGTGCGTTCTTCAGTTTGATGATGCTGTCGATGGGGTCGATTCCGGCGTTCTCGGAGAGTGTCCAGGGGATGATCTCCATTGCCTTGGCGAACTTCTCGATGGCGAGCTGCTCCCTTCCTCCGACGGAGGATGCGAAGTCCATGAGCCTGAGCTCGAGCTCGATCTCGGGTGCTCCTGCTCCTGCGACGACCTTTCCGTCCTCGATTGCGACTCCGACGACACGGATGGCGTCGACCAGTGCCCTCTCGACCTCTTCGAGCACATGCTCTGTTCCGCCACGTGCGAAGATGGTGATGGCCTTGGGGTTCTGGCAGCCGGTGATGAATGCCATTCCGTCCTCTCCGACCTGCTTCTCATCGATGGCGCCTGCGGTTCCGAGGTCTGCCTCGGTGAGCTCCATGACGTTTCCGACGACGTTTCCGCCGGTTGCCTTGGCGATGGCCTCGAGGTCGGACTGCTTGAGCCTCCTGTATCCGAGGATTCCGTTCTTTGCGAGGTAGTGCTGGACCAGCTCGTCGACTCCCTTCTGGCAGAAGACGACGTTGGCTCCGACGGACTTGATCTTCTCGACCATGTCCTTCAGGGTCTGCTCCTCCTGGTTCAGGAAGGATGCCATGGAGGTGGGGTCGGTGATCTGGATCTGTGCGTCGAACTCGGTCTTCTTGACCTCGAGGGGGCAGGAGAACAGTGCGATTTTGGCGTTCTCGACGTGGGTGGGCATCCTGGAGTGGACCTTCTCCTTGTCGATGACGATTCCCTGGACGAGGTAGGTCTCTCCGATGACTCCTCCGACCTTCTTCTCGATGCGGATGTTCTTGGTGTCGACGAGACCGTTCTCCTCGACGGACTTGCATGCCTTGACGACGATGTCTGCCAGGGCGTCCTCCTCCTCTCCGACGGATTTTCCAGTGAGGGCGGTGGCTGCGACCTGCTTGAGGATCTTCTCGTCATTGGCGTCGATGGCGATCTCGTTGAGGACCTCGACGGCCTTCTGGGATGCCATCTTGTATCCGTTGGTGATGACGGTGGGGTGGACGTTGGCGTTGATGAGCTCCTCGGACTGTTTGAGCAGCTCTCCGGCGATGACGACGGAGGATGTGGTTCCGTCTCCGCACTCGGTGTCCTGGGTCTTGGCGACCTCGACGACCATCTTGGCTGCGGGGTGCTGGACGTCGATCTCCTTGAGGATGGTGACTCCGTCGTTGGTGATGACGACATCTCCGATGGTGTTCACGAGCATCTTGTCCATTCCCTTGGGTCCGAGTGTGGACCTGACGGCATCCGCAACGGCCTTTGCCGCGGAGATGTTGTTGAACTGTGCTTCCTTGTCTTTGCTTCTCTCGGTGCCCTCTTTGAGCACGATGACAGGCTGATTTCCAGAACCGTACATAGGTTTGTCACCTTGTTTATTCTAGGTGACAATAGTTTAGAACTTCTATTTGAAATTATCTGTTCGGCCGTTCGTCATATATGTAATTGTGAAGGTCACGGCTTAAAAACGTGCCTGACGTCCAGACCTCTGTCGGCACCTGCCCTGGTGAGCATCCTGGCCGCCTCTTCGGAGCCCGAAATGCCCATGCGCATCATCCTCGTCGGGTCCACGTTCCTGAAGTGGAGTGGGTTGTAGTAGATCACGGACACGCCCGTGTCCCTGATCGCATCCAGCAACTCCCCCTCATGGCCTTCTAAGGGGTTCATGACCGGTGCCACCAGTCCGTAGACCTTCACCCCCGCATCGTGGAGGGTCCGCATCGCCTCCAGCCTCTTGGCCGGTGGCGGTGCACCCGGTTCGGTCATCTTGGATATGCGGTCGTCGAGGGTGGTGACGGTGATGCCCACGACCCCCTTGATCGTGGACAGGAGCTCCGCATCCCTCATGATGAGGTCTGATTTGGTGTGAAGATGGATCTCCCTATCGTTCCTGGCTATGACCTCCAGGCACATGCGTGTGAGCATGAACCTCCCCTCGGCATACTGGTACGGGTCCGTCACAGTCCCTATTCCTATGATCCCATCCACGGACGGCAGTTCCCTGGACAGTCTTTCGGGAATGTTCCGTTTCACCCTGACGACCCTCCATGTGGATGCATCCGCATGGACCACCCCCGGACCGTAGCAGTACAGGCACCCGTGCTCGCACCCCATGTATGGGTTCAGGGCGTAGTCCATCTCCGGGAGTTTGGAGGGGGATAGTGCCTTTTTGCAGTCGATGTACTCGAAGACACCGTCCCATTCCCGTCTCTCCACCGAGAAGTCCAGAAGGGTCATGTCAGTAGAAGTCATCGATCCTCCGCTGTATGCGCCAGTCCGTGAGCACACCGGAGTTTCTTATCCAGGTGTCCCTCTTGATATCCATCATCCCCTCGATCTCGACCCATGCCTGGTCCAGGGTGTCGAAGTGCATGGGTTCCGTCCTCAGTGCGGCCCTGACGTTCTCCCTGACGTTCCAGACACCAACGGGCATGATGTATCCCGGATGGGCCTCCCTCATGATCACCACCCCTGCCGTCCTGCCTTCCTTGATGAGGAGTTCGTTCACGGCCATCCTGGATGCGTAGTAGCATCCTCCGATGTGTGCGTACTCGGTCCTCCCGTCGAAGAACTCGCAGTCGGATATGATGTCCACCTCCTTCCCCATGGGGTTCCAGGTGGTGTTCGGATACCATGCCTCGATGAGCTCGAACCTCCAGGTGCACGGCATCATCAGGATCGCCCATCTGTTGTCCAACGCGTTCCATCTGTACAGTCTGAAGTCGTCTATCGTCTCGTTGAACCTCGTGGTCTTCAACAGGTCCTTGCCGATGATGTCGTCAACGGCGGTGATGCTCCATCTGGTGGGGACGAAGCGTCTGTTCCTGTCTATGCCCATGGTCCCCACGGAGAACGCCTTCTGGATCTCCGATATCAGGGTCCCGTTCCTGTATGCGGCTATGACGGCGTCCGTCGCCCTCAGGTCGGTGTCGTAGTAGTTCCGTTCCAGGTTCCTCTCGAACCTGCCGTTCCCCTTGGTGAAGCCCTCCATCCTCGCAGACGGGCCGAACGGTTGGACCTCGTCGTCCAGGATGATCCTCCCCGACGGCCTCTGGGTGAAAGCGGCCTCCACATCCACCGGTTTCTCCGTGAGGGCCAGTTCCTGCACGTTGTCCACGATCCTCCCCGCCCTCCTGAAATCCGTGGCGTCTATCCTGTACTTGCCCCTGACCAGTCTGAACCTGAAGTCCACAATCTCGTCTATGGACCTGCCCAGCCATGCTTCGGGTCTGTCCATGTCGGATGTGTCACCGAACTCCGGTGGCAGGAGGGGGCCGATGTCCACCTTGGGGTATCCGTACCTGCCGACGAACACCGACGGGGGGCTGGAACCCGCCAGGTCCTTGGTGTCGATGAGCGGCATCGTCTTCTGTCTGGAGTAGAACTTGACCATCAGGGGGCATCTGTCCTTTCCGCAGAGCCTGTGTGCTCCTTTGCATATGGAGCAGAGTCCGGAACCAGACCTCCCTTTCTGGGGAGGTGTGGTGGTGTCGAAGAAACGGAAGTTCCCGGACATGGTATCAGTAGAACTCGTCCAGTCTCCTCTGGACCTTCCATTCCTTGATGATGGAGGAGTTCCTGATCCAGGTCTCCCTCTTCACGTCCATGTAGGCATCTATCTTCGGCCATAGGCCCTCAAGGGTGTCGCTGACCATGGGCTGCTGCCTCAATGCGGCCCTGACGTTCTCCCTGATGTTCCATACACCCAACGGGATGTCGTATCCGGGATGCACCTCCCTGAGGACGATGACCCCTGCGCTCCGCCCCTGGGACAGGAGCAGTTCGTTCACCGCCAGTCTGGCTGCGTAGTACGCGCCGCCGTTCTTCGCATACTCCGTCCTGCCGTCGAACATCTCCGAATCCGGGGTTATCTCTATCTTGGACATGCTGGGGTTCCAACTGGACTGAGGGAACCAGGCCTCGATCATCTCGAACCTCCAGGAGCAGGGCATCATGATGATGCTCCATCTGTTGTCCAGTTGGTCCCATTGGTACAGCCTGTACTCATCGATGGTCTCGTTGAAGCGTGTTTTCGAGATGAGGTCCTTCCCGATGATGTCGTCCACGGCGGTGATGCTCCACCTGGTCGGGACGAAGCGTCTCCTTTTGCCGACGCCCATGGTTCCCACCGAGAACGCCTTCTCGATCTCCGAGACCATGGTTCCGTTGCTGTATGCCGATATCACCGCATCCGTGGAGCGCATGTCGGTGTCGTAGAAGCTCCTCTCCAGGTTCCTCTCGAACCTGCCGTTGCCGATGGTCATCTGCTCCATCCTGCCCGAGGGTCCGAAGGGTTGCACCTCATCGTCCAGAACCACTCTCCCAGTGGGCTTCCTCTCGAACGATGTCTCGACGTCTATCGGCCTCTCTGTGAGGGCCATCTCCTGCACGTTGTCGACGATCCTCCCGGATTTGGCGAAGTCGGTCGCATCGATCCTGTATTTCCCCCTGACGAGTCTGAACCTCATGGACGCTATCTCGTCCACCGATCTGCCCACCCACCTCTCCGGTGTGTCCAGGATGGATGTGTCCCCGAACTCCGCCGGCAACAACGGGCCGATCTCCACTTTGGGGTATCCGTGACGTCCCACGAAAACGGCAGGCGGACTGGATCCCGCGAGATCCTTGGTATCTATCTTCGGGAGGAGCTTCTGATGCGAGTAGAATTTGAGCATCAGGGGGCATCTGTCCTTGCCGCAGAGCTTTCTCGTCCCTTTGCATATGTTGCAGAGGCCGTTCCTCACGACCGCATCGCCGTTCTCCACAGCATCTTTGAAAAGGGTGCTCTGCGTCGCCATGATAGGGTCCGATTATCCTTGATTTTATATAAAAAGGAGAAAGCAAGAGACGGGATGAGACCGAAGTCTCTGCAAGGGGATGTCTCCTGCTTATGGTCACACCAAACGTATTACAGGATAAATACCTTCGTGCCAAGCACATCTTCGGGCATATTGGACATAACATCCATGCTCTGATGCCTGGATTATGACATCACGGAAGGTTGGATGCCGTCGATGACTGTGGCCGAAAGCTCCAATCCGAAGAGCTTCTTGAAATCGCCCTTCAGCTTCTCGAGCCTCCAGAACTCCATGCTCGGATCACCGTCGCATTCGATGCCCAGCACCAGTCCCTTCTTCTTCAGGGTGATCCGGATGTTGGTGACCGTGGCGTTCCTGTGCCTGTCCAGAACGTCCCCCATCCTGAGGAACATCGAACACTGTCTGATGCAGAGCGCATCCTCGGACGGGATGTCCGATAGTCTGCGGTCCTTGGCACCGGGGAACTTCTTGTGATGGAATCTGACCATCAGGCCCATATAGTGGAGTTCCTCCATGTTGAATCCCACCATGTCCGAGTTCTCTATTATGATCTGGGAGAGTTCGTTGTGGTTCGTGTAGTTGATGAACTCGCCTATGTCATGGAGGATTGCGGCGGATGACAGCAGGTTCCTCATGCGATCGTCCATGGAATGCATCCTCAGACGTCTTGTCTGGTCGAATAGCTGGAGGGCGTTCCTGCACACGGCCTCTGCATGGCGTCTGTCGTATCCGCATCTGTAGGCCAGCCCCCTCACGGAGGCGTCCCTGGTGTCGAACATCGTGTATCCCCGGGACAGCATGTGATCGGTCTGCAGACCCTGTTTGAGCCCGCGGGTGCTGATCCCCATCCTCTCGATACCGAACTGCGTCATCAGTTCCTCGGCTATGGCGCCTCCTGCGACGATGATGTCCGCACGTCCCTTCCCCAGACCGGGTACGGAGTAACGTTCCTCCAACGGTTTCGAACGGACGCTCTTCATCAGGGATGAGAGCTCCGAACGGGTCAGGTACGAGGCATCGTTGTCACCGCGGCGTGCGGCGCACATCTCGGCCAGTGCGATGAACGTGCCCGACGAACCCACGGCCCTCTCGAATCCGATCTCTCTGACCCTGTTCACCGCGTACATGGAGCCTGCGTCAACATTGCGGCGCATGATCTCGTATTCTTTCTCCCCGACCTTCCTGGTGTTGTCGATGCCAAGTCCGTAGGCGTATCTTACGGCACCCATGCACAGGCTGTCGATGAACAGGTTCTCCCCGTTGTGTGTCAGGATGATCTCGGTGCTCCCTCCTCCGATGTCTATCCCGACGGTCCTCTCCTCCGGCCCCTTGGTGCCGAAGATGCCCAGACCTATGAGCCTGGCCTCCTCCGGTCCGGGTATCACCTGGACCTCCACATCCTCGGAGAGCGCCCTGATGAGTTCCTTTGAGTTGGATGCCTCCCTGGCTGCGCATGTGGCCACGGCGACCACCTTCTCGGCACCCATGTCCCTGGAGATCCTCGCGAACCTCGATACCACGATGGCGCTCTTCCCGATGATCTCCTGGGAGATGGAACCGTCGGCGTAGAGGCTCTGGCCCAGTCTCACCGTCTCCTTGTCCTGGAATACTGGTGTGCCGGCGGTCCCGTCGTAGAAGCGGACGACCAGCAGATGGATCGAGTTGGTCCCGATGTCTATGAATCCGACCGTCTCGGAGTCATCTGGACCCATGCCATATCCCTCTGTTCTCGATCAGCCATTTCTGAGAGCGGAGCGGTTTCCCGTCTCCCCTCTCCACCAGACTGTACGATCCGTCGGGGTTGAGCATCCTCGCCTTGACGTTGTCCGACAGGTGGATCCTCAGGATGTTGTCGCGTATGCTGCGGAGCATCTCCGGATCCTTCACCGGGAACAGGACCTCCACCCTTGCGAGCAGGTTGCGGGGCATCATGTCCGATGAACCCATGTACATCTCCGGTTCGCCCCCGTTCTCGAAGTAATATATCCTGGAATGCTCCAGGAACCTGTCCACGATGCTGGTGACCCTGATGTTCTCCGAGACGCCCGGAACACCAGGTCTGAGGCAGCACAGTCCCCTGATGTTCAGATCCACCTTCACTCCGGCGTTGGACGCCTCGTAGAGGCAGGCGATGATGTCCGCATCGATGAGTCCGTTGGCCTTCATGGCTATGTATCCTGATCCGGTGCGCCGGCAGACGTCGATCTCCCTGCGGATCCTCTCCATGAGGCCATTCTTCAGGGTGAGGGGTGCCACCAGCAGTCTGTTGTACATGCGGGGTCCGAAGTACCCTGTCAGTGCGTTGAACAGCTCGCCGACATCCTCTCCGATCTCCCTGTCGGCGGTGAGGAACGAGATGTCCCCGTACTGTTTGGCGGTGGATGTGTTGTAGTTGCCCGAGCTCATGTGGGTGTAGCGTACGAGCCTGTTCCCCTCGAGCCTGACCACCTGCAGGAGCTTGGAATGGACCTTCAGGTCCACGGGTCCGAAGACAACATGGACGCCTATGGCCTCCAGCTGTCTGGCCCAGAGGATGTTGTTGGTCTCGTCGAACTTGGCCCTGAGCTCCATCAGTACGGACACGGTCTTCCCGTTCTCCCTTGCGCGCATGAGCGCACGGATGATGGTGGGGTCCTTGCCGATCCTGTACAGGCAAATCTTGATGCTCTGGACCGCGGGGTCGTCGGCGGATGTGTTGATGAACCTGACGATGGTGTTGAAGGACTCGTAGGGATGGAACAGGATCCAATCCTTCTGCTTGATCGCATCGTAGATGTCCATGCCCTCTCCGAACTCCGGTGGCGTGTAGGGTTCGAACGGCCTCTCCTTCAGTTTGGGGTAGTTGAGGCCGACGATCTGCCACAGGTCAACCAGCATGATTGCGTCGGTGCTGTGGATCTGGACCGGCTGGAGCTTCAGGTTCCTTCCGAAGAGGTTCACCATCTCCTGGGGCATGGTCTTCTCGACCACCATCCTCACCGGGAACCCTATGTCCCTGTCCTCTATCGATTCCTCGACGGCGGACATGAAGTCGCAGGCCTCATCTATGGTGACCTTGACGTCCGCGTTGCGGGTGACCCTGAACGTGTACGCCCCCTCCACGTCGAAACCGGGGAAGAGGGAGTGGATGTGGTTCTCGATTATGTCCTCCACCATCACGTACGTCTCGTTCCTCGTTGACGGGACCCTGATGAACCTGGACAGGACGCCCACGGGCACCTTGACCCTCGCATAGAGGTTCCCATCGGACCCCTTCAGCTTCACCGCTATGTTGAGCGAGTTGTTGGAGATGAAGGGGAACGGATGGGAGACGTCCAATGCCAGGGGTGTCAGGAGGGGGTGGATCCTCTCCCTGTAGTAATCGGACACCCATGCTGACTGGTCGGGGTTCAGGTCCTCCACGCGGACGATCATTATCCCCTCCTCGGCCAGGTCCTGTTTGAGGAGCCTCCAGCACTCCCCGTACTGGTAGACCAGGTGCTGGACGGTGCTGGAGATCTGCTCCATCAGGCCGTTGTAGCTGACGGCCGAGTAGTCTGGTCCGGGGATCGGTGTCCTCTTGATGATCC
>CAZCMJ010000045.1:0-12546 GCA_964499845.1 uncultured Methanomassiliicoccales archaeon
CACGGGAGGGGCGTCCATGGTGGGGTCGACGTAGCATTGCTCCGCCTTGGCGCAGACCGCATGTCCGCAGCCCTCGCACTCCCAGATGGGGATGGGGGTGGCGAACACCCTCTGCCTGCTCAGGACCCAGTCCCACTCGAGGGAGTTGGTCCAGTCCTCGAGCCTGATCTTCATGAACTCGGGGAACCAGTTGATCTCCTCCGCCCTCTTGAGGATGGCGTCCTTGAACGTGGTTGTCCTGAGGAACCACTGGGGGACCTGCAGGAACTCGATGGGTGTGTGGCACCTCCAGCAGATGGAGACCTGCTGGGGGTTGTCCTCCTGTTTCACCAGGATCCCTGCGGCACGGAGGTCCTCAATGGATGCCTCCCTGGCCTCCAGAACGGTCATACCGGCGTACTTTCCGGCGAGCTCGGTCATCCTTCCGGCCTCGTCGATACCCTTTTCCATCTCGAAGTGGTACTTCATGACCCACTCGAGGTCGTCCTTGTCACCGATGGTGCAGATCATCACATTGCCGGTTCCGTAGTCCAGCTGGACCTTGGGGTCGGAGATGACCTTGACCCTCCTTCCGAACAGGGGGGTGATGAGCTCCTTTCCGACCAGGTGGGCCTTCTCCTTGTCGTCAGGGTGGACCGCGACGGCCTTGCATGTGCACAGGAGCTCGGGTCTGGTGGTGGCTATGAGCATGTAATCGTCGGAATCGGCGACCTGGAACTTGATGTAGTTGAGCTTGTTGACGTTGTCCCTGTACTCGACCTCGGCATCGGCGAGGGCGGTCATGCATCCGGGACACCAGTTGACCGGGAAGTTGGCCTTGTAGACCAATCCCCTGTCGAAGAGGTTGACGAAGGATAGCTGGGTGACCCTCCTGTAGTAGGGGGCGTCCGTCTGGTAGTAGATGCTGGGGTCCATGGACTCTCCGAGCATCTCGAAGTCCTTCGTCATCTGCTCTATGAAGCCGTTGGCGTATTCCTCGCAAAGTCTCCTGTACTCCTGCCTGGGGGTGTCCAGCTTCGTGATGTGGTGCTTCTTCTCGACCTTGACCTCGATGGGGGTACCGTTGACATCGAAACACAGGGGGAAGAACACGTTGTATCCGCTCATCCTCCTGAAGCGTGCGGCGAAGTCGATCAGTGAGTATCCAGTGGCGTGTCCGAGGTGGAGGGGACCGGATGTGTACCTGGGGGGATTGTCGATGCTGTAGACCGGCTTGTCGGAGTCGGGGTCGAAACGATAGACGGCATCGTTCCTCCACATCTCCTGCCAGCGTTTCTCGATGGAAGCTGAATCGTATTGTGCCATGGCTAACGGTGGCATGTAGATTCAGACCGTATTTATATCCTCAGATGGGAGGGATGGGTGATGCGTCCCTACAGGAACATGGTCATGTAGATGGGGATGTAGACCACGCCGTCATTATCCACCCTGAGGTCCTTGCCATGGATGACATAGGGTGTCTCCACCCTCCTTCCGAACCTTTCGCAGAATACATCCAGGGACCTGGCCTGGAGGATTGGGATGATCTCACATCGATCGGACATATGCCCTTCCTGCCCGGAATGAGGAAATCCACCTCGTATGTGTTCCCATCACTGTCGAATGTGTGGAATATCAGGTCGTAACCCACAGATGCCAGTTGTTGGGACACCATGTTCTCGAAGAACATCCCCTCGTTTATGGACAGCTTACCGACCACCAATGACTTGTATGCATCCCCGAGATCGGAACTCCTCTTGCCGAACGCCAATGAGAATAGGGGATCGGTGTCCGGGAAGTTCAGTTTGGACGGCGACCTGTCCACTGTGAGGTTCACGGTGACATCGGGATCGTTGCATGAATAGCAGGGAAGTGTCATCTTCGCTTCATTGAATGATGATATGGGGGCGGCGAACGATCTGGATCTCGACCCTTTCAGAAACTTCCCGGGGAAGAATCTCTTCGACCTCGATGACAGGAGCGATGGGATCCCCTCGAACAATGCGAGTGCATATTTACGCTTGACCTCGGTCATCTTGACGAGATCCGACCTGTACAGCTCCAGGATCTCACGCTTGCGGATGTCGGCCCTCATCAGATTGTTGGTCCTGAGGAATTCATCCACCACCTGTGGCATACCGCCCACCACCATGTATGTTCTGAACTTCTCCATCATGGCCTTATGCACTTACATGCCGAGCGGTTCACGGGATTCAAAGAACCCGCGGAGTATCCCTGCCGACGACACCTCTCCGTTGGCCCATAGCCATTCTTCGAAATCCATCGGATACATCGTGATCGGATGCTCCTCCGATGGGATACGTATGTCCTTCACATTCCTCTGGATGGAGATGAGGAAGCCAGTCTCTATGTCGTAACGATGGTCTTTCACAAGCTGTTTTATCATTTGTCTTGCACGGGGAAAGAGCTGAACCTCATCGAAAACGATGGCACTCTTCCTTTCATGAAGGTCTACTCCTTTCAACAGCTGGAGTTTGAAGAAGAATCTGTCCAGGTAGGAACCATCGTTGAACAACTCCAGGACCTCTGCAGGCTCTTCTGAAAAATCAAGGATGAGGTACGACTCATAATTGTTCTTGACGAACTCACTGACAACCGTGGTCTTACCCACACGCCTAGCTCCTTCGATCAATGCGGCCGACCTTCCATCGTGATTGTTCTTCCACCATTCCAAATCGGCCATGGCCTTCCTTTTGAAGAGCATATGATCCAGTATCTAATCGGTTTATGAACAATGCACGAAAATGAAAAGTCAGAGGATCGCTGCTGAACGCATCCCTGCCCCACCGTCCGTTCGGATCATTGGATCGGATGAAAAGGAGGATCATCCGCCCATCTGCATCATATTTATACATGTCAATCTATCAATATAACCGATGAAGGACTTCAAAAGATACTCGGAAATCATGAAGGCCCTTTCGGACCCGAACAGATTGGCGATCATGGACATGCTGTCGGAGAGGGAACTCTGCGCATGCAGGATACTCGAGGCATTGAGGATCTCGCAGCCCACTCTCTCCCACCACATGAAGTACCTATGCGACACGGGACTGGTGGACAGTCGCAAGGTCGAGAGATGGACGTACTACAAACTGAACACCACTGCGCTGGAAGACCTGAGGGGATTCCTCTCCGACCTCCATGCCACGGCCGTTCCCGTGGATGGGGAGACCATCAGGTCCGACGTCAGGGACTACTACGGGAAGGAGCTGAAGAGCAAGGACGACCTGAGGACAGACGCATGCCGCTGTTCGGGAAGTGTATCACCGGAGATCAGGGCCACACTTCCATTGATCGACGACGAGATCCTGGACCGGTTCTACGGCTGCGGTTCCCCCATACCCCCGCTCTTGGAGGGTATGACCGTCCTGGACCTCGGATGCGGTACGGGCAGGGATGTGTTCATCGCATCGAAGCTCGTCGGCCGGACGGGACATGTCATCGGAGTGGACATGACCTCGGAGCAGCTGGAGGTGGCCAGAAGGCACATCGACGGTCAGATGGAGAGATTCGGTTATTCGGAACCCAACGTGGAGTTCATCCAGGGTTGCATCGAGGACCTCCAATCGCTCGGTATCGAGGATGGTTCCATCGATGTAGTCATCTCGAACTGCGTCATCAACCTCTCCCCGGACAAGGAGAGGATATTCTCCGAGATCCACAGGGTCCTTAGGAAGGGTGGGGAACTGTACTTCTCCGACGTGTTCTGCGACAGGAGGGTTCCCGACGAGGTCTACAGCGACCCCGTGATCCATGGGGAATGCCTCGGAGGTGCGATGTACGTGGAGGATTTCCGCAGGATGATGAGGAAGGTCGGATTCGAGGACCCCAGATACACATCCGTCTCTGACATCACCATCGAGGACCCGGAGATCCTGAAGGTCCTGGGGGATGCGTCATTCACATCCCGTACCGTGAGGGCGTTCAAGCTCGACGACCTGGAGGACATCTGTGAGGATTACGGACAGACGGCGACATACGATGGTTCCATCCCAGGATGTCCGGAGCACTTCGACCTGGACGACCATCATCGTTTCGTCAGAGGGGAGCCGATGAGGGTCTGCGGGAACACCGCCGCAATGGTCTCCGAGACGCGCTACGGTTCCGCGTTCACGGTCTCCGGTGACAGGAAGGTCCACTACGGAAGGTTCGCAGACTGCGGAGGGACTCGGCCCGGAAAAAAGGTGAACGGAGGATCCTGCTGCTGTTGACACAGACACCCGGCGGCCCCATATGCCGTCGGGAAACTTCTTCAGAACAAGGTTAACGGGTTTGGGTGGAGGGCCGGAGCCCTCCGGGATCACTTCTTCCTCTTGCGGAATGTGACCTTGGAATCCTTCATGTTGATGACCTGGTCCTCCATCTTGGCGATGAGGTCCCCGGCGGTCTTCGTCAGGTCCCATCCCACCTCCTTGGAGATGATCGCGGTGCCGTTGATGAACAGCCTAGCACTGATGCTGTACTTGGGATTGCCCCCGACATCGTTGTACCTGGAGACGTGCATGGTGAAGGACTCGGGCTTGTAGATCTTGGAGACCTTGTTGACCATGGCCTCTATGTCCGCATAGATGGCGTCCGTGTAGTCCTTCTCGTCATCCTCCAGACCGCTGATCTGCACGAAGAGCATGTCCCTCTCCCTGCATGCGGATATGAGCTCCAGGATGTCGTACTCGGTGATGATACCGACCAGGTCCTTGCCCTCCAACACCGGTAGTGTGGAGAACCTGTTCTCGACCATGATGTCCACGGCCTCGGCGACGTCCGCATCCCAGGCGATGGTCTTCGCCGATGTGGTGGCTATGGACTCCACCGTGATCTGGGACCTGGCGCTCTTCTCCAGGTCGCCGATGGTCTTGTTCTCCTTCTTCCAGTTGTTGTCGATGATCTCCCTCATGCCCACGATACCGGTGACGTTGTTGGCCTCGTTGACCACGGGGATGGTCCTGTAGTCCTCCCTGATCATCAGCTCCAGTGCATCGTCCATGAGGTCGTTGGCCTTCACGGACTCCACAGGGTTGCTCATGATCTCCCAGACCCTGATCTCCTTCAGGGCCTTGATGTCCCTGGCGATGTCGATCAGCCTGTTCCTCTCGATCACACCGACGACCTTCTTCCCGTTGAGGATCGGGAGCTGTCTGCAGTTGCTGGAGACCATCATCTCCGCGACCTTGGTGATCTCCATGTCCTTGGACACAGTGGGGAGGTTGCGTACCAGGTTCCTGACCTTGGCGTCGAGCGTGACACTCTTCTTCCTGAGGATCGAAGAATAACTAACCATTCCGACGAACTCGCTGCCGTCCACCACCGGGACATCCTGGTAGTTGCTCTGCTTCATGACCGCCAGCGCATCTGCGATGCGGTCATCCACGGAGACTGTCGGGAAATCTGCGGACATGATGGATTCGACGGAGATGCCGTCTATCTGCGATCTAAGCATGGAAAGCTTCTTCAGATCTTCTAGGTCCTTTACACCCATAATACACCTCTGACGATAACATCGCTACGGAAAGGATATAAGGATATCCCATTGATCAATGGAATCCGTAGAAATACTACGGAATCCGTAAAAATCTGGATTGTAAGAAGTTACCACCGGCATCCAACTGTCTGGATACCGGCGGATTGATAGAATGTTTTAAATATTCAGAGCTCAGAGAACGGCTTGCCCGAAAGCAGTTCGTCCACGATTCTCGCAGCGTCGTCCTTGGGGATGCGCTTCTGCTCCGTGGTGTCCCTGTCCCTTATGGTGACGGTTCCGTTCTCTAGGGTGTCGTAATCCACGGTGATGCACCAGGGGGTTCCGACCTCGTCCATACGGGCGTACCTCTTTCCGATGGTACCGGAGCCGTCGTAGTAGGCCTCGACCCTGTGGGTGTGGATACCTTCGTATATGGACCTGGCCACATCGTCCAGTCCGTCCTTCTCCATCAGGGGGAAGACACCGACCTTGATGGGTGCCACCACGGGTGCCAGGTGCAGGACGGTGTAGTCCTTCTCGGCATCGTACTCGTAGGCGTGCTCCAGGACGGAGTAGAAGATCCTGTCCAGTCCGTGTGAGGGTTCGATGACGTGGGGGACGACACGCTCCCCTGCGACCTTCTCCCTGACGGTGACGACCTCGAAGAACTCCTCTCCGAACTCCCTCGCCTCGCCGTCGATGTCCAATGTGATCTTTCCGTCGACCACATCACCGGGGACCAGGGACTCGATCGCGGCGGCGATCTCCTTGGCCTTCCCCTTGAAGAGGGGTCCCAGGGCCTTGTGCTTGGCGCGGACCTTCGTGACCTCCATCTCGCGGGGCTCGTCGAACTTCTTGAAGTGTGTGAGCTCGGTTCCGGAGAACTGTGCGTGCCTGGAGAGGTCCCAACATCCCCTGTCGGCGATACCGGTGATCTCCGTCCATCCGTAGGATAGGAGGACCTCGGCATCCCAGCAGTCGGCGGCGTAGTGGGCCATCTCATCGTCCAGGTGCTGTCTGAACCTCAGTTTCTGGGGGTCCACACCGAGCCTCAGCAGGAACTGCTTGGTGGTGTTGACGAAGTATGCGAGGACACGGTTGGCAATGATGCCCTTCTCCACCGCATCCCCGATGGTCATCTCCACGAGCTCACCGGTGGTGTTGGGGACGAGCCTGATCGTCTCATCCTTGATGTCGTCGAACCTGGACCAGTCCTTGTCCTCGGGGTCGACGAAGAGCTCCACCTCCATCTGGTTGAACTCCCTGAGACGGATCATACCCTGCCTGGGGGCGATCTCGTTCCTGTAGCTCCTGCCGGTCTGGATGACACCGAGGGGCAGCTTCTCCCTGTTGTACCTGTAGAGGTTGGGGAAGTTGACGAAGATACCCTGGGCGGTCTCGGGCCTGAGGTATCCGATACGTGCGGAACCGGGTCCGATATTGGTCTTGAACATGAGGTTGAACTCATCCACGGGACCCAGCTCCCCGCCGCACTCGGGGCAGCGGATGTCGTGCTTGACGAAGGCCTCCTCCAACTGCTTGGGGGAGAGGATGTCGGGGTTGTCGTAGTAGTCCTTGACCATGTGGTCGGCCCTGAAGGGTGCCTGACACTCCTTGCAGTAGGTGATCAGGTCCGCGAACTCGTCCACGTGTCCGGAGGCCTTGAAGACCTCACGGGGGTTGACCACGTCGGAGTCGATCTCGACGAATCCCTCCCTTCCCTTGTAGATGGACCTCCATACCTCGACGATGTTGTTCCTGAGGGAGCAGCCCAGGGGGCCATAGTCGTACATACCGGCGACCCCGCCGTAGAGCTCGAAGGAGGGCCAGATGAAACCCCTGCGTTTGCAGAGGGCCATCAGGTCTGCTGAATTGATATCACTCATCTGAATTACCTGAGAGGGCGCATAGGACATCTACATCATAAATCATGCCGATGAGCTCGTCCTTGGTACCGTGGATGGGGATCTGACCGAAGTCGTTGGCGATCATGATCCTGGCGACCTCGGAGAGGTTCGTCTTCTTGAAGACCGTCAGAGGGTCCTTGACCATGAAGTCCCTGACCTTCTTGTCCTCGGAGAGGTACTTGTCAGTGACGGAGTAGAACAGCGGCAGGACGTTCCTGTAGCCGGCGAGGTTGTCCGCATCGTTGATGCCCAATGCCTTCAGTGCCTCGGGGTCCTTCACCTGGTCGCTGAACAGGTCACGGTCGGTCAGTATCCCGACGAGGTTGCCGTGTGCGTCCAGGACGGGATTGGCGGCGGAGTCGCTGATCCTCATCGCGGGTACGGTGTACGACAGAGGCTCGTCCTCATAGGATGTGACACAGGTGGTCCTGATGACATCCTCCGCCAGCATGGTGGTCTTCATATCCTTGACCAGTGACAGGAGGTCGGTGGGTGTGATGATACCGACGAGGTTCCCGTCCTCCACCACGGGCAGCCTATGGATCCTCATCCTGCTGAAGATCCCGGCGGCCTCCTCGACGGTGGTGTCGGGGGAGATGGTCACGATGTTCTTCTTCATGATCAGGGACAGCTGGTCCTCGTCGAACTTGCGGAATATGTCCCTTCTGGAGACGATCCCCATGAGCTTCCCGTCCGATGCACGGATGACCGGGAGTCCGGTGAGCTTGTTCCTCACCATGATGTTGATCGCGTCGCTGCGGCTTCCGGGAACCTCGACCACGATGGGTGCGGGTACCATGATGTCTGCTACTGTCCTGCTCATTTTATTCCCTGACCTCTGATGCCCTCACGACCATGACCGGACACTGGGAGGCTCTCACGACCCTCTCGGCGACGCTCCCCATGAGGAGCTTGGACATTCCGGTCCTTCCCAAGGTGCCCATTACTATGATGTCGTACTTGGGGGACTCCTCCAGGATGACCTTCACGGGTGTGCCCTCCTTTATGGACACATCCGTCTCCACGCCCTCGGATGTTCCGAGTTCCGAGACGAAATCCAATGCCTCCTTACCCTCCTTCTCCAACGTGTTGTAGACGTTCATGACCGCCGTGTCCATGGGCATGTTGGTCAGGATGGTCTGATCGAGCACGTAGAGGGCGGTTATCCTCCCTCCGGAAAGCTTGGCCAATTCAATGGCCTTCTTGATGGCGGCCTTCGTGTACTCACTTCCGTCGGTAGGTACCAGGATGTTCTTGAATCCCATTTGAGCTCCTCCTCATACTTCTCTGAGTTCCAGACCGAACCCTCCGCCCCCGTATCCCCTGAGGGATGACAGCGGGTCCTCGCCATCCAACGGGATGACGGTCAGACGGTCCGTTCCGGTCGGATGAACAATCTCTTTCTGGCGATATAATAGCTTTCCCAGGACATTGGACATAGAACCCCATATCCCATCACCGTCCCCTCCCTGGGATTCCAGGAGGCCCAACAGGCATGAGGCCTCCATCGCCATGTCAGGTGATGCGAGCATCCCGTTGTCGGTGCCCAGGCATATGTCCGCCCCACATGACCGCATGCGTGCGACAGGGGGTGTCTTTCCGAAGTAGGCGTTGGACCTGGGACATACCACGATGGGGACCTCGGCCTCGGCGCATTTCAGGAGGTCGTCGTCCGTGGCCTCACACATATGGACCACGAAGGCGGGGTCCAGGGACAGGACCCTGTCGATGTCCTCTCTGATTCTCTCGCTCACGTGTATGGCGAATATCCCCCTGCGGGAACGGACCTCGTCGGCCACCGCCTCGATGTAATCGAAGGGCATGTCGGAGATGGAAGGGATGCCGATGCCGTCGGCGATGTCCAGGATGGCGGAGACCTCCTCCGGATCGAAGTCCGGTGATATCGGACGTCCCAGGACGAGTGCGTCCGATGATGACCCCCTGAGCATGCGGCATCCATCCGGACCGCCTTCACGGAAGTCCACGAAGTACTCCGTACCGTATGATGCGGAGTCCCTGGAGAACGATGACATGGAGGCCGTCAGGACATCCTCCGATGATTCCGAGAGATATCTGTGCTTCAGGCCGTCGGGGGGTGCGACCAGTTCCTCCAGAGCCATCCCCGGGGGTATCCTCAGACCGTAGTCGGCGCAGTGGGTGTGGCCGTTCACCACCCCTCTGACCATCACCGCACGGAGATCGGCATCCTCCGCCTCACCTTCGTGGACCGATGTCACGTAACCGTCCTCCACCACCACGTGTCCGGGGCGGATCCCCTTCATGTCCGATATGTGACCGGATATGACATGCATGCCGGTCGAGAGATCTTCACGTTTCACGGATACGGTGAACGGGATTCTGATAGAGAATGATGACGGATGACCTGTACGGAGGCACTTCCGGCACATGGAGGACAGAAATGGCAACTTATATAATCCACATGGAAAAATCGGGGTGGTATGCTTCAGGTAGTTGCAAGCGACTGTGTCGCATGCGGTGCATGCGCCGATGTCTGCCCCCAGGATGCGATCACCATCGAGGATGTGGCAGTGATCGACGCCGATAAATGCGTCGACTGCGGAGCCTGTGTGGATGAGTGTCCCGCAGGTGCCATCACCGAGTGATTTCCAAAACGGCGGACATCCCGCCGTCTTACCATTTTTCCCGGGATAACAGAACGTTCCTCCCCGTATCACGGTGATAGGGGAGGATGATGGGTTCAGGCCCAATAGGGCTTCTTGGCGAACTTGTATGCCATGAAGACGGCTGTGGTGGCCTCACCGCATGCCGTCGTGATCTGCTTGTACTTCCCGGGATAACTGACCGCATCACCGCAGGCGAATATGCCCGGACGGTTGGTGGACATGTCGAACCCGACCTTCACAAGCCCCTCCTCGGTGAGCTCCAGACCCCAGTGCTTGAGGTCCTCCAGATCCGCAGAGATACCGATGTTGATGACCACAAGGTCGGTGGGCACATCGAACTCCTTGTCATCCTGTTTCAATGTGACGGACTCCACCTTGTCGGTACCGTTGATGGAGACCAGGTTGGCACTCATGATCGTCCTGACCGCACTCTTCTTCAGGTCCTGGAGCGTGCTCTCGTCGGCCCTGAACTCCGCCCTCCTGTGCACCAGGGCGGTGTCCGTGACGGAATCGGCGACCAATGCCATGTCGATGGCCGAGTTGCCGCCTCCGAACATGGTGACCTTCTTCCCCACGAGGTTCTCTTTGGCAGGGAGGATGTAGGAGACACCTTTGCCCTCGAGCTCGTCCTCTCCGGGACAGCCCATCCTCTTGGGCTTGAAACTGCCCATACCGATCGCGACGATGACGGACTTGGTGTGGTACTCGCCCTTGGTGGTGGTCACCACAAGTTCGTTGTCCCCGTTGAGGATGTCGATGGCCTTCTCGTTCTCCTTGATGATACAACCCATGGACTCGGCCTGGGCGTAGAGCTTGTCGGACAGCTTCCTGGCCTGGATGGTCTCGAATCCGGGATAGTTGTGGATACCCTTCTCGGGATAGAGGCTGACCAGCTGTCCCCCGACGCGTCCCGCATCCAGGATGAGGGTCTCCATCATCTTGGACCTTGCGTAAATACCAGCAGTGAGCCCTCCGGGCCCAGCACCTATTATGACGACATCGTAGCACATTGGAGGCTCGGTATTTCATTACCGTATATAAACCATTAAGTCTGGTTCCTTCGATTTATATCTCTTTTGTGTCACAGAACATCGGAAAACCGTCATTTATCTACGGATTTCGTAGGATTCCTACGTTATCCGACAGGAGTTCACGGATGTTTACTCCAACCTCCCCTCGGATTCCCTATATATACATATGAAACAGCTGGAGGAGAGAGGCCGGGCTATGGATAAGACCGAAATCTACACAGAGAAGCTCATGAACATGATCCTAGACGCCATCGATGACATCATCGTCATCCACGATTCCGAACACACGATCATCTGGATGAACAAAGCAGGTGAGAGGGCCTTCGGACTGTCCGTCGAGGAGATCATCGGCAGGAAGTGCTACACACTGTTCGGGAACACCATGTCCTGCAACGACTGCCAGGTGAACATCACCAGCGTCGGATCCCCGGTGAACACGACCAAGCGCAGGGTGATCCCCAACACCAACATCCAGTGTGACTGTTCCACCATCCCCTACTTCGAACACGGGAAACTGGAGCTCGTGGTTCAGCATCTGCGTCCGGTCCAGCCGAAGGAATAAAATAAAAACCGAAGGATGGAGGAGTCATGATTTCAATCTCGAGTTTCCTCGGACTACTCATCTGCGGTGCGGCATACCTCATCATCCTCGGAGCCCTGAACATCAAGAGGGCCGAGCAGGAGTGAAACCGGAGCGTGCGGATACATGGTCCAACTGCCTGAACCCGTTGTGAGGATGGTCAGACATCCTGATACGAAGAAGGTCATGGCCACCGTCTCGCCGGACGGGAAGCCGCACATGATCGTGTGCGGCAGCCTCATGGTGACCGAGCCCGACACGATCGTCGTGGGCGAGGTGTTCATGCACAGGGCCGGGGAGTACCTCTCCGGGAACCCCGCCACGGAGTTCATGGTCTGGCAGGGCCGTGACGCATACTCTATCAAAGCGGTCGCCAAGGAGCGCCTGGAGTCCGGTCCCGTCTTCGACAGGATGGCCCAGCAGCTGGAGAAGATGAACATGGCCCTTTCGGCCGTATGGATCTTCGAGGCCCTGGAGGTCTGGGACGAGAGCGCGACCGACAAAGCCGGGACCAAGGTGGTCTGAGATGGATGTCGGAGGCGGGAAGCGCCTGGCAAGGGTGATGTTCTACATCGCCGCCATGCTGGTGTGCTTCGGTCTCGGACTCCACCTCATGGAGATGGAACCCGCAGGGATCATCCTGATCGTGATCGGGGTGGCCCTGTTGGTCATCTCCTTCAGCATGCTGAAGTTCATGATGTTATTGTCGATGCAGAAAAAGTGACGTTTCCGGACCGATCTTCAAACCTGACACCATACAACATCGTTTCTCATTATCACATCTCTTCTCCTGAGTTTTGGAAGAGACATCACCAAGCCCACATCATGATCAAGGGCAATCCCCGAATACGTCAGGCAGAAATCGCCTCAATCACTGGAATGACTCTTTCCGAAGTAAAGGGAATAACCGCCGACCTCCGGGACG
>CAZCMJ010000046.1:0-12359 GCA_964499845.1 uncultured Methanomassiliicoccales archaeon
GGGTGTGATAAAGGAGGCTCACAGGCAGGGGAAGGACATCCGTGTGTTCGCCACCGAGTCCCGTCCCTGGAGACAGGGCATCCTCACGGTGAACGAACTCGCCGATGCGGGGGTCGATGTGACCATGATCATCGACAGTGCCGTCCGTTCGGTGATGAAGAAGGTCGACAAGGTCTTCGTCGGAGCCGACACCATAACATCCCACGGTGCCCTGATCAACAAGGTGGGCACATCCCAGCTCGCATTGGCCGCCAACGAGGCCCGTGTGCAGTTCTACGTATGCAGCGAGACCTACAAGTTCTCGCCCATGACCCTCTTCGGCGACATGGTCACCATAGAGGAGAGGGACATCTCCGAGGTCGTGAGGCCCGGGGAGGTGCCTGATTCCGTCAGAGTGTTCAATCCGGTCTTCGACAGCACGCCGGCCAGGTACATCGATGCCATCATCACGGAACAGGGGATGGTCTCCCCCGGATCCGTTTACGGCATGATGGTCAGGCAGTTCGGGGACTCGCTTTTCAAGGAGTGATCTAACATGGAAAACTACTCGTATCTCCACCTGGGGGAGCCCGCGGATCCCGACAGGTATGTGATCTGCAAGTACCGCGTGACCACCGACCTCCCCATGGAGAAGGCAGCCGAGGCCATAGCGGCCGAGCAGTCCACCGGAACGTGGACCGGCATATCCACATTGGACGGTGATGTCTTCGGGAAACTGGGTGCCAGGGTCATCGATATCACCGGAGACATGGTGACCGTGGAGTTCCCCACCGACGATTTCAGCATAGAGGTGGGTTCCGTCCCCCAGATCCTCAGTGTCATATCCGGGAACCTGTTCGGTCTCGGTTCGCTGAACGGTGTCAGGTTGGAGGATGTGACGTTCCCCAAGGACATAACATCCCAGTTCAAGGGTCCGAAGTTCGGAGCCGAGGGGATCAGGAAGGCGTTGGGCCGTCCCGAGAAGCCACTGGTCGGAACCATCGTGAAGCCAAAGATCGGATTGTCCCCGGAGAGGACCGCGGAATACGTCTATGAGGCAGGTTCTGGCGGACTCACCAACTCCAAGGACGATGAGACCCTTGTGGACCAACCCTTCTGCCCCATCCAGGACAGGACGGTGAAGGTGGCCGAGGCCCTCGACAGGTTGGAGGAGGAGGGACACCTGATGCTGCACGCCATCAACGTCAGCACCAGGGGGGATAGGATCGTGGAGCTGGCGGAACAGGTCCAGTCCTGGGGTGCGAGGCAGATCATGGTGGATGTCATCACCTGTGGCTTCGGTGCCGTCCAGGCTCTGGCCGAGGACCCGTCCATCAAGGTCCCCATCCATGTCCACCGTACGATGCACGGGGCGTTCACAAAGGATCCCCGCCACGGTGTGGCGATGCTGCCCCTCACGAAACTGGTCCGTATGTGCGGAGGCGATGCCCTCCACATCGGTACTCTCGGTGTGGGGAAGATGTCCGGTGATGCGAAGGAGGATAGCAACCTTGCCGCATGTCTGGGCGACGATGTCCCTTATAGGACGGTGATGCCCGTGTGCTCCGGAGGCGTGTATCCCGGTATCGTGGGCGCCATCATCGAGCGTTCCGGATACGATGTCCAGATCCAGGCCGGCGGAGGCGTCGCAGGCCATCCCGACGGGGTCAGGGGAGGTGCCAAGGCCATGTGTCAGGCCGTGGACGCGGCCTTCCAGGGCATACCCGTGGCAGAGTACGCGAAGGACCACAGGGAGCTCGCCCTGGCCCTCGAGAAGTGGGGATCCAGATGAGATTGGAGGCCAGGTTCTGCGACGTGGACTCCTCGGAGCCCATGGTCCTCCTCCACGATGATGATTGCGTGGAGATCGGTGTGAAGGAGAACGACCGTGTCAGCATAGTCGGCAAGAGGTCCGTGGTGGCCCTTGTCAGCAGGTCCGACACCCTGGTCCAGAAGGGCGTGGTGCTCATGCACCGCAGTCTGATGGACAGATGCGACGTGGAGGACGGTGATGCCGTCAACGTCCAGTACGCACCCAAACCCGATTCCGTCAGGTCCATCCGCAGGAAGATGGACGGTGAGAAGTTGGACAGGGAGGAGATCCGTGCCATCGTGGAGGACATTCTGGAGAACAGGCTGTCCAAGATCGAGATCTCCGCCTGGCTCACGGCACTCTACATCAACGGTATGGACATCGACGAGATCGCCGATTTCACCGTCGCCATGGCGGAGACCGGCGATATAATCAAATTCGACAGGGAGCCCGTGTTCGACTTCCACAGCCTCGGGGGCATCCCTGGGAACAAGATCACACCCATTGTGGTCTCCATTGTGGCCTCTGCCGGGATAATGATCCCCAAGTTGTCGTCCCGTGCCATCAGCAGCGCATGCGGTACCTCCGATTTCGTGGAGGTGTTCTGTGACGTCCTGATGGATGCCGATTCCCTGAAGAGGGTCTCCGAGGAGGTCGGGGGCGTCTTCGCCTGGGGCGGGGGCATGAACCTCGCGCCCGTGGATGATATGGTCATCAGGATCGAGCACCCCCTCGGCATCAATCCCCGTGCGCAGATGCTCGCATCCATCATGAGCAAGAAAGTGGCCGTGGGAGCGACCCATCTCCTGGTGGACATCCCCACCGGTGCCGGTACGAAGGTCCCCACACTGGATGTGGCGAGGGCCTATGCCCGTGATCTCATGGACCTGGGGGAGAAGATCGGCATCCATGTGGAGTGCGCCATCACCTATGCGGACCAGCCCGTGGGCAATGCCGTAGGTCCCGCCTTGGAGGCCAGGGAGTGCATAAGCATCCTAGAGGGCCAGAAGCATCCCGCCAGTGTCATCGAGAAGGCCTGCGAGTGTGCGGGGATCATCCTGGAGATGGCCGGCATCCAGAACGGTGCCGCTAAAGCGAAGGAGATTCTCGATTCCGGGGAGGCCCACAGGAAGTTCCTGGAGATTGTCGCGGCCCAGGGAGGGAATCCGAAGCTCAGGTCCGAGGACATAGAGCCCGGTATCTACCATGAGGATGTGGTGTCCACCAAGTCCGGATACATCCACAACATCCACAACAAGGATGTGGTGGCCATCGCCAAGGCCGCAGGGGCCCCCAACGATAAGGGTGCCGGTCTGATCATCCATCTGAAGAAGGGTCAGAGGGTCGAGGCGGGGGATGTCCTGTTCACGATCTACGCCGACAACGAGGCCAAGCTGAGGCGTGCCCGCGAGACCGCCATCAAGTACCCTCCGATGGACATCGAGGGGATGTTGATCAAGAGAGTGTCATCCACACCCGTGAGGAGATGACCCGGAACCTCGTGTTCACGGTGGACCTGGACCGCGACGTCAACTTCCCGATGGAGGGTGCCGTGGCGGCCGGGTCCATCGACCGGGGGAACGGAACGCTTCCCCGCTTCACCTCCGCGGACAGGGGCCTCGACATCCTGTTGGATGTCCTGGACGATGTCGGCATGAGGGCAACCTTCTTCGTGGAGGGCCGTACCGCCGAGATGATCGACTGTTCCCGCATATCCGGACACTGCATCGGATTGCATGGATACGACCACGAGGACCTCACAGGGGGGTCCACAGGCGTCACCTTCACCGATCAAGGTCTCAGAGAGGTCCTACACCGGGGGTTCGATGCCGTTTCCGATAGCATATCGGCACCCGTGTGCTTCCGTGCACCGTATATGTCATCGGACGACAGGGTCTTGGAGGCGGTGTCCGAGCTTGGCATAGCCCATGACTCGTCGGTGTACTCCGGTGTGGGTGTCCAACCGTATGCCGTTGCCCACGGTGTCACCGAACATCCGGTCCCCAAGGGGAGGGATGTCAACGGCAGGGCCATCGCCGCATATCTGTGGCCGATGCATGAGGGGAAACGTTCGCCCGAGGACTATGTGCGCATGGCGTCCGAGGTCACAGAAGGGGACCACATCATCGCCACCCATACATGGCATATGGTCGAGAGGAGGGAGGGCGGACCGATGGACGATGGTGATGTCACCGCCAACGCATCCATGGTCCGCGATGTCCTCTCAGGTATACTCGACCTGGGGTTCAGACCTACGGTCATGGTCCGTCGAGGGGGAACCCGGCGGAAGATGCTCAGAAATTAAGTTGACAGGGGTTCACCCCCGTTTGTATCAGTTGCTGGCGACCGGAAGGTCGATGGGTTGGCCACAAGTAGGGCACATCGAGAATGGATTCAGGGCGGAAATCTCACATCCGCAATAGATACATCTCATATCCGTTGGGAATCGTCGGCAGGATTTAAGGAGGTCGATGCTACCTTTTCGGGTATCAACAGCTCTGATTTTGGTTGGATGGGTTACGTTTCTTAGTTTGATTCCCTCCGCCGGACATGGTAGTTCGATCCTGGTCATGTAATCGTCTCCCCTCGAACTGGTACCGGATGCCCCAGGTGTCCATGTCAGGGGGTAGGGCAGATTGTCCGTCGTTCCTTCCAGAATGTAATATATATGGAAGCAGGCATCGAACGGACAGGTGACCAAATGACGGCCAAGCTCATCCTCGGTAAGGAAGTGTCCGAGGAGATTTACGGAGAGCTCAGACAGAGGATCGATGCTCTCAAAGCCAAGGGCGTTACGCCCGGACTCGCAGTCGTACTCGTCGGGGAGGATCCCGCATCACAGGTCTATGTCAGGAAGAAGGGGGAGATGTGTGAATCCCTCGGAATGAAGTCCGTGACCATACGTATGCCCGCGGAGACCACACAGGCGGAGCTCATGGCCAAGGTGGAGGACCTGAACAACGATCCCACGATCCACGGGTTCCTGGTCCAGCTGCCCCTTCCGTCCCATCTCGACGAGGAGCAGGTCATCAATGCGATATCACCTTCCAAGGACGTGGATTGCTTCCACCCCACGAATGTGGGCCGCGTCCTCATCGGGAATCCCGATTTCCTCCCCGCCACCCCGGCGGGTGTCCAGCAGATGATCGTCCGTTCCGGCGTCGAGACGTCCGGGAAGCATGTGGTGGTCATCGGGCGCAGCAACATCGTCGGAAAGCCCATGGCCGCGATGATGATCCAGAGGGGACTCGGTGCCGATTCCACCGTCACGGTGGTCCATTCACGTACAAAGGATCTGCCATCCATCACCAGGCAGGCCGACATACTCATAGTGGCGATCGGGAAACCTCGTTTCGTCACCGCCGACATGGTCAGGGACGGAGCCGTCGTGATCGATGTCGGTACCAACAGGGTCGACGATCCCACACACCCCAAGGGCAGCAGGCTCGTGGGCGATGTGGACTTCGATGCCGTCCAGGACAAGGTCTCGGCCATCACCCCCGTGCCCGGAGGTGTTGGGCCCATGACCATCTGCATGCTCATGGCCAATGCCGTCAAGGCGGCCGAGAGGGCATCCGAGAGGTGTTGAACATGATCAGGGAATGCGAGGAGCACGGATACCACCGCAGCGAGGTCTGCCCCTATTGCGGCGAGGAAGGCAGGTTCATAATGTCCGATTACGAGGTCGAGAAGGTCGGAAGGACCCTCGCGGGCATCCTGAGGCACGGCAAGTTCGGATTGGAGATGGACCCCCAGGGGTACGTGTCCATGCGCGACGTCAATGCCGTCAAGGCGGCCGAGAGGGCATCCGAGAGGTGTTGAACATGATCAGGGAATGCGAGGAGCACGGATACCACCGCAGCGAGGTCTGCCCCTATTGCGGCGAGGAAGGCAGGTTCATAATGTCCGATTACGAGGTCGAGAAGGTCGGAAGGACCCTCGCGGGCATCCTGAGGCACGGCAAGTTCGGATTGGAGATGGACCCCCAGGGGTACGTGTCCATGCGCGACGTCCTCACCAAGGTCAGGGAGCGCAACCCCCGCATGGGTTGGATCAGGCCCAGGCACATCGAGGCCCTGGTGGACACGGATCCCAAGGGGAGGTACAACATCTCCTGCGGGAAGATCCGCGCCACATACGGTCACACCATCCCCCTGGAGATCAAACTCGATTGCGAGAACATCCCCGATGAGCTCTACTATCCCGCCACACCCGAAGAGGCCGAGCTCCTGATGGAGGCGGGCATCTATCCCGCGGACCGTGCGATGGTCCATCTGTCCCTCACATACAGGGATGCCCTCCGTGCGGGTTCCGTCAGGGTCGACGACCCGTTAATCCTGGTCGTGGACACAGGCGTGTGCATGGACATGGGCTCCGACATCGGAAGGGCGGCAAAGACCGTCTATCTGTGCAGGCATGTGCCCCCGGAGGCCCTCTCTGTGGCCGATCCCGAGGATTATGAGGGTCCTGCGGAGGATACTGACGAGGAGGTTGAGTGATGGTTCAGATACTGAGGCCCGATGAGGTCGAACAGAAGTACGGTAAGATGTTCTGCCAGGGTTTCTTCACCTTGGTGGACGAGGAACGTGGCGTGGCCCAGATCATAGAGAAGTGTGTCGCCCAGGGTCCCGGTGAGTGGGACATCGTCAACAGGCGCCGTACCAAGGGCGTCATCACAGACATCCGCATGAAATCCAACATGCTGGTCATGGATACGGTGATCGGTGAGAGGGAGCTCAGCTTCGGTCCCGTCACATCCGATGTGGGCGGACAGGGGCTCCAGGCCCTGAAGGTCGAGGGCGACGAGGTCCGTACCACCTGGTACGGGATCGCAGGGGCATCCGTCGGCATCGGGGCATGTATCCCCCAGTGCAGGGACGTCATCCGCACAGAGTACCCCGATGATTTCATGATCGGAGGTGCCCACCGCGCCCATGTGGACATCATCACCCCCAAACTGGTCCGTGTGATCATCGGGATCGATGACACTGACACCAAGGAGAAGGGGGCGTCATGGGTCACATCCATGAGGCTCGGAACCACCTGTCCCATCGGACGTTTCATCGAGCACAAGATCATCCAGCTCAACCCGAAGGTCCCCAACAAGACCACCAACTGCTGTTCCACCGCCGTATCCTTCGCCGTCAGAGAGGAGGAGATCCCCGCACTGATCGAGTATGCGGTGGACTTCGTCAGGAAGGAGTCCTACTCCGATGATTCGGTCATCACCGTCTACCAGGGACTCCAGGTGCCCGAGGCCCTTAGGGATTTCGGATGGAGCTGCAAGAGCGTGCTGTACACCCCCGAGGATGCCATCAGGGCGGCCGAGGAGAACGGCGTGCAGATCATCAGCGTCACCGGTACCAAAGGGGTCATCGGTGCGGTTGCGGCCATCGGCTGTTTCGATCTCGGCGAGCGTTCCGCGGGCATCCCCGAAGATTTCGAGTGATATCCATGGAGGTCCCCCGTATCCTCACCGACAGGGCGTATTCGACATACGAGGCGCACATCGAGAAGGAGGTGCTCGGAGGGATCATCCCCCGTCATATCGCCATCATAATGGATGGCAACCGCCGCTATGCCGAGGAGGTCCTCGGTGCGGAGCCCATGGAGGGGCACAGACTCGGAAGGGAGAAACTGGAGGAGGTCCTGCACTGGTGTCTGGACCTCGGTGTGGAGATCCTCACAGTCTATGCCTTCTCCACCGAGAACTTCAACAGGGAGCAGTCGGAGGTCGAATATCTGATGGACCTCCTGGCGGATTCCCTCCGTGATTTCGCCGATGATGCGCGTGTGCACGAGAAGCGCGTCCGCATCAAGGTCATAGGGGACATGGACCTCCTTCCGGAGCATGTCCTGAAGGCCATGGAGTATGCGGCGGAACGTACCAAGGACTATTCCGACAAGGTCCTGAACATGGCCATCGCCTATGGTGGCAGACAGGACATCACCAATGCGGTCCGCCGTGTGGCCCAGGACGCGGTCGACGGTAGGATCGACGTATCACAGATCAACGAGCACATGATCTCAGGATATATCTCCACCTACGGGATCCCCGATCCCGACCTTGTGCTCAGGACATCGGGCGAGCTACGCATATCCAACTTCCTGTTGTGGCAGATGGCCTATTCGGAACTCTACTTCGCCGATGTCTATTGGCCCGGTTTCAGGTACATAGACCTGTTGAGGGCGATAAGAACATTCCAACAGCGCAAGAGGCGCTACGGCAAGTGAATCCATGAGATCAGACATAATCTTCCTTCACGCACCAAGTGTTTACGATTTCCGCAAGAAGCCCATATTCTACGGCCCCGTGAGCGACGTCATCCCCTCGTCGCCGGTGTTCGAGATGTATCCGATAGGGTTCATGACCATCTCCTCCCATCTGGAGGCCGCCGGTTTCAAGACCCGTATCGTGAACATCGCGGTGCAGATGCTCCAGAGCGACAGCTTCGATGTGGAGAGGAGGATCAAGGGGTTGGATGCGGACGTGTTCGCCATCGACCTCCATTGGATGCCCCATGCCCACGGTGCCCTCGAACTGGCGAAGATCGTCAAGAAGTACCATCCCGATGCGAAGGTGGAGTTCGGAGGCCTCACGTCCTCGTACTTCCACCAGGAGTTGATCCAGCGTCCGGAGGTCGACATGGTGATGAGGGGGGACACCACGGAGGTGCCCACGGTCATGCTCATGGAGACCCTCCAGAAGGGCGGTGACCTGTCCCAGGTCCCAAACCTCACATGGAAGGACGACCAGGGCAGGGTCCACGAGAACGGTCTCACGTATTCGCTCACCACCCTCGATGATGTCATGTTCGACTACGGGACGATGATCAAGTGCGTCATGCGCAACATGGACATCAAAGGGGCACTCCCCTGGTTCGGATGGGACAAACTCCCTCTGACCTCTGTTTTCACCGTCAGGGGATGTTCCATTAACTGTGCCGAGTGCGGTGGCTCCCACTATGCCAACGGGAAGGTCGTCTGCAGGAAGGCACCTGCGTTCAGGAGTCCCGAGAAGCTCGCCGAGGACATCGATATCATCCAATCGTATCTCGACACCCCCGTGTTCATCGTCGGGGACCTGAGGCAACAGAGCATGGACTACGCCCAGCGCTTCCTGAAGGAATGCAGGGACCGTCGGATCAAGAACCATGTGGTCATAGAGCTGTTTAACGGTGCGACACCGGAGTACTTCAAGGAGATCGACAGGTCCTTCGACGGCGGATGGTCCATAGAGTTCTCACCCGATTCCCATGACGAGAAGGTCAGGTTGGCATTGGGGAAGGGTTACACCAATGAGGCCATCGAGAAGACCATTCCCGCTGCGTTCAGGAACGGTTGCAGCCGTTTCGACCTGTTCTACATGAACGGTCTCCCCTATCAGGACAGGGAATCCGCCATGGACAGCGCCAGGGCATCCAAGAGGCTGTGGGAGTCCGTCAACAAGGACGACAACCTGTTCATCTACAACGCTCCCTTCGCACCCTTCGTCGATCCCGGAAGCAGGGTCTTCGAGGAACCGGAGAAATGGGGATACAGGCTTCGCGCACGTACCCTGGAGGAGCACAGGCGTCTCCTGGACAATCCCTCATGGAAGCATGTCCTCTCATACGAGACCGAGTGGATGTCCCGTGACGACGTCGCCGAGATATCCTATGATGCGGCGATTGAGTTGGCCACTATGGAGCATGCCGTCGGTCGTCTCGATGACACCGTGTTCAAGGACCGTTGCGAGAGGACGGAGTTCGCCCGCGAGCTCATGCACAAGGTCGACCGTATAATGGAGATAGAGGACCCCGCCGAGAGGGAGGCCCGTCTGTGGGAGACCAAGGACGAGGGGACGAGGATGATGAACTCCACCGTCTGCAACAAGAAGGACCTTGACTGGGATGCCGGGTCCATCTGGTCGAACTCTCCTCGTGTCGCCCTCGGTCTCGTGAAATCGTTCTTCAGGAAGTGAGGTCAGTTCCCGCTCATCGAACGGGATTTGGATATGGTGCTATCCACAGCGGCGATCATGGCCGAGCGGAGTCCTTTGTCCTCCAGAGTCTTCACCCCGACTATGGTGGTCCCTGCGGGGGAGCACACCTCATCCCTGAGGACATCGGGATGTTTACCTGTCTCCAGGACCATCTTGGCCGCTCCGAGCATGGATTGTGCGGCGAGTTGTATCGAGTCCGCCCTGGACAGCCCGTTCATGACCCCCGCATCCGCCATGGCGTCGATGACCAGGTACATGAAGGCGGGTGAACTGCCGGCGATACCGGTGATGGCATCCATATAACCCTCCTGGACCTCCACCGCGAGTCCCACGGAACCGAGGATCCTGGCGATCTCCGCCCTGTCATCCGCATCCATGGAATCGTCGCAGGTGTACCCCATCGCACCCTCCAGGACCATGCAGCAGTGGTTGGGCATGACCCTCACGATCTTCGCATCTGGCACATATGATTTCAGTTTCGCGATGGGCAGTCCGGCGACGATACTGACGAGCGTTTTGTCCCCACCGATGACGATGCCCTCGTCCTCGAACAGACCTGCCACATGTTTCGGCTTCACGGCCAGGACGAGGAGGTCCGCACGTCCTACGACCTCTGCCGCCGTGGGGAACGTCTCCACGCCGTATGTGCCGGTGATGTGCTCCCTGGTCTTCGCGCTCGGTGCGCAGGCGACTATCTCGTCCTTCGAGAAAATGCTCTTTCCGATGAGGCCTCCGATGAGCGCCTCGGCCATCTTGCCTGCTCCAATGAATCCGATCCTTGCGGACATGTCCGGTCAATCTCCCAGCGGGTAGATATACCGTGTGGCGTCCTTTTACAGTCGCGCGCCCGTACGCCTTTTCTTATAAATAGATGAGGGGTGGAAGCTTTATGTACTTACAGTTCATCGGCACGCCCAATGTCACTAGTCATGTACTACATGCCATTAGCAATCGTGAGCGTTCTCGCTCTCGGATTTGCACCTTTGGCATGGTGGGCATCTAGGTTCTTAAGACCCACTAAACCAACTCAGTGGATGGAGACAACCTATGAGTGTGGATCAGAACCCATCGGAGAAGCTCACGTCCAGTTCAGGTTCCAGTACTACGCTTTCGCGTTGATTTTTGTGGTATTTGACCTGGTCGCGACATTCCTGATGATCTGGGCTGTAGCATTCTCTGGCCTTTCGGCCACCGCGCAGCTCCTGATGATCACGTTCTTCGGAATTCTGATTCTCGGGGTCGCATACGCTCTGAAAAAGGAGGAAACCGTATGGATATGAGCCTTTACCCCCATGCTGTAGCCATGAGTGCTGACGAGTTCATGTCATGGTCCAACGCCATGATCAATGACCTCCTCAGCTCTGGAACGAAAAAGACTGTGGACTCGCTGACAGGACCCATCTGGTCATGGGCGATGAAGAACTCCATGCACCCTCTGCACTGGGGTCTCGCCTGCTGTGCCCTCGAGATGGCTGCCGCATCCGCACCCAGATACGATGCCGAGCGTTACGGAATGATCTACCGTTCCTCGCCTAGGCAGACAGATATCCTGCTGGTCAACGGATGGATCTCCAAGAAGATCCGCCCCGACCTCAGGCGTCTGTACGAGCAGATCCCCAACCCCAAGTGGGTTGTGGCCATGGGAGAGTGCGCCATCTCCGGCGGACCCTGGTATGACTCGTACAACACCGTCCAGGGACTGGACCAGATCCTGCCCGTGGACATCTACATACCCGGATGCCCCGCGCGTCCCGACGCAATGATCGACGGATTCATGCTCCTCCAGAAGAAGATCGAGAGCTACTTCAGGAGAGGAGTCTTCATGGAGGACTGAGTATGAGCGAAGTTCTCCAGAAGCCCACGGTCGAGGAGATCGTCTCCAGGCTGAACGCCGACTGCCCCTGTGTCAACGTCACGAAGACCGAGACCCGCAGGGTGTACGCCACCGTTCCCCGTGAGAACGTCTTCCAGGTGTGCACATACATCCACGACAAACTGACGTTCGAGCACTGCTCCACCGTCATCGGAGTGGACTACATCGACCACCTGGCCGTCGTCTATCACCTCACCAACTACTACACCGGCGTTATGATCGAGCTTTCTGCTGACATCCCCGCGGACGACCTCCATGTCGCTTCCGTCACCCCCATCTGGGAGGGTGCCAACTGGCACGAGAGGGAGACCTGGGAGCTTTTCGGTATCGTCTTCGACAACCACCCCAAGCTCGAGAGGCTCCTCACGCCCGATACCTATGAGTTCTTCCCCTTCAGAAAGTCGTACAAGCTCAGGGGGTCTGAATGATGACCGACTCTATTGTACCTGTTAAAGAAATGGAAGAAAGGATGGATACCGACAAGATGTGGGTCATCATGGGACCTCAGCACCCCTTCTCCCACGGACTCTGGACCCTCAAGGTCCAGCTGGACGGAGAGTTTGTCACCGATGCTGAGCCTATCGTCGGATACCTTCACCGCGGATGGGAGAAGGAGACCGAGAACAGGACCTACCCCAAGATCATCCCCATGGCAGACCGTCTCTGCTATGCGGCATCCATGACATACACTCACCTCTACTGTATGACAG
>CAZCMJ010000047.1:0-11897 GCA_964499845.1 uncultured Methanomassiliicoccales archaeon
ATGCCGACGACAGCACCTTCGATGAGCTGCAGGCCCTGGGCAACGGGGGTACGGTGACAGGGAAGACCATCAGGCCGACGGTGGCCATGAGCGACCTGTTAAAGAATCCCCAGAACATATTCTCCGTCCTCGTGATGTCAGGTTACCTCAATGCCGTTCCCAACGGCAAGGGTGGGCACATACTGTCCATCCCCAACAGGGAGATGTATGATGTGTTCACGGACGTGATCGTCGACCAGGGACTGAAGGTCGAATCCTATGCGTTCCGTTCGTTCTTCAGGGCCGCACAGAGGAATGACATCCAGGAGATGGAGGAGAATGCGTTGTCGATATTCGAACCGTTCCAGGATTGGGATCTGACCAACGAGAGGTCGTACAGACAGATCCTGGTGGCAGCGGCCATGTGTCTGTGCGGGAACTTCACCGTCTCCACGGAGAGACAGGCCGGAAACGGGAAGGTGGACATGCTGATGAGGCGCAACAACCCCACGGTCCCGAACATCGTGATCGAGTTCAAGAAGTCCAGATCCAAGGATCCCGAGAAGCATATCGGGGAGGCGAAGGACGCGATAAGGCAGATCAAGGAGAAGAGGTACTTCCACAGCCTCAGGGGTCGTACGTACATATTCGGTGTTGTCTTCCATAACAAGATGGCCAGGATCCTCTCCGAGGAACTGGACCTCTGACACCATCCTCAAAACTTCGTGCGGCCATCACCGTTCGCACGGAACAACACCATTCCCCGATCTCATAGGAGTCTCTTCTCACATCTCCTGCAGAACTCGAACCTTTCGCCTGTCTTTGAACCGCAGTACGGACAGTATCCGAAGGCCTCATCCGACGGTTCCCCGACCTTGGGATCGGGTCGGGCTCATCATGTGGATCGACGATGTCCACAATGGAGAACCTGTTCCTGCCGAATGCGTTGTTGGCGTTAACAGGAGTGTCACCACCCTATGAGGATGAACGCGATCCCGAACATCCAGAACGGGGTCCCCACGCCCCTGGCACCGACGGCCCAGAACAATCCGAAGACCATCGCAACCATCGAGGTCATCATTCTTATGGCGGACGGTGCATGCCCGGGCTTAACACTTCCCATCCAGTTCCCATCCTGACAGAGTGCTGTCGGATTCGGATCATATGGTCCGGCCAAAACATATCACGTGTCCGAACGTGAATAATACCCGTTGGTGGATTCCGCCTCCATGGACATCGGGACCCTCATGGAGAGAGCAGAACAGAACGACCCCTCGGCACTGGCCGAACTCGGGCGCATTCATCGTGAGGGCGACGGTGTCGATATGGATGTGGAAATGGCCGTCGGTTATCTCAGGAGGGCGGCCGAACTGGGGGATGTTGGCGCAGCATCCTCGTTGGGGTACATGTTCCTCTCCGGCGACGGCATAGGTTCGGACAGATCCGAGGCCGAACACTATCTGATCATGGCGGCGGAGGCCGGCAACCCCGTGGCCATGTGCAATCTGGGGGTCCTCCTCTCCGACTCCGATCCCGTCTCATCCATGGACTGGTTCGGGAGGGCGGCGGAGGCCGGGAGCGTGAGGGGCATGAAGAACCTCGCGGCCGCATACTCAATCGGACAGGGTGTTCCCATGGACAAGGCCGCATCCATCGGATGGTACTCCAAGGCTGCGGATATGGGCGACATCGATTCCATGTGCGTCCTTGCATCCATCCTCCGCAACGGAGATGGTGTGGAGGTGGACAAGGTCCGTGCCGCCGAACTTTACAGGAAGGCTGCGGACATGGGAGATATGGGCGCCCAATACGACCTGGCCTTCATGCTGGATGCAGGGGAGGGCATACCCCAGGACCGTGCGGAGGCCGAGAGGTACTTCAGACTCTCCGCCGACCAGGGCGACACCGATGCCTGCCTGTGCATGGGCGGGATCCTCTTCGAGAGAGGTGATTTCGCCGAAGCGGAGCAGTACTTCCTCTCCGCCGCCATGAAGGACGATGTCAAGGCCCAGTACAACCTCGGTCTCCTGTACATCGGGGATTACCTCGGGGAGCCCGATGTCGGGAAGGCGAGGGAATGGTTCGAGTACGCCGCCGACCAGGGTTTCGCATATGCACAGACCATGTTGGGGAATCTGTCCATGGAATCCGGTGACATCCCCGCTGCGGAGGGGTTCTTCAGATCGGCGGCCCAACAGGGCGAACCGATGGCGCAGTACAACCTCGGGGCGATGGGACTATCCAATCAGATAAGGATGGACTTCACCGAATCGGTGGAATGGCTCACGAAGGCCGCCCAACAGGGTGTCGAGGATGCCTATAGGATCCTGATGCAGCTGAACTCCCAACAATGATCGTCAGAGGAGTTCCATGAGGGAACCGACCTCATAGGTGCATTCCAACCCATCGGGGGTCAGACCGTTGTGCCTGTTCACGATCGCACAGTCCACGCCGGCGTTCATCGCGGCACCGGAGTCGTTGGGGCTGTCCCCCACATAGAGGACATCCCCCTTCGGGACATCGAAGTGTGAGAGTGCGAGGTATATCGGGTCCGGGAATGGCTTGTGCCTCTCCGTATCACCGTATCCCACAACGACCTCGACGAGGTCCAGCATCCCGTCCCTCTCCATGAGGTTCCTGATCTTGTAGGACATCTTGCCGGAGACCACCCCGATGTGCTTCCCTCTCGACCTCAACTCCTTCAGCACTGATCCCGTCTCAGGGAACGGGACTCCGCTCAGATACACATCCGAATGGACGATGCGCATGAACTCGTCCCTGTACCTGTCGTACAGTTCCCTGCTGCCCACGAACCTGTCGAAGACCTGGTCCATGCTCAGTCCCGAGAACTCCGGGAACCTGGAGTCGTCGTACTCCACCCCCACTATGGGAAGGGCATGTCTGAGGATCTCCCTTATCCCCTCGTTGGTGTCGTAGAGGGTGTTGTCGAAGTCGAAGAGGTAGAGGCTATACTCCCTCATTCCTTGGTACCTATGTAGATGTTCACCGCACCGAAGCTCTTCACATGGAACCTGGCATCCTTGAAACCGGCCCTGTTGAAGACCTTGACCATGTCCTCTCCGTAGGGGAATCCCTCGATGGACGCGGTGAGCCATTCGTACGCGGACTGCCTTCCGTCGATGGATTTGCCCTTGTCGTACTTGCGGCCCATCCTCTTGACCCTCTTCATGTAGATGTTGTAGAAGAAGCGGACGACGGAGTTCTTGGGTTTGGACAGTTCCGCGACGATGACCTTCCCTCCGGGTGCGAGGACCCTGTGCATCTCGGTCACGGCACCGAGGATGTCGGTGACGTTCCTGAGCATGTATCCGGACGTGACCAGGTCGAAGGACCCATCCTCATAGGGGAGGGCCAGGGCATCCCCCTGTTTCCACTCGATCTTCACCGGAAGGTCCAGTTCCGTCTCCTTCCTCTCGGCGAGCTTCAGCATCGCGGGCGTCAGGTCCAATCCCACCACGGTGGATCCCTCCCCGGCGGTCCTGGCCACATGGAATGCGATCTCCCCCGTACCGGTGCCCACATCGAGGCATCTCTTCCCGTGGATGTCCCCGGCCTTCCTCATCATGAATCTGTGCCAACCCTGGACCATGCCCATGGACATGATCTCGTTCATCTCATCATAGCACTCGGCGATCTCGGTGAAGACATCCTTGATGTACTCCTCCTTGCCTTCGAACTGCGTTCCCGTCTTGAGCTCTTCCTCTGCCATCTCAAATCACCATAGGTAGGACAATCATCTGAACGACGTAACCGACGGTCAGCAGAACGCCGAAATGCCAGTTAAGTCTGAAACAGAGGGGCACGAGCATGAACCCTGCATGGGGTTCCTCCGATGCCCTCCCGCTGTTCCTGTATAGTTTAAGGAGATCATACAGTGTGATGAACGCCAGTGCGCATCCGATCGGAGCGGCACCCGAGATGATGAGCACGGGCAGGATGACGAAGGGTACGATGTTCTCGAAGAGGTACAGCCTCATCCCGTTCTCATAGGACATGTGTCCGCACAGGGTGCCGACCCCGGCCTTCTTGTCCTCATGGTAGTCGCGCATCTCGTTCCCGCACAGGACCCCGGTGATCATGAACGCGTTGGGCAGCGACAGGAGGAGGACCTCCCACGAATGCTGTCCGGTCATCACGTAGTATGTTCCCAACGGCATCAGTATGCCCATCATCAGGAACACCACGAGCTGTCCCGTCCCATGGTACTTGAAGGACAGGCCCAGGGTGTACATCCCTGCGCCGACAACCCCCAACAGTCCGTAGACGAGGATGCCCCAGCCCGTCTTCCATATGAAGACCAGTCCGATCAGACATGTCACCAGGATGCAGGCCGCACCCATCATGAGCACGTGTTTGGGTCTGAGGACACCGGTGACCAACTCCGGGGAGCGGGTCTCGTTCTCGACGGTGTCCGTACCCTTGGAGAAATCACCGTATGTGTTCAGGAGGTTCGCCGCGGACTGCAGCAGACAGCCTCCGATCATCACGAGTATGAACATCAGGAGGTCGAAGCCCCCGTCGTTGTATGCGACCGCACCGCCGATGAGGACGGGCACCACCGCTCCGTGGAGGGTCCAGGGTCTGAATGCGTTGAACCATCCCGCCTTGACGGGTCTCACTCCTGACATGGGCGGGCGATGGTTCTCTCATTAATTAGTTGTGCGCACGCGAAAGGGATCAATCCTCGTTCCCGTCCAGGATCACCTCGTTGCTGTGTGCCTTCTTACCCAGGGACTTGGACAGCAGTCCGAGCTCCATCCATGCTGCGTCGAACACCCCTATGGGGACCAGGCAGGGGACGGAAAGGGTCTCCCTGCACACAGGGTCCACGATCCTGCTCCCGGAGAAGGATGTGACGTCGTCCATGGTGATCTCCGTCAAACGTTTCGCATACTCCTGCACGTTGGGGCAGTCGGAGACTATCTTCACATCCATGTTGCCATCATCCCTCATGGAGACGGTGATGCGGTGTGTCTTGCTGCAGGTGTTCATCTTGACTGTGACTTCCGATGGCATCTTCTATCGTTTTCTCAGATACCCTCATGGGTATATTATAAATATGGATGTAACTCGAATAAGTTTTAAATAATCGAATCTGAAAAAACGTCGGAAATTCTGGAAAATACGGCTTCAATGCCTTCCGTTCGCAACTATTCAATTTGTCATAAGCGGTTAAACGGAATCGATTTTCTGATTTATTTAAATACTACTTACTCAAAAATTGGTTCAGAATTGAAAAATATCATGGATACATAATCCAACCATTTGACTGTATTAAATAATCCCAATGCAGATTCATTCTACAGGCTTGAGAAAGCCAAAAGGAGGAATAGTATTGAGCAAGGAAGCGATTCTTGAGGAACTCGCGCAGGCGGTCGTGAACTGCAAGGCGGATCTCGCCAAGGCGGCTGCTGAGAAGGCACTCGCCGAGGGATTGAACCCTGTAGAGGCGATCAACGAAGGTCTCGTCAAGGGAATGACGGTGATCGGTGACAAGTATGCGGCCCATCAGGTCTACCTGCCCCAGGTACTGGTCGCCGCACACTCCATGTACGCCGGACTGGACATCCTTCTGCCCGCGATCCCCAAGGAAGCTCTGGCAGACGCCAAGAAGGCAGCAACCGTGGTCGTCGAGGGAGATGTCCACGACATCGGAAAGAACATCGTCAAGACCATGCTGACCGCAGGCGGATACATCGTCAACGACCTCGGAAAGGATGTGGCTCCGTCGGCCATAGCATCCACCATCAAGGACGAGGGCATCGACATCCTGTGCATGTCCACCCTGATGACCCCCACCATGGACAACATGAAGGCCACCATCGAGTGTCTCAAGGAAGACGGAACCCGCCCCAGCGTCACGATCACCATCGGCGGACCGCCCACATCCCCGTCATTCGCGGAGGAGATCGGAGCGGACCACAGGGACAACAACGCCCAGGACTGCGTCAACTGGCTGAAGGGATGATCTGAATGGTCGCACCCATGACACCTTACGAGAGAGCCGTCGCCGCGATCCAGAACGATCCCATCGACGAGCTCACCGCATCACCTCTCGCACTCGCACTGTGCAGGAGGCTGATGCCTGAGAAGGTCACCTACAAGGAGTGGGCGACCAACCCCACACTCTGTGCCGATTCGTTCGTCAAGGGAGTGGAGCACTGGAAGCTCCCCTACACCGTGTCCCTGATCGACCTGTCCATCACCGCATCGATGCTCGGAGCACATGTGAGGATGGACACCGAGAACACACCCTTCGTGGACGACCACATCATCCACAGCATGGAGGACTACGAGAAGATCCAGTGTCCCGACATCACCAAGGGACGTACCGGTGCCCTCATCGAGATGAACAGGGAACTCGCACCCAAGATCAAGGGCAAGTCCTTCAACATCGCGTTCCTGGAGGGACCTCTCCTGACACTCACCCAGGCGGGAGGTGCCGAGAGGGTCTTCATGGATATGTTCACCGACCCCGCACCGGTCCACAAGGCACTGGAGCAGACCACCCAGCTGTGTCTCGACACCTGCGAGAAGATCGCCGAGACCGGCGCCGAGGGATTCTGCTGGGACTACCTCTGGGGTAACTACTCCTGTCTCGGAGACCCCGAGTACGCGGAGTTCGAGGGTGACAAGTACGCTAAGAAGTGTAATGAGAAGACCCGCGAATGCGGAATGGGACTCGGTATCCACAACTGTGCCGATCTGCCCCACCTGGACACCCAGGTCAAGCAGTTCGGTGTGGACATGTACTCCATGGCCTACTACCCGCTGATCCCCGGAAGCCCCACGGCATCCGAGGTCATCGACGGCGGATATGCGGACAAGTGCCTCATGATGGGTAACATCGACCCGCAGATGTTCGTCAGGAGCTCCGTGGAGCAGATCACCGAGACCACCAAGAACCTCTGTCAGGAGGTCAAGACCGCACTCTGCAAGAGGGGGCTCAACGGAAGGTACTGTATCTCATCCGGATGCGAGGTGCCTCCGGACCTTGAGACAAAGATGGAGAACGTCACGGCCGTCATGGACGCGACGCACCTGTATGGGGCCTTCTGAGGGGTCATCCGTACCTCACACTCAAACCTTTTAACATCCCCCCGCTCCGGCGGGGGCGTCGGAACCGAGAGATAAGGAGATCATCTGATGGCAAGTACATATTTCGAGGCGATGAGAGCCCACGGGTTCTCTTACAACACCACCGCGGCGGTCAGGAAGCTGCAGTGTCCCAGATGCGGGTTCGAGTTCTCGCTGGTCTATGCGAGGACGTTCGCGTGTCAGGGATGTTCGGAGGCATCCAGAGGATGTCCCAAGGTCAGATGCAACAAGTGTGACATGGAGTTCCCGTTGCAGCAGTCCAACGACGTCCACAATGCGATCCAGGAGAGGACGCTGGCCGACCACATGAACAACATCATCGTTCAGAGGAACAACGATCTCGGGATAGTGTCCAACAACAGATGATCGGAGCACCTTCGTCAGTCGACATCTCCTCATCGGGGGAGGACGGTCTCGGTTACGTCCTCCTCCCACCAAACAGGGTCCGGATGGGTCCGTCTTCAGTTTTTACGGGATTCACTGTCCCAAGGAGTTTGCTACGATGCCTATAGGATTGGGTCTGGACACAGGCGGCACCTACACCGATGCCGTGCTCATGGAGATGTCGACAGGGGATATACTCTGCAAAGCGAAGTCATTGACGACGAGGGAGGACCTCTGCATCGGGATACGGGGTGCGATATCGGGGTTCGACCGTTCACTTCTGTCGGAAGTGTGCACCGTATCGCTGTCATCCACCCTGGCCACCAACTCCATCGTCGAGGGGAAGGGCTGCAGGGTCGGACTGATCTGCATAGGCTATGATTACGACGGTTCGGTCTCCACGGACCATTCCATAAAGGTGGCCGGGGGACACGACCTCCACGGCATGGAGAAGGAACCGCTGGACGAATCCGCCGTCAGGTCGTTCCTGGAGTCGTTGAAGGGGAGGGTGGACGCCATCGCCGTCAACGGTTATCTGGCGATCAGGAACCCGGATCACGAGATCAGGGTCAGGGACATGGCCAGGGAGATCCTGGACGTCCCGGTGGTGTGCGGACACGAACTGTCATCCAGTCTCGGTTTCAGCGAGCGCACCGCGACATGCGTGATGAACTCCATGCTCATCCCTGTGATAGAGGATCTCCTGCGTTCGGTCAGGGTCGTTCTGAAGGAATATGACATCAACGCCCCTCTGATGATCGTCCGTGGTGACGGTTCCATGATGAGCGAGGCCATGGCCAAGACGAAGCCCGTGGAGACCATCCTGTGCGGTCCAGCCGCCAGCCTTGTGGGTGCCATGCACATGACCGGGTTGGAGGACGCCATAGTCATGGACATGGGCGGGACCACCACCGACATCGGTATACTGCGCGGGGGAAGGCCCCGTCTCGAACCCGAGGGTGCGGTGATAGGGGGGAAGAAGACCCATGTCACCGCGGCGAAGATCGCCACCTCGGGGATAGGAGGGGACAGTCGCATAGTGGTCAACGGCAAGAGGATCACCTTGTCGTCCGTGCGTGTCATGCCCCTGTGCATCGCAGCATCCCAATGGGGATGCGTGGCGGAGAACCTCAGGGAAGTATCATCACAGAGGTCCCGTGCGACCCCGGAGGCGTTGGGTGAGGACAACATCGTCCTTGACACGGAGATGTTCAGGACCCTCCGCATGCCCCCGGAAGGGGTGGTGTCTTCCAAGGACATGGAGTTGCTGAAACTCGCCACCGACCGTCCGTACACACTGAAGGAGGCGGCATCCCTGCTGAACTCCCATCCGTTCTCGTTCAACGTCGCGAAGATGGAGAGCAGGGGATACATCCAGAGGATCGGTATGACGCCCACCGACATCCTCCATGCCGACGGAACATACCGGAGGTACGATCACGAAGCATCCATCAACGGTGTGAGGTACATGGCCGGTATGGCGGGCATCACCGAGGAGGAGTTCATCTCCCGTTCCAAGGATATGATCCGTGACAAACTCTGCATCGAACTGATGAAGGAGCTCATAATGGAGGAGACCGGGACCATGGACATGGGGACCACAGCGGCGGACCTCCTGGAGAAGGCGATACACCACCGGTCCGGACAGGACTACGGTTGCAACATCACACTCACCAAGCCCATAATCGGGATAGGTGCACCCGCAGGTGTCTACATGAGGTGGGTAGGTGATGTCTTCGGTGCAAAGGTGGTAATCCACAACGATGCCGATGTCGGGAACGCGATCGGAGCGATAACATCGTCCGTATCGGAATCTGTGGAGTTCCTGATCAGACCCGAGACCCTGGGTGCGCCCGATTGCAAGATCGAATCGTTCTCCAAGCTGGGGAACGCGGTGTTCGAGGATGTTGAGGATGCCGTCGCCGCATGCGAATCCCTTGGAAGGGAGTATGTCACGAAGGTGGTCTCCGAGGGAGGGGCCACCGATATCAGTGTATCCGTGGACAGGAAGGAGAAGAGGTTCTCCTTCGGCTCCGACGGTGACGACATGCTGATGGAGATGGTCCTCAAGGTCACCGCGGCCGGAAAGCCCAGTCAGTTCTCATCCTAAACTGTAACCCGACGGGGGCACGGTGATCTCGAACACGGCACCGCCCCTGTCCTCCACATTCCTGAAACCGAATCCGGAGGCGGATGTTATGCTTTTGATGAGGTGCAGTCCGAACTTCCCGTTCTCGATCTGTTCGAAGAGGAAGTGCCTCTGGTTCTCGGAGATCCCGTATCCGTCGTCCCTGTAGACGATGGTCAGGTCCCCGTCATCTATCCTGCAGGAGATCTCGATGTGTGTGACGCACCCTCCGTGGGCGATCGAATTGGATACGAGGTTCCTGAACACGAAGTGGAATGCGGGATCGGCTAACACCTTCATCCCGCCCACGCGTTGGACCACCTCGACACCGGAGGTGTCGATCCCCTCCAACCCCTTCTTTATCTGTTCTGAAAGGGACATCCATCTGGGGTCTCCGAGACCGACGCTGCGGTAGTCCTTCATGAAGGAGATGGCCTCGTGCATCCTGTCCACTGCATGTTGGTCCGCCCCGAACATGGCGGGCTCCAACGTCTCGTAGGTGTCGGTCAGGGTGTCCAGGACAGGTCCCTCCAGGGTCCTGATGTGCTCCAATCCTCTGTCGATCCTGGCATCCCTCCTGCGGACCTCCGTGACATTCTCGAACACAACCGAGAATCCGGACCCGGTGGATCCGTCGCCGACGGTACCGGACACCACCATCTCATAATCCGATCCCTTATCCGTGGATATGGGGCATCTCTGTGTGCCTCCGTCCCTGCGGACCCTGTCAATCGTATCGACTAGGTTGATGGCCGCATCCGTCCTCATGGATGTCAGGTTCACCCTCCCGTCACCGTCATCAGGCATTCCGACGATCCCCGATGCGACATCGTTGGCCATGATGATGTCCATGTCCGTGGTGACGAACATGAAACCCGTACCGCTCAGCTCCATCAGGTTCCTGATGAGCCTGTTCTCCTCGGTCCTGGACTTGGTGGCCTCCAGATCACCGTATATGGAGAACATCTCCCCCATCAGCATGTTCAGTTGCTCCTCATCGGACCAGGTGTACTCCAGCTTTTTGTTCGCCACGCCCGCGGTACCGATGATCTCCCCGTTCAGGAATATGGGCACCATGAGCAACCTCTTGAGTTGGACATGGCCCATGGGGACACCCTTCTTGATCATCCTGCGGTCGTTGTCGTAATCGTTGATGGTGACAGACCTTCCCAGACGGATAGGCTCTCCCCAGGCGCCGGTGGAATCCAGCGGGAATCCCATGGGACGTCTGTCCATGGCGCATCTCTCCATGGCGCCTTTGGACCAGGCCATCATCCTGATGACCTTGTTCCTCCTGTCGTACAGTCCGACGTATCCGATCTCGCTGTCCGTGAGTTCTATGCTCTTCTCGAGGGCGAAGTCCACGACCTCCCTGAAGTCACGGTCGGACATCCTGGTCATGCCGATGATGGCCTCCATCCTCTTCTCGTCCTTCCTGCGGCCGATCTCGGTGCGGTGTCTCTCCGCGACGATTATGGTTCTCTGGACGACATCGTTGAAGAACACCAGGGGGTCGGTCTTCCCGCGGACCAGGAAACCCTCGATCCTCTCGTCGATGGCACGGGCCATCAGTTCCGGGGAGGTGTCCCTGGACATCATGATCACGGGGATGTGGGTCCCGAGGCGGTCCACGGAGTTGACCATGGAGAAAACGTCGTTGTCCCCGTCATGGTCGAAGAGTATCACGTCTATATGGTCGTCCGATTGCATGACCGATGAGGCATCCCCCACCGTCCCGCAGGGGATCACATTGATGGATCCGTCGATATGGGCTATGAATTTAATCGACAGGTCCAGGAACCCCCTGTCGCCACTGACGATGAGGATCTTGTACATGCGGGTCTGAAGGGTCTGGGTGATTATTTAATCCCTGCCCATGACCTCCATCGGGACCCGTCCGGAACCACGTCCGATGGGGGCTGGAAGATGTGGAATCACATACATCCAACCCATCATGAGCCAGACCTCCTCCGGACCATTTTCCGGAAATGCCCTCATTTAAATACGTCACACATCGTGGAAACCCATAGTGATAAGATGAAGATCGCACAGATCGCGGGATTCCTCGGAAGTGGAAAGACCACTGCGCTCATGCGCATAGTGGACGGCCTTGTGGGCCGCGGGAACAGGGTGGCCATCGTCGTCAACGACGTCGGTGACATCAGTGTGGATGCGAGGTTCATAGAGGCCCACGGGCTGAAGGCCAAGGAGATCTCGGGAGGATGCATCTGTTGTCAGATCGCAGGTTCCTTCGCGGAGACATTGGCCATGCTCCACGATTCCTTCG
>CAZCMJ010000048.1:0-10730 GCA_964499845.1 uncultured Methanomassiliicoccales archaeon
GGTCCAGGGTGTCGAAGAGTTCGGGGATGAGCTCGTCGTCCTCCCCCATGGCCGTGAGGTATCCGAGGCATGCCATGCGGACCCTCTCGGAGCCGGTCTTGGACATGTCCTTCACCCTGGACATGACGGCCCTCTCACGGACGTCGCAGAACAACAGGACCGTCTCAGCCATGACACGGTCGTCATCGATGTCCAGATACTTCTCCAAAAGGGGACAAAGGTCCGCACCGTAGTTGTTCACGAGCCACCTGTCCTCGGTTATACCACCGGGACGTCCGGCCGTGACGCGGTCCACCGCATCGAGGAAACGGTCCATGTACTCGATCCTGTCAACGGGCACTGCGAACAACCTCCTCGATCTATGATAGAATGATATGGAAGATGTTGATCGGGGTCCATGGGGGCCCCGTAATTGATTTTCAGAGGTCCCTCGTGTCAAGGGCCTTCTTGAGGACGGCGACCTCCTCGTCGGAGAGTGTGATGCCCTTCCCCATCTTGCTGCCGTCGGGGGACCACTCACGGATATCGTACTTGGGGTCCCTGTCGTTCCAGCTGATCAGGTTGAGTTCCTTCGTCCAACCTTTGGAGGATTCGGAGAGGACGGCGATCCTCTCGACGACTTCGTATTTGAATTCGACCATAATGCTACCGAGGGCATGATGTGTGAACCCCCTATATAATATTTTGAAGTCTTCTATATTTAAAGACCGAACGGAACGGACCGAATCGCTACATATGGACCATAAGACCCTCCGATACAATTATATTACAACCCTTTCATGGTTTAATCACGGTTAGAGTATGATGTACATGATCTCCGATAGGATGTGTGCGTGAATTATGGATATGACACTGCTGTATGCGGTTGCCATTGTGATCTTGATCGGATGTTCGGCCTTCTTCTCCATGTCCGAGACCGCGTTCACCAGCGTGAACCAGATCAGACTGAAGAAGATGGCCAATGAAGGCGATGTCAAAGCCGCCCGCTGTTTGAAGATCCTCGGGGATTACGACAAGTTCCTCACCACGATCCTCGTGGGCAACAACATCGTCAACATCGCAGCGACATCCCTGGCGACACTGGTCTTCGCCATCCTCCTGGGTGCCGAGACCGGTGCCCTCGCATCCACGGTCATCATGACCCTTGCGATCCTGACCTTCGGTGAGATCACCCCCAAGTGCATCGCCAAGAGCAGACCCGAGAGGATCTGCATGAAGATCTGCGGTGTCATCCATGTCCTCGAGATCGTGCTCTCGCCCATCTCCTGGTTCTTCTCCAAGATCACCAAGTTCGTGAGCAGGAACAACAGGGAGAGCGACGTCATGACCGAGGACGAGTTAGAGGTCATCATCGACGAGATCGAGAGCGACGGCGTCATCGACAAGGACGAGAGCGAGCTTATCAAATCGGCCATGAGGTTCGACGACGTGCAGGCATCCGAGGTCTACCTCCCCAGGATGGACATCGTCGCGATAGATGTGTCCGCAACCACGGAGGAGCTGGGCAACCTGATCGCATCCTCCGGGTACTCCAGGATCCCGGTCTATGAGAAGAGCATCGACAACATCATCGGCGTGGCCTATGCCAAGGAGTTCTACACCAACAGCTTCATGGACATCCCCTTCGAGATCAAGGACATCGTGAGGCCCGTGAAGTACGTCCCCGAGTCCATGAGCATCGCCACCATACTGAAGGACTTCCAGAAATCCAAGATCCACATGGCGGTGGTCCTCGATTCCTACGGAGGTACGATGGGGATCGTGACTATGGAGGACCTGCTCGAGGAGCTCGTGGGCGACATCTGGGATGAGAGCGACGAGGTCCAGCAGGAGATCATGAGGGTGTCCGACGACAGGATCAACGTCAAAGGTGTGGCCAACATCTACGATGTGATGGAGACCCTCGACCTGAAGTTCGATCCGGAGGAGTACGAGGACTACTCCGTGACCGGTTACATAACATACAAACTCGGCAGGGCACCTGCCAGAGGGGATGTTGTGGAGATACCCGGCGCCACGATCACCGTCAGATCGGTGAAGGGGCGCAGGGTGATGGAATGTCAGTTCCTGAGAACGGAACCCGTTCAGGATGAGCCCGAGGAATCGGACTGATCCATCCCGAGTCCGATCAGGTACTCCCTGAGGGTCCTGACCGCGACCTCCTTCTTCGCAGGATGTGCCTGCACCTTGCCCGTCACGGCGATGACATCCCCGTGGTGGGCCACTTCATATATGCCCTGGACGGCCTTCTGCTTGTCCAGGCGGATGTAGAAGACACAATCATCGTCTATACGGTTCTCGATGTCCTCTACGATCCAATCGCGGATATCCGAACCCAATTTCCTGAAGAGGGCGTTGAACTCCCTCTGCTTCGTCAGACGGGACTCCAGGATGGTCATCACGTTCCCGTGCTCCCCCTCGGAGACCTCCTCTTCGAACTCCTCTGTGCCGAGGAGCTCGGTCATGGTCTCCTCGAGCAGCTCCCTCCTCTCAGTGGCGTAGCAGAAGGTCTGCACCCTCACCCAATGGAAAACAACCTGCATATGCGATCACTCCTCGTCATCACGGGGAAGCACGGCCACCAGGGCCTGCGGATCCGCAGACGACAGTACGAGGACCCTCTTGCCGGTCAGCTTCAGGGCCACGCCCTCATCCTCTCCGATGGCGGTGTACGCCTTGTGCTTCACACCCTTGAGGTTCCACCTATCATAGTTCTTTATGGCGGAGAGTTCACCGGGCCTACGGTCTATGACCTCATCCAACGGAATGTGTATCCTCTTGAGGAAGTACTGCACATCCAGTGCATCGTCGGTGACGGTGACCGAGAACCTCGGGAGGTAGCACAGTGCGATGATGACCGCGAACACCACCGAGACCACGGGTGTGGCCCAGGATGGCATGTCGGTGCCGAGGATGTATCTGCTGAACATCATGAAGACGACGGTCGCCACGAGCACGACGCCCAGGACACAGGTCAGCTGGAACGGCATGATGGGGCGTGTCTCCTCGAATTTCGGGTCCATGTCAGAGGATGTTCCGAGTTGTAGATAAAGGGGATGACGGGCTGTCCGGAAGATAACCGAAAAGTTTATATCCTATGTATCTATGCTAGACTTGCTGGTCCCATAGCTTAGCACGGTTTGAGCGTCCGGCTGATAACCGGAAGGTCATGAGTTCAAATCTCATTGGGACCACTATCTCCTTTTTTCATATCAGCGTTTTCCGAGTGATTCCGTCTGTGACTATTTCATCGATTCTCCGGATCCCGACTTTCTCACATTCTCTACCGGAAACGCAGACGCATGTGCAGCCGTTCATTAAAGTGAAGTAGATCGAGACCGGAATGAGTCAAAAACTCGACGATCGGGCCACATGAAACAGATTCATCCCTGTCAGATCGTTGGAATTACGGAAAGATGCTTTTGCGCCGACAGACGACAGAATCCCATACACACAAACCGCATTCTGTCATATCTGATTGTTTCCAATAGAGTCAGCAGATAGTCGTAAACGGACAGACGAAGCTCATCTCAGACACGATCGAACACGGTGAGATCACAACATTCCCCAAAGGGTCGATGTCCCGGATCCGGATGGTGTTCGATGTCACGAGATGGGCCGATCTCCCTCCGAGCTCAAACGTAAGCAGACTGTGACGGTCTACAAAATGACCACCAGGATGATTATTCAGGCCAACGAGAAGATGCCTGCCCGACAGTGATAACGGAGAACATCACCCGTTTCGACAAAACGTTCAAACGGATCAAGCCGCCCTCGACCCGGATGTCCGAACCGAACCGACGCCGGGCCCTGTGGGCGTCATCAGGATCTCCGGACCTGCGGGGATCGTCATGGGTACACGGCCGCAGTGCATCGGACAGATTCTCCTTTCAATAATTATTCCGCGCGACTGTTTATGCGCCCGACCCTAATAAAAAGCCTTAAATATCTAATTCTGAGAAAATCGAATCAACAATTGTGAAGTAGACACTTTTTCCACCAACTTACAACCTCAAAAGTCGTTATACCCCCCATTATTACCGTTCCTTTAAATACTAAACAACCAAAAAATAAGTAGCATGTTCAAAAATCTATGGATTACACATCCAACCATAATGTACGGATAAATACTGCCGAGTCAGATGGGTATCACAAGCCTGAAACAGGCGAAAGGAGGAATTACGAATGACAAACGCACAAATCCTCGAAGACCTCGCAAACGCAGTGGTCAACTGTAAAGCAGACCTTGCCAAGGCATCCGCAGAGGCCGCATTGGCCGAGGGAGTGAACCCCGTCGATGCGATCAACGAGGGACTCGTCAAGGGAATGAACATCGTCGGTGAGAAATACGCCGCACACCAGGTCTACCTGCCCCAGGTACTGGTGTCCGCCAAGTGCCTCTACGCAGGACTGGACATCCTCCTCCCTGCAATCCCTCAGGAGGCCCTTGCAGATTCCAAGAAGGCAGCAACCGTGGTCGTCGAGGGAGATGTCCACGACATCGGAAAGAACATCGTCAAGACCATGCTGACCGCAGGCGGATTCATCGTCACCGATCTCGGAAAGGATGTCCCGTCCGCATCCATCGCAGACACCGTTAAGGACCAGGGCCTCGACGTGATCTGCATGTCCACTCTCATGACCCCCACCATGGACAGAATGCCCGAGGTCATCAACCTGCTCAAGGAGAACGGCACCCGTGAGAAGGTCACCGTCACCATCGGCGGACCTCCCACATCCCCTTCCTTCGCGGAGGATATCGGAGCGGACCACAGGGACAACAACGCTCAGGACTGCATCAACTGGCTGAAGGCGAATTGAGATGGTCGCTGAGATGACACCCTACGAGAGGGCAATTGCCACCCTCAACAACGAGAAGGTCGACGAACTCCCCGCATACCCCCTGGCCTGCGGACTGCAGAGGAGACTGCTCCCCAACCAGCCCGTGACCTACAAAACCTGGGCCACCGATGCAAAGCTCTGCGCCCAGTCCTTCGTAGAGGGATACAACAAGTGGAAGTTCCCGTTCACCGTCACCCTTGAGGACCTGTCGGTCACCGCACACGACCTGGGAGCCAACGTCAGACTGGATGCAGAGAACACCCCCTTCGTGGACGGACACATCATCCACAGCATGGAGGACTACGAGAAGATCCAATGCCCCGACGTCACCAAAGGACGTACCGGACACCTCATCGAGATGAACAGCCTGGTCGCACCCCAGTTGAAGGACAAGTCCTTCACCATCGCATTCCTGGAAGGACCCCTCCTGACACTCTCCCAGGCCACCGGTGCCGAGAGACTGTTCATGGACATGTTCACCGACCCCGCACCCATCCACAAGGCTCTGGAGCAGACCACCCAGATGTGCTGCGACGCAGTGGCCAAGATCGGTGAGACGGGTGTTCAGGGAATGTGCTGGGACTACCTCTGGGCCAACTACTCTGTCCTCGGTGACACTGAGTACGGAGAGTTCGAGGGTAACAAGTACGCGAAGGCCACCAACGAGGCCACACGCAAGGCAGGATTGGGACTCGGTATCCACAACTGCTCGGACATGCCCCATCTTGACACCCAGATCAAGCAGTTCGGAGTGGATGTGTACTCCCTCGCCTACTACCCCCTGGTGCCCGAGTGCCCCACCATGACGCAGGTCGTCGAGGACGGATACGCGGACAAGTGTACCATATTCGGTAACCTGGACCCCCAGATCTTCATGAGGTCGTCCTATGACGAAGTGGTCACCAAGACCAAGGATCTCTGCCAGGAGATGAAGACCGCCATGTGCAAGCGCGGACTGAACTCCCACATGGTCGTGGCATCCGGTTGCGAAGTGCCTCCGGACCTCGAGTGCAGGATAGATAACATCACCGCCGTAATGGAGGCCACCCACCAGTACGGCAAGATGGAGTGATCGATTAACCCTTTATCCCGCCGAAAGGCGGGAACCCCTATGGTGATGTGATGGCCAGTACCTACTTCGAGGCGATGAGGGCCCATGGATTCTCCTATAACACGACCGCATCCGTCAGGAAGATGACGTGTCCGCGTTGCGGATTCGAATTCTCCCTGGTGTATGCCAGGACGTTCGCATGCCAAGGATGTTCGGAGGTGGCCAAAGGCTGCCCGAAGGTCCGTTGCGCCAAATGCGATATGGAGTTCCCCTTGCAACAATCCGCGGATGTCCACAACGCCATCCAGGAAAGGACGTTGGCCGATCACATCACCTCCATCATAAACACCCGGAACGGGGACCTGGGAACGGTCTCCGTCAAAAGGTGAACATAACGCTCGAATATCCCCCTCTGGGGAATGAAGTCAGCATCTTTTTCTCCTCTATGGGCCCGCGGGAGCCCCGATCCCGCATCCTCCTATCCCCCGATCAGCTTCCTTCGGGGGACATCCTCCCGGGATCAGCCCAACCTGTATCTGGACGGGGGGGCCGATATCTCGAACACGGCACCGCCCTCGGAGTGGACGCATGAGACCGTCATATCCGATGCCGCCACTATGCTCTCCACCAAGAACATACCGAACTTCCCGTTGTCCACCTGGTCGAAGACACCCATCTCCGCCTCAGGGGACATGCCCCTGCCATTATCGGAGTAAATGATCGTCAGGTCGCCGTCCTTGATGCGGCATCCTATGCGGATCTCCGTCACATCCCCTCCGTGGACGATGGAGTTCATGATGAGATGTTTGAACACCAGATGGAATGACGGGTCGGCACGGATCTGCAGACCCTCCACGGACAGGGTCAGTCCGATGTCACCGAAGTCTATCTGCTTGCGGACCCTCCCAACCAGGTCGTCGATGCCCGCCCATATGGGATCCCTCAGACCTACGCTGCGGTAGTCGTCCATGAACTGCACCGCCTCGTTTATCCTGTTCAGTGCCGTCTGTCCCCTGTCTTCGGACACATCACCGTCCCCCAGGACCATGAGGTTCTCCCCCAGGGCCCTCAGGACGGGTCCCTCCAGGATACCGATGTGGACCGCTGCGCGGGCCATCCTCTCATCCATCACCTGGAGGTCGGTGATGTCCGTGAATATCACCGAGAAACCGTTGGCGTTACCGGAGACGGACACCTCGTAGGTCCTGGATGCAGGTCCGGGCACGATGATGCGTGACCTCTGTGCCTTCCCTGTGATGCGGACGGAATTGATCATGGACCTGACCTTGTCAGCCCTGTCCCCTCTGAGATGGTCCAACGACACCTTGGCCGGGACCTGCGCATCGATCCCCAAGACCTGTGATGAGATCGCATTCATGATGTGCGCCTCCATGCGGTCGTTGACGAACAAGAAACCGACCGTTCCGGATTCCATCAGGTCACGGACCATCCTGACCTCCATGTTGTGGCCCTTCATGGTCTCCATGTTGAAATGGATGGAGAAAAGCTCGTTCATCATCATGGTCAACTGGACCTCGTCTGACCAGGTGTACTCGGAATCCTTGTTGCCCACACCGGCGGTGGCGATCAGCTCCCCCTCGTAGTAGATGGGGATCATCAGCAGCCTCTCCAGCGGGATGTGTCCGTGGGGGACACCTTTCTTCTCCGGACCGTGGAACCCTTTGTAATCGTTCAGTGTGACGGACCTGCCATGACGGATGGGTTCGCCCCATACCCCTGTGGTATCCAACTCGAAGTCCAGCGGACGGTCGCTGATGTCGCATCTCCTCATGGCACCCTTGGACCATGCGAGCATGTTCAGGGAGTTCCGTTCCCTGTCGTACATGGCCACGTATCCCGCGGTGCTGCCCGTGAGCTCTAACGATGCCTCCAATGCGTAGTTCACTATCTCCTGGAAGGGCCTGTCGGACATCTTGGCCATCTTTATCAGGGCCTCCATACGCCTCTCGTTCACATGGCGTTCCCTGTCGTTGCGGTCCCTCTCCACCACCATGACGATCCTGCGGTCCAGCTCCTGGAAGAGATCGATGTTGTTGCGTCCGGAACGGATGATGTGTGCATCCACGTGTCTGTTGACAGCCTCGGATATCACCGAAGGGTCGGAATCGGACGAGAGCATGACCATGGGTCTGGAGAGCTTCATACGGTCGAAGGTGTCCATGGCCGAAAAGAAATCGTTGGCCCCGCAATGATCGAAGACCACCGCATCCACGATGGCCCCGTCCCCTATCGCATCCGAGGCGGATTGGATGTCCGTTGCCGGGACCACCACGATGTCCCTGTCCAGGTTGGGCAGGAACCGCTGGGCCTGGGCGAGGAACGTTCTGTCCGGACTGACGAATAGGACGGAATACATGTTCCCGATATATGTCGGAGAAGGTTATGAAACTGTTTGACCGGACCCGGATGGATGACACCGTCGGATCCGGTGATGTCATGGGATATCAGGACGCCTTCGGTGCCTCGTCCTCGTACATCCACTTCCTGCAGACGGGGATGAGGAAGCCTCCGATGGCGTTCCCGATGAGGACGGTGATGATGAACACCAGGGATTCGACGGAGAACGCACCGGCGGAACAGAAGTAGAACATGTCCGCGATGGAGTGTTCGAAACCGGCGAGGATGAACACCGGCACACAGACGAAGGTCGCGATGAAGCTCTTGGTGTTCTTGTAGCAATCCGCGGCGATGAACATCAGCATACCGCACAGAACACCTTTGAAGAGGACCCTGAGGAAATCGTAATCCGCCAGTTTCCTCTCCGCGAGGGCGGATGCGGCATCCAGGGGCATCATGAGCCCAAGGATCAGACAGCCGATGAAGTTCCCGATGATGACCACCAGCAGGTAGATCAGATACGGCGGTTTGTTGTCGAAGACATAGCCCACCTTCCCCGTGTAGAGGTCCAGGCGGAAGGAGAAGATGGTGAAGAGTCCGACCGCGAAGAGGATCGCACCGACCCATTTCACCTCGCATCCGAGGAAGACGCAGCCTCCGATACCGATCATCATCCCGGCGAGGATGGCCCTCACGAGACATTTCAGATAATGCTGATTCATGGTTACGACCTCACAGCTCGTGGTAGAAGAGGATGATCGTGTGGTACTCCCCGTCCGAGGACCTGAATCCTCCGGGGACCACACCTATGCGCCTGAAGCCCTTCCTCTCGTAGAGGTGGATGGCGGAGGCGTTCTCCTGTACAACTGCGTTGAACTGCATGATACGGAATCCGAGTTCCCTGGCCGTCCTGAGGGAGTCATCCACCAGGAGGGAACCTATGCCCTTGTTGGCCATGGACGGGTCCACCGCATAACTGGCGTTGCTGATGTGGCCGCATCTGCCCACGTTGTTCGGATGGAGGATGTACAGACCGACGACCCTCCCATCCATCTCCGCAACACCGCAGTGGGATTGGGAACCGAAGAACGACACCGCCTCATCCGGGGAGAGTTCCTCCTCCTGGGGGAATGCCACTCCCTTGGACACGATCAGATTCCAGATACGGGTCATCTCGGGGATGTCATCCCCTGTGTGACCCCTCACACGGACTTCCATGGGAGTTCGTAGATGGTGTTCCTATAAGGGCATTTGCTCTGTCGGAAAAACGGACGGGGACATGGTCGGAACCCCGGAGACCGGGTTGAAGGGGTTTGAGGAGAGGCCCACGGATCACTCCGCGGAACCCTCTGCGGCCAGCTCCTTGGCCATCCTCTTGCGGTTGAAGAGGACGGAATCCATGAAGATGACCCAACAGATCTCCACCAGGATGGATGTGGCGATGGCCACCATGGCGCTGGATGCCAAAGGTCCGAGGGTGGCGACGCACAGCGTGATGGCGATCCCCTTGTTCTTGTAGGACGTCATGAGGATGTCCGTGACCCTCTGCTTCCAGTGGATGCCCATCCTCTTCTCCGTGACCTCCACCACGTTCCCCAGGAAGAAGGAGCGGAGCGCGGCGACCACGATGAAGGCCAGCAGGATCCCGACGTCGGACGGGAACGATGTGAAGCTGACCGACAACCACACCAGCAGGAAGATACAGCAGTTCATGAAGACGGCCATGAAGTCCTTGCTGATGGTGAGACGGGATATCAGCCTGGAGAGGACCAGGGGGACACCAATGATCTCGATGACGGTGATGACCATCTGACCCATGTCCACCACCTCGCCCAGTGCGAACCATATTATGAACGGGATCCACACGAGCGAGACGATGTATGTGACGATGGTACCCCTGGCCGCGTGCTCCATGTCACCGTTCAGGATGTACGAGAGGGATGATACGGATGCGGCGAAGGGCGTGGCGGCGATGAACACGAGACCCATGGCCTCGTCACCGAACTGTGTGTCCTTCAGCAGAAAATACCCCACCAGGGGGATGAGGGATGAGACGACCAATCCGAGGACCAGCGCCCTGAGGACGGACCTCCGATTGGTGACGGGGTTCAGGTTCCTGAAGGGAATCCTGGACAGGGACAACGTCATCATGACTGCCAGTACGAAGACGGTGATGTCCGCACGGATATCCGATGTGAGGATACCGCCGGGTGCGATCCCCGTATAATTTGTCACCAATGCGACGATCAACGCCAACGACATCATGAAGGCACTGCTCTTCAGAAGGTCTATGACTTGCATGACTCCACCAGTCCAAGGGTACATGATAAACCTTGCCCCGGCCGCCGGAGGGACTGAGTATATAAACCATCCAGGCGATTCTATCCATACCCGACCATCTCCCCGATGGTGCAGGGGGTGACGGAACGGAATACGACGAGTACGTGGTCGACCTGAACGCAGACTGCAAGTGTGGATG
>CAZCMJ010000049.1:0-10610 GCA_964499845.1 uncultured Methanomassiliicoccales archaeon
GTAATGAATCAGGACGGTTTTTTGCCCTCGGCGTCACCGTTTAAAAAGAAATAAGATGAGATGGTGGACCCGGCCGGAATTGAACCGGCGACCTTCGCCTTGTAAGGGCGACGTCATAACCCCTAGACCACGAGTCCGATATGACGTCTAATGAACAGATAGTATAAAAAGACATGACGTCCGGAACTCCGCGATACGATCATGGACGGACGGTGATGACCTGAAAACAAGTATGAAATACCAGAAGCCCAATCAACAATGCGTTGCGATTGTAGTCCAGCGGTTAGGACGGATGCTTCCCAAGCCTCTGACCCGGGTTCGAATCCCGGCAATCGCACTCATTTCCCTATTCTCCATCACCTCATCACCATTCCCGGTTCAGAATCCGCAACCATTATTAGGAAACCCATCATGGGGACATCCATGGACATGCTGGAGATCGACGGTTCAAGGGGAGAGGGAGGAGGACAGATGGTCCGCACCTCGGTAGCCATGGCCACGGTCACCGGCAGACCGACCCACCTCACCCGTATCAGGGAGAACAGACCCACCAACGGTCTGTCCAAGCAGCACTGTGCCGCGGTCAACGCCGTAGCGGAGATGGCGGGATCCCAGGTCACGGGCAACACCATCGGTTCGAGGGAGCTTCTCTTCGAACCCGGGAACGAACACGTGCACGACATCCAGATGAACATCGGTACCGCAGGCAGCGTCAGCCTCGTCCTGCAGGCGATGCTCCTGGCAGCGAGGAACCATGACAGAAGACTCACCGTGGACATCAGCGGCGGAACCAACGTCATGTGGGCCCCTCCGATAGATTCGTACCAGCACCTCCTGTTCCCGCTCATGGGGAAAATGGGCATCAATGCGGACGTGAGGATCATAGAGCGCGGATTCTACCCCCAGGGCGGAGGGCGTGTCATCGCCAGCCTAGACCCGATAGGGGAGATCACCCCTCTGGAGATCGAATCCCTCGGTGACCTGGTGGCCATCAGGGGCGTATGCTTCAGCCAGCGCCTCCCGGACTGGATCACCAAGGACGTCATCAGAAGCTGCGAGGACACACTCGCACCCGTGGCCGATGTGGAGTTCGACATCCAGAAGACCGAAGGGGACTCCCGCGGTGCGGGTGTCGTGCTCGTTGCGGAGTTCGAGAACGGTATGCTCGGAAGCAACGCACTGACATCACGTGGCCACACCGCCGACAAGGCGGGCGAGGATGCCGCCACCGACCTCCTGAGGGAGATGACCAGTGGGGCGACGATGGATGTCCACACCGCGGACCAGCTCCTGCCGTACATGGCCATGGCCGGGGGCAAGAGCGCATTCTCCGTATCACGTATCAGCAAACACCTCCTCAGCCAGATGGACACCCTCGAATCGTTCCTCGATGTGAAGTTCGGTGTCGAGAGGAAGGAGGATGTCTACAAGTTCACTGTCACACCCGGTGAGAACAATGAGGCCGTTCATCCACGTTAACTGTGCAATGTCCGCAGACGGAAAGCTCGCGGGAGAGGACCGCACCCAGGTCAGGATCTCCTCGGACGAGGACAAGACCAGGGTCAAGAACCTCCGTAAGAAGTATGATGCGATCATGGTCGGAGTGGGCACCATCGTGGCCGACGACCCCCACCTGACGTTCAAGGACGGCGATTATGACACGAACCCCATCCGCATCGTCCTGGACCCCCACGGGAGGACCCCCGAGGACGCACAGGTCCTCGACGAGAGGGCCCCCACTGTCATGGTGACCTTGGAGGACTGCGACGTCGAATGGGATTGTGAGGAGATCATCAGGGCCGGGAGGGACACCATAGACCTTGAAGCTGTGATGGAGGAGCTCGCGGACTTCGGCATCGAGAACATCATCGTCGAAGGCGGCGGAAGGACCATCGCCTCACTCTTCAAGGCGAAGATGGTCGACAGATACTCCGTGTTCGTGGGCGGACTCGTGATAGGCGGAGCGGACGCGCCCACTCCCTGCGACGGCGATGGATGGGTTGCGGAGAACGGGATAAAGCTGGAACTGAAGGACTTCGAGATCCTCGGCAACGGTGCGCTCCTGACCTTCGAGCCCAGATACGAGTGAGTCCCCGATCAGCACTTATTCTCAAGGACCTTCATCGAAGGCTCCATCACGAAACGGTAGTAGTTGAACTCCGACCCGAAGACCTCGCTGCTGACCACATCGTACGTCTTCCCGGTGGCATCCTCGAGGATCTTGCAGAAGAATCCGGACGCGTACTTGCCCAGGGACTTCTCGGAACCTTCGGTGAAGGGCATCTCATCCTTGATGATGATCGTCAGGGGTTTGAGGGAGTACACACTTGCATCACCCAATCCCATGCGCCTGTAGTAGTCCCTCGCATTGGCGACGGTGTCCTCGATGTTGGCACCGGTGAGCGATCCTCCCAGGGCCATGGCGTGGATTCTCCCGAGGATATGGGCCATGGGTCCGATGGACAATCCCATACCGTCGAATCCCAGGAATATGAAACGCAGTATCGCATCACGCATCTTCTCGGGGTCGTTGGCGAAATCACTCAGGGCCTTGATGGCCAGATTCATGGAGTCGTCGGACGGGGGCTTGGAATGGGCCAACATTATCGACACGAGGGAGTAGATCTTCCTCCTGCTGTCCTCGGGATCGTCGTGGGCCGAGATGAGACCGTCCGCCACCATCTTGTCCAAGTGGACGGAGAGGGTGGACTGTGCCTTCCCCATGATACGGGAGAGCTCGGTGAGCGACAGGTTCCTGTCCTTCAGTTCGGATAGGATACGGCGCCTCACATCGTTCGATACCTGCACCAGCCCGTTCTTGGTATAATACAACTCGAAATCAGTGAGGGGTCCGTCGGTCACAGTAATCACGGGAATATATGTTGACCACATAAAAAGGCGACGCACAGAGACTCGTGAGGACCATGAAGGACCCGGAACCCGACCTCCGCGACCATATTACATATTCTATAAGAACGGGCGCGCCATTCGACGGACCATTAGGTGCAGCACATGAAAGCGACAATCGACGGAGAGAAATGCGACATCAGAGCAGTATGGTTCCAGGACGGGAAGGTCCGTATGATAGACCAGAGGGAGCTTCCTGCAAGGATCGTGCTGGTGGACTTCGACGACTACCTGGACATCGCGGAGGCCATCCGCAACATGACCACCCGCGGAGCACCGTCCATCGGTGCCACGGCGGCCTACGCCATGTGCATGGCGGCACTGAAGGGATGCGACCTGGACAAAGCGTCGGAGGACATCAAAGCCGCGAGACCCACCGCCAACGACCTGTTCTACGCCGTCGACCACATGTACGGTGAACTGAAGAAGGGTGCGGACCCCGTGGAGGCCGCCGACGGGTATGCCCAGATGATGGTCGACAAATGCACCCTCATCGGGGAGTATGGGGCGGAACTCATCAAGGACGGAATGAAGCTCATGACCCACTGCAACGCAGGGGCCCTCGCCACCGTCGATGTGGGCACCGCACTCGCACCCATGAGGAAGGCCTGGGACCAGGGAAAGAGGTTCTTCGTGTACGCATCGGAGACCAGACCCCGTCTCCAGGGGATGCAGCTCACCGCATGGGAGCTCAACCAGGAGGGTATCGACCACGCCATCATCCCCGACGGGGCATCCGCATACTACATGGCCCAGGGCGTCGACATGATCATCACCGGTGCGGATAGGATTGCGGAGAACGGTGATTTCGCCAACAAGATCGGAACATTCGACAAGGCCATCGTCGCGAAGCACTTCGGCATCCCCTTCTACGTCGCCGCACCCATATCCACATTCGATTTCTCCACTAAGACCGGGAAGGACATCGTCATAGAGCAGAGGTCCGAGGAGGAGGTCACCATGGTGAAGGACATCAGGATCGCACCCGTCGGCTCCAAGGCCCTCAATCCCGCATTCGATGTCACCCCCGCGGAGCTCGTCACCGGATTCATCACCGAGAAGGGCATCCTCAGGCCCGACGAGATCCACAAGGTGATGCAGTGAACGAGAGATACGCCAGGGAGAAACTGGCATCCGTGTGCAGGATGCTGTACGACAGGCAGCTCACAGTCTCCGCCGGAGGCAACATGAGCGTCAGGATCGGGGATTCCGAGATACTGATCACACCCTCCGGCAGGAACAAGGGGCTCCTCCAACCCGAGGACATGGTCCTCCTGGGCACCGACGGTTCCGTCCTCTCCGATGGGAGACCCTCCATCGAGCACAGGTTCCATCTCGCACTCTACAACGCCAACCCTGACACGGGGGCGGTGGTCCACTGCCATCCCCTGCACTGCACCACGTTGGCCGTCAGGAACGAACCTATGAAGTGCAACATCACCCCCGAGGGAGTACTGCTCCTCGGCTCCGTCCCCATGATAGATTACTACACTCCGGGCTCCCAGGAGCTGGTGGATGCCGTGGCGGAGCACTCCGATGCCAGGGCGATGCTCATGGCGAGACACGGCGCACTCACACAGGGACGCACCCTGGAGGAGGCGTACAACAGGATGGAGGAACTGGAGTTCCAGGCGAGGCTCCAACTCCTGGCGGGGGATGTGGACGACCTCCCCGCAGATGAGATCGAAAAGCTTGCGAGGATGTGAACATGGCGATAATAGTCACGAAATGGTTCGGTGTGTTCCTCTGCGACGAGAAGAGCGGGAGGATCATCGAGAAGAGGCTCATGCCCCACGACGCACAGGCAGTGGCCGGGAAACTGGCCACCATCCAGAGAGGATCCATCCTGGATGAGGAGAGGGAGCTCGCATCCCTGGTGGACGGCAAGGTCGCGGTATCCGACCGCAGACAGTCCGAACTCGGGAGACCGGAGCTGTTCGACTCCTCCTTCATCACCCCCCAGAAGTACGGTTACGATGATGCGTTCATGCATGAGGTCATGATGGGCCTGGGGAAACTCAGGACATCCGAACCCGTGCCCAGGGACAGGAACCTGGTCCAGGCCATCAGGAACCTTGACGACCAGATAGCGACGATCAACCTCTACAACGAACGTCTCCACGAATGGTACGGCATGCACTTCCCCGAACTGGCGGACTACGCACACGACGAGAGGTATGCCGACCTGATCGCCAGATACGGTGACAGAGAGGGCATCATAGAGGAACTGGGAGTGGAGATCGAGTCCATCGGATCGGAGTTCGACCCCGACGACATGCGTGCGGTCCAGGACCTGGCGGACACACTGTACCGCCTGTACGATGACAGGAGCCGTACCGAGGAGTACATCCAAGGCATCGTCGAGGCCACCTGCCCCAACATGTGCGCGATACTGGGCGGACCCCTGGCGGCCAGGATGATATCCCTGGCCGGAGGATTGGAGAGGCTCAGCAGCCTCCCGTCGTCCACGGTCCAGCTCCTCGGAGCCGAGAAGGCCATGTTCAGACACCTGAGGTCCGGAAAGAAGGGGCCGAAGCACGGAGTCATCTACCAGCATCCCGACATCCACAGGTCGCCCTACTGGCAGAGGGGGAAGATCGCCCGCGCATTGGCGGGGAAGGTCCTCATAGCAGCCAAGATCGACCAGTACCACGGGGAGTTCCGCGGGGATGTCCTGAACGAGGAGTTCAGGAACAGAGTGGAGGACATCAGGAGAAGATACCCCGACCCGCCCAAGAAACCTCAGAAGAACAACGGCAAGGGCAGAGGGAAACCCGGCAAAAGGAAGGGCGGAAAGGGTCCGAGGAAAGGCTGAAGTCCTTTATTGTACAGAAAAACGGTTCGGACACCGTGTCCACCAACACCTACGGGATACAGGATCTGCAGAAGGTGGTCGCGACCTTCTGAAGGGTTCCCACGAGGACGAGCTCGGCAGATATTTCTCGGCACTATCCGACGAAGCCTCGTCGAAGGGTGTGGATTGTGCGTGAATGCTTCTCGGGGTGAAAGACGACCATACTGTTGTCGGAACCGCCACATTTCCGAATGTGAAGACACGCAACGAGCTGAAGAAGGACCTGCAGACCAGACCACCAACAAAGTGACATATACGGAGGTATACGAGCTCGTGATGGATGAGGGGTCATTGCCCTCCAGATCCCCTCATCCCCTGGAACGATCATCACATACAAGGGGATAGTCTATGGCGGAGAAGGCGAAAGCATATCCGCCCTCGAGCGTGTCGAAAATCTATATATCCAGAGGCTTATGTCCGTGGCAGATAACATGAGGTCCGCAACGTTGTTCGGCCTGTATGTCTACACTTCCAGAAGGGAAGTGAACTACCGGCCATAAGCCGGCTTTAATATACACAAAAGGTAAGTGAGACCAATGTGGGAGATGAAAGAGATCAGGGAGCTTAAAGAGGGAAGGTACGTCAACGTCGACGAGGAGCCTTGCAAGATCGTCAAGATCACAACCTCCAAGCCCGGAAAGCACGGATCCGCAAAGGCGAACATCGATGCAGTCAGCATCTTCACCGGCGCTAAGAAGTCCATCGTCGGACCTGTCAGCACAAAGGTGCAGGTCCCCATGATCGACAAGAGAAAGGGACAGGTCCTCTCCATCAGCGGAAACGAGGCCATGATCATGGACCTCGAGACCTTCGAGCAGGTCTCCATTGAGATCAACCCCGACCATGAGCAGCCCGTCGAGGAGGGAGGAGAGCTCCTGTACATCGTCGCGATGGGCAAGTACAAGATCATGTGAGGTCTGAAAATCATGTCATACGGGATCGGTTACGCTGGCGCTGAAGCAGAATACAACGATGCGGATGTCGTCATCTACGGCATCCCGTATGACCACACCTGCTGTTTCAAAGCAGGTGCAAGGGAGGCTCCGACCGCCATCAGGCGGGCCTCCTATAATTTTGAGGAAATCCACTTCGAACACGGCATCCACCAGAACCATCTGGAGGTCTGCGACTTCGGGAACTGTGATGATTTCTTCCCTCCCGAGGACATGTTCACCGAAGTGGAGTTCTGCATGGGTCCCGCCATCAGGGATGGTAAGTTCACCATCGCCATGGGCGGAGAGCACACCGTCAACATCCCCATCGTGAGATGTTTCGACAAGGACGACATCGCCCTGATATCGATAGATGCACACCTGGACTCTAGGGACGAGTACCTCGGAACCCCCAATAGCCACGCCTGCATCACCAGGAGAGCCTCAGAGCACCTGGGCATCGACAATGTCTTCGTCCTCGGTTGCCGTGCCATCGGCGAGGAGGAACTCGACAGGGACGACGTGATTCCCTTCATCAGCTCCTTCGATATCATAGAGAAGGGCATCGGATGGGCCATCAAGACCGCTCTGGAGAGCGTCAAGAACGAGCGCATCTACCTCACCCTCGACATCGACGGTATCGACCCCGCATTCGCACCTGGTACCGGTACACCTGAACCCTTCGGACTCATGCCCATGGATGTCAAGAAGGTCATCAACGAGATCGGGGACAGACTTGCAGGATTCGATGTTGTGGAGGTCTGCCCTCCTGCGGATCCCGCAGGCATCACCTCGAACCTCGCCGCAAGGTACATCAACGAGGTCATGGCCGTACACGCCAAGAACCTCAGATGCTGATGACAGGTCCCCTGAAGGGAACATTTCAGAAATGTGACTGCAGAGGATACTCTGCAAAGATTTTGGACCATCCCCGGGATCACCGTCTCCGGGACCCGGAGGATGCTCACATCAGAGTCTCTTGGCCACCATCAGGATAGATATCGTGTCGGAACACCTCTTGCAGGTGTCCGCAGCCATCTCGAGGGAATCGACGACCTTGGTCGCGAGCATGATCGCCTTGGGCTCCATATCTGACATGTAGATCTCCTTCGTCAGATCGAAATTGGCCCTGTCAATCCTACTCTCCTCCTCCTTGACACCCTGGATACAGTGGTTGATCTCACCGCTATCGGTCCCGAGGAGCTTGATGGCGTTCATGAGATAGTTGACCTCGGCCTCCAAATAGGACACCACCTGGACCATATGGGCCCATATGGGTGCGGGTACGACAGCCTTCGTCTCCTTGATGAGCTGCACATGGAGCGCAGCCTCCTTGCTCCAGTTGGCGATGTCATCGGTCTCCCTGACGAAGTACAGCAGGTCCTCCCTCTCCTGGGAGCTCAACTCACCTATGCTCAGCTGTGCACAGAGGTCGTCCTCCAGGGAATCGGCCTCCCTCTCGTTGACGAACAGCCTCTCGATGCACTTCATGGCACCGGAGGAATCACCGGTCTCCATGGCCCTCAGAGCCAATCCCATCTCGTTGATACAGTCATAGACGGCTATCGCGTGTGAACGGATGCCATCCTGTATGACGTTCTCCTTCCTCTTCCCGAACCATCCGAGAAGGTTCTTCGCATCTTCACTCAAGTTTAATCTCCTCCTCTACCCCACCCTCGGGCCTGGGGAAGACCACCGTGGCCTTCTTGTTGAAGACCAGATAGACTGTCTCACCGACCTTGGGCAGGTCATCGTCGGTTGAAATGTTGTATTCGATGTAATCACGGGTCTCCGCGACGGTGCGGACCCTCCAGTAGGTCCCCATGAAGACCACGGACAGAACCTCTGCTGCAAGACCGTCACTGGCGGGATACACATGCTCCGGACGGACGGATATCACAACGGGCTCACCGATGTTGAAATTGGTCTTGGACACCCTGACCTCGTGTCCCCCTCTGAGACGGACCTTGGTCTTACCCATCTTCGACTTATCGGACACGGTGCACTCCAACAGGTTCGTCTCACCGATGAAGTTGGCCGCGAAGATGGACTTGGGGTTCCTGTATATCTCCAACGGGGAACCGACCTCCGCGATGGACCCGTAGCGCATGAGGACGATCTTGTCCGAGACGGACATGGCCTCCTCCTGGTCATGGGTGACATGGAGCACGGTGATGCCGAGTTTCTTGACGATCCTGCGGAGCTCATACCTCAGCTCCACACGGACACGGGCATCCAATGCCGAGAGGGGCTCGTCCAGCATGAGCATCTTGGATCCCGATGCCAATGCCCTGGCGATGGCCACCTTCTGCTGCTCCCCTCCGGAGAGCTCACTGGGGAACATCCCCGCACGTGCGAGCATGTTGACCAGTTCGAGATACTCGGTGGAACGTTCCTCCATCACATCCTCGCCCAGGTCCTTGACCCGGGGGCTGTAGGACACGTTGTCCTTCAGGTCCATATGGGGGAACAGTGCGATGTTCTGGAACACATAGCCCACATCGCGGTCCTCCATGGGGACGTTCGTCACGTCCAGACCGTCCACATAGACCTTTCCCTCGGTGGGGGTCCATATCCCGGATATGACCTTGATCAGGGTGGTCTTACCGCAACCAGACGGCCCCAGGATGGTGACGTAATCACCGTTCCCTATGTCCAGACTGATGTCGCGTACGGCGTAGAAATCGCCGAACCTCATCGAAATCCTATCGAGCTTGATCCTTCCCATCAGTCCAACCTCATCTCTTCCTCAAGACCGCATTCGGGCATCCTGAACACGGATGCCTTTGACGGCACCCATTGGACGTTCACGATGTCCCCTGTGGCGTAATCATCGAACTTCCTGTTGGGGAGTTTGGCGGACACGATGCCGACCCCTTCGACATTGACCTCCACGGTGATGGTGGCACCCTCGTACAGGATACGCTCTATGGTCCCCAGGCAGTACGCCCCTTCGTCGGGGACCCCATTGCCGGATGAATGGGAGACCTTGGTCAGCCCCACCTTGACCGTGAGCACGACCTCCTCTCCGACGGGGATATCCGTGGGCCTCGCCCTGAAAAGGATCCCAGAGGAGGTCTCCACCTCGCATCCGTCATCGTCGGATGACCTCAGCTTCCCGATGATGATGTTGGAACGACCCACAAAGTTGGCCACGAAGGGCGTCTCCGGGTTCTCGAAGACATCACGGGGGGTTCCGAACTGGATGATCCTGCCGTTGCGGATCACGGCGATCCTGTCGGCCATCTCCAGCGCCTCATCCTGGTCATGGGTGACGTGGATGCATGTCAGTCCCATCTCCTTGGCCAGGGAACGGAGCTCCTTGCGGAGGTTGATCCTCAGACGGGCATCCAGTGCCCTCAGGGGCTCGTCAAGCAACAGGACCTTGGACCCGGAGGCCAACGCCCTTGCCAGTGCTATGCGCTGCTGCTGCCCTCCGGACAGCTGACCGGGGTTCCACTCGGCCTTCTGCTCCAGATGGACCATGTGGAGCATGCTCCTGACGATCTGTTTGGCACTGTTCTCAGGCCATTCCTTGATCCTGGGTGCGAACATGACGTTGTTGTACACGTTCATATGGGGGAACAGGGAATAGGCCTGGGAGAGCATGGTGGCGTTACGGAGGTCGATGTCCTTGTCGGTGATATCCTCCCCGTCGAACAGCACCCTCCCGCTGTCGGGCCTGGTGAGACCGCAGACCATCCTCATACAGGTGGTCTTGCCGGCCCCGGTGGGTCCGAGGATGCAGATGTACTCCCCGTCCTCTATGTGCAATGAAAGTTCATCGGCCGCGACACTGTCGTCGAAGCGCTTGCAGAGTCTGTCCAGAATGATCTCAGGCATCCGACCTCTCACCTCCGTGGGTCAGGGCCCTGACCACCATCATCAGGATGAAACAGATGACGATCAGCACGATG
>CAZCMJ010000050.1:0-9994 GCA_964499845.1 uncultured Methanomassiliicoccales archaeon
CATCAACGCATAGAGCAGCATCAGCGGGAATGCCCCGAGTGTTGCGAGTATGCCTATGGCCGCACCATGTCCGTGACTGGTCAGCAGGAGCATCGAGGCGGCGAACAGGAGGAGCCCGAAAAGCAGGAGGAAGTATCCTCCGGTGCTCCGGTAGTTCCTGTATATCTGGCCGAGACCGAGGACACCGAGGAATCCGGGCACCACCGCCAGTATGATGGCCACCTTCTTGTTGTATCCCATCTTGGGCCTCTCCCCCACAGGGGTCTCCTTCCTGCGCTCCCTGCGCTTCTCCTCTTTGGGCCCCTCAGGCTCCGGAGGGATCTTGCGATAGCATTTGGGACAGGTGACGGAAGTGGAGGGGACCGCCTCTCCGCAATGGGGACAGAACCTCCCGGTCATGCCTCCCTCCCGAGGACGAATGCCGTGCATATACCGGATGCGACGAGCTTCCCCTCTCCATTGGTGATCCTGACATCGTACACCTCCAACGACCTGGACCTGTTGACGGGGACGGCCACGGCCGTGAGCCTCCCCTGTGCGGGACGGTAGAACGACACATCCGTGTTCTGTCCGGTGCAGTCGTGTACAAGGTTGCTGATTATGGCGAATGTGTGGTCCAACAGGGCGTATACGGCGGCACCATGGCCCCTGCCCATGCTGTTCATATGCTCCGGGCGGAGGTCGAGGTAGCATTCGACCCTGTCACAGGACACGTATGAGATCTCCAGACCGATGCTACGGGCGAACGGGGCCTCGTACATCCCCATGATACGTTCGGCGAACATCACCGCGTCCGGCGACATCCTGGACCTGAGTTCGTCCATGTTCATGTCCGTTCGGAAGTGCATCGATGTCTTAAAGGATGTGAACGGAAGGACGGCGGAGGTGGACCGTTTGAAATACCACGGATGCATGGCAACGTGTATGTCCGAGACCCTGACAGTCACACAGCTGAACACCCGCGTGAAGGAGATATTCGGCTCCGACCCGGGTCTGCACGACATATGGGTGAACGGGGAGATATCCAATCTGACGAAGGCATCCTCCGGACACTATTATTTCACGCTGAAGGACGCCACCAGCGAGATCAGGTGTGCCATGTTCGCGGGCAGCCGCAGGAGGATCGACTTCGAACCCACTGCCAATATGAAGGTCTCGGTCTTCGGGAGACTAGACATGTACGTTCCCCGGGGAAGCTACCAGTTCATCGTGGACACCATGCGCCGTTCCGGGATCGGGGACCTGTACCTCGCATACGAACAGCTGAAGAGGAAACTAGAGGCAGAGGGGCTGTTCGATAAGGGCAGGAAGAGACCGTTGCCCATGTATCCCCGGAGGATCGGGGTCGTCACATCGCCCACAGGGGCCGTGATCCACGACATCATCATGACATCCGCATCCAGATTCCCCGCCGACATCCTGTTGGCACCGGCCCTGGTCCAAGGAGAGGGTGCGGCACAGTCGATCGTGGCCGGGATCGAACTCCTGAACAGACAGGATGTGGACGTCATCATCGTCGGAAGGGGAGGCGGTTCCATCGAGGACCTGTGGGCCTTCAACGAGGAGCCTGTTGCGAGGGCGATAGCGGCATCACGCATACCCATCGTTTCAGCGGTCGGACATGAGACGGATTTCACCATTGCCGATTTCGTCGCCGATGTCAGAGCACCTACACCCACAGGGGCGGCGGCCATCATCCTGAGGGACAGGATAGAGGTCCTGAACCAGTTGGAAGGGAGTCTGGCAAGGGCAAACAGGGCCATGGCCAACAGACTGGATGGAGCGAAATCATCCTTCCAGGTGCTGGATGCCAAACTGTCACCGAAGAGGGCTGAGGAATCATTCGAGATGAGGTGCATGCACCTGGACGAACTCTCCGCACGTTGCGATTCCGCACTGAAGGGGACCGTCGAGGGGATGCGCCACAGGTTCGAGGTCCTGGACTCCAGACTGTCACCGGATAAGGCACTCTCCGACATAGGTGTGCTGAGGGACAGGGTGGAGAACGACCTGGAGAGGATATCGACATCCGCCTCCCACAGATTGGAGGTGTCGGCATCGAGGGTCATGTCGATCGGTCAGAGACCGGAGACGGCCGTGAGACGGCTCCATGACGGTCTTGGTTCCGGGATCGAATCCATGGGCAAGAGGTTGGAGGGTCTGAACCCGCTGAACGTCCTCGGAAGGGGATACACGATGATCACATCGGAGGGTGGAGAGGTCCTGACATCCGTGTCCCGGATATCACCGGGCGACCTGATCAGGATAAGCATGCGCGACGGTTCGGCGACCGCGGAGATCAAAGAGAAGGAGATGAAGGAATGAGCGATTACGCAGAGGAAGTTGGGAAGATGAGTTTCGAGGAGAGCATAAAGGCACTCGAGGAACTCGTGAGGGAACTGGAGAACGGCGGGATAGACCTGGACAGGAGCCTGGAGATTTACGAGAAGGCTGTGATCCTGAGGAACCGCTGTCAGACGATCCTGGATGAGAGCGAGCGCCGCATCCAGAAGATCATGGAGACGGCCGGCGGCGTCAGGACCGAGAGCTTCGACATCGACTGACCAGTTTCCAGAGGCCGACACCCTGTGACTCCGCCCAACAACTTGTCGCAGAGTACAGTTCGGTCCTCTCGAAATCCGCATCGGAGAAGGCGAGTCTAAGGGCACCGCCCAACTCGCCCTCGGTGAGGGACCTGCTGTTGAAGGAGCCGAAGTTCCTCTTCAGACCGATCAGAAGGATGTCCACGGTGTCATGGCCCCTTGCGGCGAGCCACATGTCACCGAGACGGGATGCCTCCTGATCCAAGGTCCGGAGGAGCTCCTTCCTTCCGATACGGCTTTTGAAAGAGTTGCCGATTACGGCGTTGACCATAGCCCTGGCATCCAGACCGAGGGTGCGGGGATTGATGAACTCCGTGAAATCAAGGTCCTTGAATGACAGGTTGAGCCGTTCCCTTTTCGAAACCCACATCAGGAGCCCTATCGGATAGCTTGCCGACAGGAGTGCATCCCTCACGGGACCTACCCTCTCCTTGAACGAATCCAGCAGTTCCCTGTCACAGTACTCGTCCAGGACATCCTCCAATGCGTTGCTGCGGATGACCATCATCTCCATGTCCCTACAATCCGTGTAGAACAGAGGGGGTGGGACCTCCTTGCCGCAGAGACGGTCGAGGTCCGGGTCGATGATACCGATGACCCTGCGGTCCCTCCTGCGTTCGGACATCGTACGCACGGAACCGCGGACGTTGTCCCGGGAGTGTCCGGGGACGATCATCACCGAATCCTTGTCGATGAACTTCTCGAACAGCCTCTGGTCGGTGACGCCCTCCACGAGCAACACCACCCCATCGAAGACGGAACGGGTCATCGACACCTGGTTGGAGATGTCGTCGGCTGTGAGGTAATCACGCATCGGAGGGCTTCAACTCCTTCGCCAGATCCCACTTGTCGTGGATCACCTGGGGCGAATGGGTCGCCACGATCATCTGAAGGTTCCTAACCCTGCAGATGTCCAGGAATATGTTGCCGAGCTTCTGCTGCCAACTGACATGGAGCGATATCTCAGGCTCATCAAGTATCACCAGGGAACCGGGCTCCGCGTGGAAGAGCAGGATATAGAACATGATTATGACCTGCCTCTCACCGGATGACAGTTTGTTCAACTGCAATGCGGTGCCGTTGTCCATCGTCACGATGATCTTACCGGAATCCATCACGGTGAGGGTCTTGTTGATGAGTATGTCGTTGACGATGTCCTTGAAGATAATGATGGACTCAGCGAGGTTGTAGTTCCTCTGGACATACTCGGATATGGAGTATGTGAGGTCCTCGTAGTCCTTCCTGTAGTCGATGAGCTCGTACCTTGTGGGAGGGAACCTGTATCCTGCGGGGAGCTCGGGTTCGAATCCCGCATCCCTGATGAAATCCAACTTTGCCTTCAGGTCCTTGGCCCAGAACTCCAGTTCACCGTCGGTCATCTCTCTGCGCTCGCCCTCGTATGGGATCAGTTCGGTGTGCTCCTTCGCATACCTTATGCTCTCGTAGAGCTCCTGTGCGTAGGCCTCCATGGCGGAGGCGAGATGACCGTCCCCCTTCTTCAGGACGAGTCTTTCCGGAGGGATGTACGTGACCGACCTGAGCTCGGCCATCTCCTCAGGGGTTATGGGACTTTCGAGCTCGGTCTTCTGCATCTGCATGAGCATATCACCCTCGTACTTCTCCAGGATCAGCGAGGTGTCGTCATCGAAACCCACATCCATCCTCCTGAAGGGCACCTCTCTGAGGTATCCCACATCGCCCTTGAGGGCGCTGTACAGAAGGTGCATCAGGGTGCTCTTCCCGTAGCCGTTGGGGGAATGGAGGAATGTCAGGTCCCTGTTGATGTCGATCTCGTAGTCGAATTCGTTGAAAAGCCTGTTGATGTAGAGGGATTTTATCATCATGAGCGTCTATGAAATGGTCATGATTCTATAAAGGGGATGCGCCCGAAGCGTCACACGGTTTATAGTGTGGTCATACATTCCAACCACCATGGACATAGATGCGGCGTTCAACGCCATAAGGTCGGACATGGCCGCCGGCCACACGAAGGAGGTCGGACCCAAGGTCATGGCCATCGCCGAGGCCACCGACGATTCATTCACACTCATCAAATGCATGTCACTGCTGAAGGTCGTCAACGACGACACCACCATGACGGAACTCCTGAGGAAGATCATGGAGACCCTCGGTGACGATACCCAGAAGAGGATCGAGATCGCAGGTGCCCTCAGAGGTCTCGACTACCCCATGCAGGCCTATGACATCCTGAAGACCATGGAACAGACAGATTCCATCATGAGGATGTCCTCACTGTGCCTCATGGAGCTGGACGAGTACGAGATGGCCCTGGGACTGACACAGAGGATTGCGAACCCCACCATCGGTGACAGGATCATGCTCGCCGAGATCCAGAGCGCACTGGACGAACACACGATGGCGATAAACACCGCTACAGAACTCCTCGCAGGATTCCCCAAGGAGTACGAGGTCATGAGATGCTACGTTTCCACCCTCATCCTGGGCGGACACGAGAAGGACGCCATGAAGTACGGACGCATGGTCCTCAAGGACAAGACCGCGGATGCCAATGCTATCGCGGCATATGTCATGAGGGTGCTTGGGAACGTGAAGGCCGCCGGAGGATACGCCACTAGGGCCATCCAGTTGGACAACAAGCACATCGGTGCCATGGAGACCCTCGGGATCTGCCTCGCACAGAAGGGCGAGTACGACAAGGCCCGTATCGTGGCCGGTGCCATCAACGAGACATCGCCCGGAAACAAGGCCGCACTGAACATCATCGGTTACTGCGACGACGGCAACTGAGACCTCAGTCCCTAAACTCCTTCTCCCTTCTCTTCGCCCTGTGGTTCAACCACAGTTCGCGCCAGAATGCGGGTGTGAAGAACACCAGGGCGATCATGATCTCCAAACGACCGATCCACATCAGTGCTATCATTATCATCTTGATGGGTGCGATCAGGTCGGCGAAGCTCGATGTCGGTCCGTAGTTCTGGAATCCCAATCCGCCGTTGGCCACAGATGCTATGGACAAACCGAATGCATCCACGAAGTGCATCCCGCACATGGAGATGAGGACCGCACCGATGACCAGGGTGATGACGTACATCAGGAAGATGGAGAGTGCGGCGAACACCGCGGAGTCCTCCACGTTCTCCCCGTCCACCTTCACGACGGTGATGGCATTGGGATGCAGGGTCTTGGCCAGGGAATTCTTGACGAACTCGTAGATGATCCTTAGCCTTCCGAACTTGACACCTCCGCTGGTGGACCCTGACGAGGCACCGATGAAGGCGACGATCATCAGCAATATGATGCACTGGTCCGGGAACGTGCAGTAATCTGTGACATAGAACCCGGTGGTGGTACCGAGGGAGACGGTGGTGAACAGGACATCCGTGAAGAGACCGTAGTAATCGGGGGGTTCCATCGCCGTGATGTCCGTGGCCTTCAGCAGGATCATCAGGAACACAATGGCGGATATCCCCACGAACCACAGTGTGAGGTTCTTGAACTCGGAGTTTCCGCGATAGACCCTCCTGACATGCCTGTAGAGTGCCCTGTAGTGGAGATAAAAGTTCACACCCCCTAGGAACATGAATATGATGGTAATCCACAGCACGATGTCGGAGAATCCGACCAGACTGTTGTTGGTGCACATGAGTCCACCGGTGGATATGGTGGTGAAAGCGAGGCATGTCGCATCCATGAAGGACAGTCCGCACAGCAGCAACAGAACGTAGTTGATGGCCGTGAGGGCCGAATAGACGAAGATGAACGATTTGGCCGCGTTCTTCATCCTCACGGAATAATCGGAAGAACCGGAGCCCGCCAGTTCGTTGGCGAAGATGTTGCGTCCGACGCCGAACATCGGCAGGATGTACATGAAGATGATGATGACCGCTATACCGCCTATCCACTGGGACAGAGACCTCCATATGAGGATGCCATGGGGCCAGGATTCGATATCGGCCATGATCGTCGCACCGGTGGTGGTCAGACCGCTGACAGATTCGAAGAGGGCGTCCAGGGGCCTCATCCCGGCCACGACATAGGGGAACATCCCCAGGATGAATACGAGCAACCAGGCCAATGCCACCATCAGCAATCCGTTGACCGCACGGAAGTTCTTGGACTCCCCGAAAAGCAGGAACTGCAATGTCCCCGCCAACAGGAGCGGTGGCATGAGGACAATGAACGGTGCGGGGTCCTCGCCGAAATAGAGCGAGACCACCAGGGGTATGATGAGGAACACCGCGAAGAGTATCTCCACGGCCCCCAGGACCTTCACGGTGGTGCTGGGCCATCTTGCGAACCTGTCCATCCAACCATTGCCGGCCAACCGATCACAGCTCCACGGTCACGTTCTTACCGAAGACCCTGGCCAGGTCGGACTCCTTGGTCAGGTTGGTGAATACGATCACCCTGTCCCCATCGCAAAGCTTGGTGTCCATACGGGGATATATCGTCCGGGATTCGTTGCCGTCCTCCCTTTTTATCGCGACGATCCTGATACCCTCGGGGATATGGAGGTCACCATAGTACTTGTTGAGCAGTTTGGAGTCCCCGTCCACGGTGTGGTTGAAGAAGACCTCGTTGTGGGACCTCATCCTCAGGATGACCATGTCGTTGGATATGGTGCACTTGGTGATCTCGTTGGAGACGATCTTGTCGTATCCAATGATGCACTCGAGTCCGGTGAACTTGAAGATGTCCTCGTACTCCTTCTTGAAGTATCTGGATATCACCTTGCGTGCGTTGAACTTCTGTGCCGACATGCACATGAGCAGATTGGTGTCGTCGAGACGGGAGGTGGAGATGGTGCAGTCCGCCTTGAAGACGTTCTCCATCATCTGGACCTCGGGTTCGGTGAAATCTGAGTTGATGACGATGACGCCGGTCAGGGATTTGGACAGCTCCCTGCACTGGTCGGGGTTCCTCTCGATGATCCTGACGTATCTCTTCTTGGGATCCTGGGAGAGGAGCCTCGCCAGGTTCCTGCCGACGATGGACCCCCCGAGGATGACGAACTCCCTCGAGACATCATCCACACCCACGATCTCGTTGAAACGGAAGATGCCGTCCTTACTGCCGACGACACAGATCCTGTCGCCCGGATGGATCTCCTGGGTGTCGACAGACAACAGCAGATCGTCGTCCCTGAAAATGCCGAAGATGGTGAACTCGCCCTGGGTGTCGATGTTCATGACGATCTGACCGTTGATCCTGTTGTTGGATTCAACCGAGAAAATGGCGAGGCACATGTCCAGATCGGCACCCATATACTCATAGTCGATGAGATTCTCGACCACCGCGAGATAGTACATCTTCTCAGCGGTGATGATCTCGGGGGAGACGATGACGTCCACGCCCTCGTAACCGTCCTCCGTCGTCCCGATCATGTAGTCGGGATTGGTGATGGAGGCGATGGTGCGGATCTTCGGATCGAAACGCTTCGCCATCATGCATATGAAGAGATTCGAATCGTCCCTGTGAAGGGTGGAGATGATTATCTCCGCATGGTGCATCTCGATGGCATGGGACAGGATGACTGGGTTGGTTCCATCCTCATGCAGGACAGACACGTTTAGACGGGACTTCACGGTCTCGGCAACATCCCCGTCCTTCTCGATGATGAGGACATCATGGACCGTACAAATGGTCTCGGCGGCGACGTATCCGACGTCACCCGCTCCGACGATGATGACTTTCATGGACCCTCTTGATAGGTGTCGAAGGGGTATATGGGCATATCGCAACTAAACGGCGATGATATCCTCGTCCCGATGGTCGTCACCACCGAGAAGGACGATACGGAGGACATGTCTGAACCCGCCCCGTGACGTCGGGTCGCATACTTCTTTATAATGAATAAGAAGCCCTGATGACGCCACCAAATGCTATAAAAAGGACCTTTGCGTAGAAGAGGACCATGTGGAAACAGGTCAGCGAAGATTTCTGGTCGAAGAACCGTGAATCCAAGGTGGACCAGGTCAACGACACCGTAAAGGGAATCGTCGACATGGTGGTCGAACAGGGCGACAAGGCCCTCATCGATCTTGCCAAGAAGTTCGACAAGGTCGATCTCAAATCCGTCGTCGTCACAAGGGATGAGATCGAAGAGGCATACGAGAAGGTCTCGTCCGAGATCGTGGAGGAACTTGAGAACGCCGCATACAACATCCAGCGTTTCCACGAGATGCAGAAGCCTGCGGGACTCTGGCTGTCCGAGGTCGAACCCGGGATCACCCTCGGTGTGAAGACGACACCTCTCGAGAGGGTCGGATGCTACATCCCCGGCGGACGTGCATCATACCCCAGCACCGTGCTCATGACCGTCATCCCCGCCAGAGTGGCAGGGGTCGACGAGGTCGTCATGTGCACACCCGCACCCATCAACCCCATCACACTCGTCGCTGCGGACATCGCCGGCGTGGACGAGATCTACAAGAGCGGAGGGGCCCAGGCCATCGCCGCCATGGCCCTCGGTACCGAGAGCATCGAGCCCGTGCAGAAGATCGTCGGACCCGGAAACGTGTTCGTGACATCCGCCAAGATGATGCTCCGTCACAAGGTGGACATCGACTTCCCCGCAGGCCCCAGCGAGATCGGAGTCCTCGCGGACGATTCCGCGGACCCCGAGTTCGTGGCATCCGACCTCATCGCACAGGCAGAGCACGACCCCTCGTCCGCATGCCTGATGGTCACCTGCGACCCCGACCTCCCGGACAGGGTGTGGGAGCACATGGAGAGGATGATCGAAAAGGCCCCCAGAAGGGAGATCATCGAGAAGGCCCTGGAGAACTCCGGATACATCATCGCGACGGACCTGGACCTCGCCATCGAGATCATGAACGGCATCGCACCCGAGCACCTGTCCATCCAGGTCAGGGACCCCCTGGACACACTGGGCAAGGTCAGGAACGGAGGTTCGATCTTCGTCGGACCCTACACCCCCGTGGCCGCAGGGGACTATGCATCCGGAACGAACCACGTGCTGCCCACAGCGGGACACGCCATGACCAGCTCCGGACTCAACGTCGCCCACTTCATGAAGACCTCCACGGTCCAATATCTGTCCAAGGACGGATTGGCGGCCATCGCACCCACCATCGAGACGCTTGCGACGGCGGAGGGACTCCACGCCCACTGTGAATCGGTGAAGGTGAGGAGGACAGAGGATTCAGATGACTGAACCCATCGACCTCTACGACGAGAAGTACTACATCAACAGAGAACTCTCCTGGCTGGAGTTCAACAGACGCTGCCTGGAGGAGGCGATGGATGAGACCAACCCCCTCCTGGAGCGCGTCAAGTTCCTGGCCATCTGCTACGGCAACATGGACGAGTTCTTCATGATCAGGGTCCCCGGAATCATCAAGAGGACACCGATCCCCGGACCAGACTACTCGGCCGTCAGCTACAAC
>CAZCMJ010000051.1:0-9905 GCA_964499845.1 uncultured Methanomassiliicoccales archaeon
GTACTGGGTGATGGCCACACTCCCCCTGTCCAGGATCTCCTGTCCGGGGCGGGGGATGTACACCTCCCCTCCGTCGGTCTTCGGAATGGGCGAACGGGCATGGGTGCGTGCGGACTCCCAGAAACGCCTTGCGATCAGGTCCCTAAGGGCGATGCTGCGCACGGGCGTGTTCCACGTGTCCTCGGGGAACCGGGCCGCCTTCATCGGGACCCTGACCCTCATGCGGGTGTGTCCGGCCCTGTCGTTCTGGACCTCGTCGATTATGATCTCGAAGTCCTCCAGGACGAAGTTGTTCGTTATTCCCTTGTACTTGGCGAACGGCTTACCGTCCGCGTTCTTGAGCGTCTTACGGAGGACTTCCTCGGTTGCCATCTCAACGGATCTCCAATAACTTGGCCCTGATCCTCGGATCGGATTCCATCCTGACAGGGCCCTCGCCCACAAGTTCGCGGATGACGACCTCCATCACCAACCACACGACCATGTTCATCCGGAAGCAGCCGGTGGATGACCGACCCTCCCTTCCAACGGAACCGTGCATGTGCATGATAGGATTGCCATCCATGTCGGGGAACACTGTGCCCGTGCCTGTGAGCTCGCACGGTGCATCCAGTTCGAACGTCCCGGGGACGATCTCCCCCTCGATGGGCCATATCGGACCCACCACGAAACGGGATCCGGGACCCACACCCCCCACAGCGGTGACCGTGGCATGGCGGATGCCCTTCTCCCTGCAGAAAGCCTCCACCGATTCATGGAGGACCTCGCCCTCGTCCAATCTCAGGACGAAGGTCCTGCCCTCCCTCATCTCGGCGGAACGCATAAGGTGATACCTCAACGGAACCTGCTGTACCTGTCCAGGAGCCTGCAGATCTTGTCGGACTCATCCTTGGTGATGTCTCCGGAGTCGAGGAACGTCCTGACGAACTCCTTGGCATCCTTGGTGGACACGCGGGAAGCCTTGGCGATGACGGATGCAAGGAAGGACGACGCCTTGGAGGGGTCCATGGACGACGCCTGCAGGATCTCGTTCATATCATACTTGAACGGGTTGATCTTGTGCGTGTTCAGCATGGACTGTCTCTTCGTGGACTCCTTCGTCTTCACCGGTTTGTTCTTCTTGTTACCCTTATCATAGGAAGGGGCGGGTGTCGAGGCGACCACGACCTTGTTTCTCTTCATTTCACCAGGCAAGAATATTACTCCGTTGAGCCGTCGAATAACCTCCCCTATATAAACACTTGTCCCCGCGCGCGTATAGTCGCAAAATAAGCTTTTTAGGAGGTCTCCGATACGTCCATCCATGGCACGCGAGGGAGACTATCCCACAATGGTGATGCCCGCAAGGACCCTGATCATCTACTATGTCCTGTTCGCATTGACGCTCGTCATAGCGGCGATCGGGTTCGCAAGCGGCAACACAGGAGACCTCATACTGACGGTCCCGATCGCGATCATCCTTCTGAAGACCATCCTCACGGACAAGAGCTTCATCCACATCCCGCCGATGATGATCTTCTTCATGATGGGGACGTTCCTCTTCGCGAGTCTGGGGAGACTGGCCAACGACGGCAGCACCATTGGGTTCATAGCGAGCATCCTGACGGGTGTGAACCTGGAGATCCTTGGACTGATCTCAGTCTACATCCTCCTGAAGTCCCTGCCGGGTGTGAGGGAGGAGAAGCGCAAGATGGTCCTGCTCATATCCCTCGCCATATCCATGGCCATCTTCGTTCTGATGAAGATGCTCCAGTACTACACATCCCTGTTCGTGGAGCAGGTGGACCCCGTCTACATCGACATGATGATGGAGGAACTGCTGGGGGTCATCATCGGCGGACTGATCACCGGGTTCGTCTACAACTACAGCAAGACCACGACCCTGTTCAGGTACACCGTGGACATGTTCCTGGAGAGGAACTCCGGTGCCCTCGGCATCACAGACAGACAGGTCCAGGACCTGGAGAACCTGATCCTCCAGGGGGAGTCCGACAAGCTCGAGTTCAAATCCACCATCAGGACCAACCTACAGACCGGTGAACCTGACAAGAGGATGGAGAAGGCAGTGCTGAAGACCCTTGTGGCGTTCATGAACTCCGAGGGCGGGACGCTCCTCATCGGCGTGTCCGACGACGGTTCCATCTGCGGAATCGATCTGGACGGGTTCGACAACAGGGACAAGCTGAACCTCCATTTCACCAACATGATCTCCAGCTCGATCGGGAACGAGTTCCTCCCATACATCAAGTTCAATCTGATCGATGTCGACGAGAGCAGGTCGGTGATGAGGGTCGTGTGCGGACGCAGCAGGAAACCGGTGTTCCTCAGAGAGGGCAAGACGGAGACGTTCTTCGTCCGTTCAGGTCCGTCGAGCGTGGAGCTTGCAGGTACGAACCTCATAAACTACGTCAGGAACAGGTCGCAGAAATCAAGGAAAATGGTTTTGGAAGAGGTTTCGGAGTAATCTCACTCCTCATCCTGGGCCAGGTGCAGGGCCTTCTTGGCCTTGCTGAGGGACCTGGAGATGAGGAGAGTCATGACCACTGCGATGATCGTCACGAGCACAGCGTAGACCGTCATTCCCACAAGGTCATCCTCGGTTCCGAAGACGGCCTTGATCGCGGCCTTGATGGTGTCGTTCCATGCCAGAGCGGCAACCAAACCGAATGCCGCGGTGATAAGGGAAGCGAACGTCTCGATCAGCTGCACTTTGAACTCATCTGATGCTGCAGACATGTGATTCTCATCAGAACACGTAGTATTTAACGATTATAGGGCCCAGGATGATGATGCGCCCCGACCGCGGGCTTTTTGACATAAGGTGCGGGAGGAGGGATTCGAACCCACGAATCACTAAGAACAGGATCTTAAGTCCTGCGCCTTTGGCCAACTCGGCTACTCCCGCCTGCATCACCCCCAATACAACCCCGATATATAGAATCGGCACACCGAGCTCCAACAATTATATGGAAAACCGCATAACGGTGGAGCATGGCGTACAGGATACCGCAGGAGAAGGAGGTCGTGAAGGCTATAGAGAACGTCCTCGTCCGCAACCCACACATCCGTTCACAGGCGGAACTGTACAGATTGGTGTCCATCGAACTGCTGTGCATGGACGAGGGATACCGCATAGGCGGGGACCGCATCAGGAGGATCGGGGTCAGGAACGACCTCTTCGAGCTGGAGATCAGCTACGCCCGTACGGATAGGGACAACAACTCCGGACTGTGCCCCGTTTGCGGTGCGGAACTCGAATCCGTGATGAACAGGACCCTCTACTGGGACACCGTCGAGCTCATGAGGACATGCTCCCGCTGCGGATACTCCGCCAAGAGCGATGCATCGAGGCCCGCCAGATACCACATCAACAGGAAGGTACGCCGATGACCACGGAAGAGAGGATCGGATCCCTCAGGGAGGCCAGGGAGCTCCTGTTGAGGGCGGCGGAGCTCATGGACTCCGCCCTGCACATGACCGGCTACGGACCCCGTTCCGGCGACGACTCGGACAGGATAAGGGAGATCGCATCCTCGGATTCCTACGGCGGGAGTCTGACCAACATCATCCGCGACATGGAGTACGGATCCGAGGAACAGCCCTGCTGGACACAGGCCCTCACATCCCCCAAGAACCAGTTCCCGTCGGATGACGACAGGCTCCTGGACCGCCGATGTGCCAAGCTTTTTCACTGACCGACCCCATCGGGCGGTATCAGAGGGGTCTCGAATGAAGATCTGGGAATTCGCAAAAGTCAACGGCTCGAAGATCAAGGTGGACAACTGGATGTCCGACACCATGGGACTCGTGGACGGAGGATGCGTCTACAGCACCCTCTTCAAACACCCCGCACAGGGACCCAAGGACTATGAGATCATCCTCTCCATGTTCCCCCAGGAGAACTACCGCACACTCACGCACATCACCATGTATCTGGACGATGTGCCCGGATCCAGCGCACAGGCGGCGGACTTCCTCGCGAAGAAAGGGATCAACATCCTCAACTCCATCTCACTCAACGGCATATCCGACACCGTCATCGTCTGGAAGCTCATGGCCGACCTCAACTTCGCCGGAGAGAGCGACATCCTGACGGAATCCTTCGAGAACCTGAAGATGAAGGGTGACGAGAGCGTCTCCAAGATCAGGAGGATCGACATCAAGCCCGCCGAGATCGGAAGGCTGTTCAAAGGCAACTCCTCCCAGGACGGAAAGGAGGAGGTCAAGCGCGGATACCCCACCACCATCGACAACGGTTGCTTCGATGTTGCCAAGGTTTACGGGGACATCCTCACGGACATCGACGGCAAGAACATCCTCATCACCATGGATGCCGACTCGTGGATCCTCTCACTCACACTGTTCAAACCCGACACACACCTCGTGAAGGTCGGAATGGAAATCCCCGACTGCCCCGGTGCCATCACCCAGGCCCTGAGCGTCATCGCGGGATGGAACGTCAACCTCATCTCCGTCTTCAGCAAGGTCAAGATCTGCTATCAGACCATGTACCTCGAGCTCGTGATGGACATCGGGAAGAGCGACAAGTCCGCGGAGCAGATCAAGGACTCACTCCCCCAGATAATCGACGGACTCAACGGAATATTCACACTCAAGGAGTTCTGCGAACTCAACTGAGATACCATGCGCCTCCCGAAGACATCACACACCGCGTCCGAACTGAGGGAGCTCCGTCTCGGAAAGGGGGATTACGCAGTGGGAGGCGCACGCAGCCCCCCGTTCCTGGACCTGGACGGTGCCAGGAGGCGCAGACCCCTGGTCTTCGGAGAGGTGACCGACGACCTGCCATCATACCCTACCCTTGCGGCGGAGATGTTCTCGGGAAGACAGACGGACCCCGCCGAATGGGCGGTGATGTGGAAGGAGATCGGTGCCGACGGCATCTGTCTGAGGATGGGCGACGGTGATACCACGAAGGGAGTGGAACTTGTCAGAGAAGTATGTGACAGGACCCGTCTCCCTGTGATGGTGGACGCATCACCGGAAATCATCGGAGAGGTTGCCGCGGGGATCGACGATTCCATCCTCCTGCTCATGTCGGAGGCGGTACGTGACGACGGGCACATCGCGGTCATCAGATGCAGGGATACGGATGCGGCCTCATCGGTGTGCGGCGGACATGATGCCATGGTGATGTTCGGACGGAACAGATCGGCACTCGGCGACCTGGTTGAGAGGATCGAGGAGTACCGTTCCCGCGGACTCTCCGGGGACGGAACGTGTTCCGCACCCGTTCTGATCGACACCACCCATATCTGGGATTCCCTGGATGGGGATTGGGATGCCAGGAAGGCATCCATGCTGGAGGCATCCGAGGCCCTGGCCGTCATGATGGCCGGTGCGGACCTGCTCGTCATGAGGGGACCGGGTGCGGCGGACATGGCCCGTGTCTACGGGGAGGAGCTTGCGGACCTGTGATGACCATGACCGACCCCGTTGTTCTCTCGGACATCACCGTCGACGGCGATTCGCCCGCGATCCTCGCACTCTCCATCACCGATGCCCTGGGCCCACAGGCCGCCGCGGTACGCATCGTGGAGGTCATAGAGAGGACCTCAGACCTGCACAACTTCAGAGCCATCTGCATAAGGGACGACATATCCGACCCGGAGACGTTCCTGGAGACCGTACGCACCGTGTCCATGGTCTGGGACGGGGGCATCATCCTCGAATCCCGGAACCCCGTGTCGCTTCTCACCGCATGCACCGCAATCGAGGGGAGACCTTTGCTGAGCGGATGTGATGGTCGCACACTGATAGAGCTCGGATCGGTCACCGGATGCCCCGTATCGCTGAGGTCCGCCGACATATCCGACCTCCTCGATATGGTCTCGGAATGCCCCGTGCCGTGTGTCATCGACCCCGCCACAGACAACATGAAATCATGCCTGGAGAGGAACACCGACATCCACCGTCTCTCCGAGAGGGTCCCCGAGGCGGGAAGACCCGTAATGACCCGCACATGGTCCGGAGAGTACGCACTCGCCGTCGCATCCGTGTCGGTGATGAGGCACGGTTCCCTGATCGTCATGGACGACCTGGACAGGGACGGATGCGTCATCCTGGACGGTCTCGCCGACACCTTCCGCGATCACCGTACCCTTTTCTGACCACATCGAGCGGGAAAGCAAAAGTGATTAGTATCATCCAACTCGATTCTCAAACCGATGCATATAGCCAAGTTCGTCAGGACGAACACGACCCTGTGTCCAGGCTGGTGCGTTTCGGTGTTATACATCGACGACGGTGACGGCCCGGGGCAGAACCTCGTGGAGATAACCAAATCCCTCCGTTCCGATGTGGATTCCCTGGATGGGGTGGCGATAACCTCCCTGACCACGGACCCTCTGGAATTGGACGGGATCCACAGACTCATCATGTCGGTCAAACCCCCGAAGCTCCGTTGCATACTTCTGACGACCGCAGAGGACCCGGACAGGTTGGATGACCTCGTAGGTGCGGGATACGTGGATATGGTGGACATCCACATCGAGGACAGGATGACCGCGGAACAGGTGAGGTCCCTGGAGATAATCAGGAAACTGAACTACGACTTCATCGTGACCGTGGACATGATCCCCGATACGATTGGTGTGGACGAGATCGCGGAGATCGCAGAACAGTCCGAGGGCTGTCAGAGGTTCGTGATGCGTCCCTTCGACCCCCAGAGGAACAAGGACCCGTCGAAGGCCGGGATCAGACCCTACAAGAAAAAGGAACTGGAATCCCTGATGTCCGCCGTGAAGGGGATCGTCAGGAACCCAGTAGTTGTGATCTGATCAACGTACGAAGTTGGTCAGTTCGGAGCCATGGGCCGCAGGGAGACCGCGGCTGCTGCAGTTGATATACCTGTACGGTACGTCGACCTCCGACCTGAAGCGGTCGATGACCTTGGGGTCCTTGGTGAACAATCCCGCTGCGAGACCGCACTCGGTGTCCTGGATCTCGTCGAAGGCCTCGTCAAGGCTTCCGACCACCTTGATGTTCAGGATGGGCAGCCCGGAGTCCATGAAGTTGAGGTCGTTCTCGTCATCCAATCCGGACAGGACGATCGGTGCCACGTAGTTCTCGCCGGGGGCGTCCATCACGGGAAGGGCCTTGGCGATCACGTAACCGGCATTCTCCATGGACAGCTGAGAGAACCTCTTCACGGCATCCCTGCTGATGAGGGGTCCGGCGAAGGAGGTGTCATTGACAGGGTCCCCGATCCTGAGGTCCTTCATGGTCTCGGACAGGATGTCCATGAACTTCCTCTGGTCGTCGGATGTGATGATGACCTTGGAACAGGAGTGGAGGCGCTGTCCGCTGTATGCGAATGCGGAATCCACTATGTCCTTAACAGCGGCCTTCATGTCGGAGGGCCTGTAGACGATGGCGGGGTTCATCCCCTTGATCTCGTTGATGAACCTCAGTTCGTCGTCCACCTGGAGGAACATCAGATCCTCCAGCCTCTCACCGGAGCCTGTGGCGGCGATACCGGTGACACGCATATCGTTGGCAAGCTGTTCTGTGGATGAATCCTTCCTGTCCACCACCAGGTTCAGGACACCACCGGGGAGTCCGAACTTGTCCGCGAGCTCGTAGAACATGTACACGGGCGTGGGACAGTACTTGGAGGGGCACATGACCACGGTGTTCCCTGCGATCATGGCCGCGACCGCGTATCCGACAGGGGATGCGAAGGGGGAGTTGTGTGCCGAGATGACCGCCCAGACACCGACGGGCCTCTTCCTCCCGAGGGTCTTGGAGTCCTCTATGGTCTTCCCAATGACCTCGATGAGCCTGTCCACCTCCGCATAGGCATCCTCACGGACCATTCCGCTGCTGACGGTGACCGCCGCAGCGTAATAGGACCTGCGTGCCTTCAGGACGTTCAGGACCTTCTCAAAATAGGATACCCTCTCCTCTACGGATGTTGCGGACCAGGGGTCCAGGGCCTTCACGGCCGCGGAGACGGCCTCGACCATGATCCCCTCCTCGGGCTCCTGGAAGATACCGAACTTGATCGACTCATCAATGGGGCTGAAGACGGGGAACTCGTTTCCGGAGGCCACCTTGAGTCCGCCGAAGTAACTGGGATAATCCTTCTTCTCGCCCTGGAGGACGAGCATGATCTCTTTCTCATACTGACGACCCTCTTCGGTCGTCTGGAAATCGGGGATGTCTGCTGCCATAATGAGGCGGTGATAATGGTCGGATGCAATAAGCGTTCCGACACAACAAGGGATGGATAAGATATGGTGGACCCAGCCGGATTTGAACCGGCGACCTCCGCCGTGTGAAGGCGACGTCATAACCCCTAGACCATGAGTCCGATGAATCCGACAAATCCGACACGATATATAATTCTAGCGCGGCCCATTTCATAGGTTCAGACATGCTTAGAATCCGAAAACCGAAGGAATCAGAACATGGGTGGATAATATAACCAACGACAGTAATGTTAACGTTGTAATGTTAACCTTGATCATCATACCATCCCCGACATCACGATGTTACAATCACCGTCCTCGCCTAGATAGAGCCCCCTGGGGAATCACTGTCGCCTCAGTTGTATCCCGGATTGCTCCCGGTACTGTCAATCGTGGAATGGAACTGGATGCGTACGTTGCTCCTTTCGGCTACAAACTACCTATGGATGAAACTGTGTTTTGAAGAGGATTCTGACAGACTCGCCGATTTGAAGCTATTCAACCGATATTTGAAATATCAGATCACCGCTCCATAATTATCCTGATAAGACCCGTAAGCTCGGCTGCCCTGTGTGGCCATCAATTCTTACGGGCGATGGATATCTTCTCTCTGATTATGTCCATATAGTAGGGATACCCGTCCTCGAAATAACGGTTGATCGCCCCTGCCACATAGTCTGCGATTTGCACGCACCGATTCTGATGAGATGTTACTTTGTCACATTTCTTGAGATTGCAACCGTTTGCGATTGCGATGTCGTTCGCAATCGTCCTAAATGAGTTCAGAGTTATGAATGAACTGCGATCTAAGAACACATTCACATCACCTTTATTCACAACGGAAAACGCTGCAGACAGGAGGTCACTGAGAACCGCCTCATATAGATCGTTTCCAAAAACTCCGTAATAATCTCCAGCATAATTGTACTTATCCACCATCACGTAGACTATTGAGACATTGCACTTGGAAACCTCATCTAAAATGGCTCTAATCTCCACTTCTGTAGAATTGTAGAACTTCGATTCGTCACCGTGCTTAGGAATTTTTTTAGATACGCTGAGCAAATAACGCTGACGCATAACCACAGTAGCTGCCATCACAAAAAACCGAGAATCTCTTCCCAAATTGCCTGACTCATCAATTGATATGACCCAGGTCATCTGGAACCCGCCTCATTGCAAATTAGAGCCTTGCCTTTTGAATTCCTGAGAATCATACGCTCCCTATCCCTCACACACCATATCAGGACTTCGGCCTGAGCCACAATGCAGCTCAACATTCTGCGAACATCAACCACTTCGACTCCAAACTCCATAGAGAGAAAACTATTCCGAAAACATTCCCCATAGTTCATGCTACAGTCGGATGGAATCTTGCAACAATACATTAGCAAAGGGGATGCAAACGATTGATAAAGGTGTTCGCAACCCATGCCATGTTATAACTGCAACCCCCGTTTGACGAGGCATACTCCGTTAGATGGGATGGAGTGGTGAACTACCACTCGGCCCGTTGTCACTGCCATCTCTCTGGGGATTGAGAGTTCGAAAAGAATATGGTTCATCCAAGTGGATCGGACGGGGGAATCGATCGGAGGAATAGCGAAATGACCTCATCCCCCATCCGATTCTTGGATGTATTGTCCAATATCAATAATCCTGATATTTATACATTGATGACGGGGAACAGAA
>CAZCMJ010000052.1:0-2432 GCA_964499845.1 uncultured Methanomassiliicoccales archaeon
GCTCAAACATCTTTATCCAGAGATAATATGAATTTTAAGATTCAAGAGGTACTAGCAGGTTTATTGTCGGCCCATTCTCCGACATAACGATTTCCGCTATCCCACACGATAGATCCAAAACCGTGCCTTTTTCCGTTTAAAAAATCACCTTTATACGTCTCCCCATTTGCTTTATAGAGAGTTCCCGTACCAGAATATTTGCCATTCAGGAAGTTTCCTTCATAACGAATAACTCCCTTGGTATATTGTCTGCCATGACCATTAGGAACATCTTTGGTAAGCTCCCCTTCGTAAACTTTTTCCCCAGCTTTATATAACGTGCCGAATCCTGTATGTTCCCCGTCGAGGAAGTCACCTTCATAACGTAATATATCGACAGAATAGTATTTCCCCTTTCCAGTCATTTTGTTTTTAATGAAATGGCCCTCATAGCGTTTCATCTTCGTCCAATAATAGATTCCTTGCCCATCCATCTTACCATTGACGAACTGCCCTTCATAACGCTTCTTGTTGGAAACATAAAGAATGCCAAATCCATTTTGTTCGTCATCTTGATAATCCCCTTCATAACGATTACCATTCATCCAATGGAAAATGCCTCTCCCTACCCTCATCCCATCGATGAAATCGCCGTCATAATAACTACCATCTGAATAACGGAGAATTCCTTTGCCCTGCGGAACGGAATCTGATAGCAACCCCGTGTATAGACCTCCTCTATATGGATAATCGGATACAAATGATTCTGCACTGATATCAGAGAGTTGGATATCCATGCAGGATGTCGTATTGGTCTCTACACCCTCAGATACATTCAACTCGATATTGGAAGAAACATGATTTGAAGAACTATAAGCACCCTTATTTTTTAAATGGTCACTCGACTCAACTCCTGCTATTATCGCAACAGACCGTATAGAGGTGGCAATACTGTACACGGCCGCTCTGTTCGAAAGACAATGATCGGCTATTGCATCAACATGTGTATCCAATTCCTCCTCAGCACAAGTCATGGCGAGAATGAACCTCCTGCGATCCATCCTAAATACAGAATCCAACATATTCACAACAGGCCTCTCGAAACCCTCGTCCCTAAGGTATGTGAGAATAGATTCGGGTCTTGCCAAAAAAAAACCTCCATGGAGAGGATCCCGAATATTCTTCTGAAAGAATCTTTGTAGTCATCCACTTAAAAACCTCCCTATTATATTGGGAATCGCTCCAACCTTCTTTATCACAGAGGATGGTTCAAAATCAATAATGAACCCGCGCCCATCCCCGGTACACCTGTATGATCCGTTCCCGACAACCCCTGCAGACCTCACGACATCCTTGAAATGCTCCGGGTCCGACGGCTCCGCGGTCATGAACTCCATCCTCCCCGCCGGTCCGCGGACCATCCTCCGGACATAGAGATCGGCCCCATCGACCGTGTCGAAGTACGTCCCGTTCCTCACGTGGTAATTGGATTCCATGGAGTCGCACCTGATGTAACGGTTGAACCGGTGTGTCAGGGCCATGGTGTCGTCATCCAGGTTCAGGAAACGGTGGAATCCCCCTAGGTCGAACGTCACATCCGTGTGATAGGCCTTGTTGTCTATGATCGAGATGTTCCACGCGTGCCCTTCGGGATCATCATGCAGACGGCCGCCGATGGTGGTGCATCTGACACCTGCCATGTTCATCAGGAGGTTGTACGTGTCCGAGATCCCGTCGCAGACACCCTTGGAATGAAGGAGCGGGCCTATTATGCAATGGCAATCGGGGCCGTCTGTCTGCTCATACCCTACTTCGGAGGTGAGATAATCATGGATGGCCACGGATTTGCCGTAATCATCCTTCCAGGAAATATCCAGGCCCTCAAGTATCTCCGTGCACCTGGATTCGATCCGCTCGAGCATCCCCTGATGGTCGTCGGAGTACCCGTTCACGGACAAGCCGACGGATATCATTCCGCCCGATTGGATGATATCGATCCGATTATCGACCCAGAACATGCGGGGGTTGTCATTGAGGACCCCGATGAGGACCCTCCGGATCGTCCTGGCATCCGTGATCGGAATCTGTGATGTGTCATAATGGAAGGTGTGTTCGTCGGAGAGGATTGCACCTGTCATCATGTCATACAGGGCTTTGGAACGATCATCCATCAGATGGCGATGGTAAGGGGTTGAACGCTTCTTCGACATGAGCGATCCCTCAGAAGTCTGTGTGGGTCGTGTCCTCCCTCAGAGAAGAAGTTCTTCGCTGATCTTCTTCTTGAAGAATCCATCCTTGTTCACTCCGTTGAAGATCGTTCTTCCACCCGAGAGTTTGATGGAGCCCGTATATGCTATTCCGTTCTTCGTGTACCTTCCTGCCCCGAAACAATGTCCTTCGTTGAAATCGCCTTCATAGAATCTTCCATCTGCCCAATAGTAGGTTCCCTTCCC
>CAZCMJ010000052.1:2532-9339 GCA_964499845.1 uncultured Methanomassiliicoccales archaeon
GCCCAATAGTAGGTTCCCTTCCCAGTGAACATACCATCGACGAAATCGCCTTCGTAACGGTCTCCGTCCGACCAGCGGATGACACCTTTCCCATGAGGGGCCGAATCCACAACAGGGCCACTATAGAGTCCGTAACCCCATTCGTAATCCGTGACGACAACAGGTCCCCCCGACAATGCATGGCGGATATCCCCCACCATGCTCTCGACGAAGGCCCTGTCGTATCCGACCTCATCGACGATCCTATCCACCACGGATCCGGCATCGATATCCGGGTCCAGGATGCGTTTCTTCAACGCCCTGTAGTCCGGCGAACAGATGATCCTCAGGAAGTTGACATCGCGCTTCGGGAATCCCATGTCCTTGGCCAACGACGTGACACTGCTCTCATCGGCGAACACCTTCTCCAATCCGAACTCCCCATGGAGTGTCCTGAACCTCTCCCTGTTGTCCATCCGGATCACCAACCGTCATCCAGGTCCGTATCGGAAGGGTCCACCGCGGCCCTGATGGATTCCACCAGGTCCCTGTGCTTCGCCCCGTCCGGGTCCCCGTCCGCCATGGGCGAACATCTGCTCCCGATCTCGGAACTCCTGACCGTCACCAGCTTCAGCAACCTCGACAACGAGGAGACGTTGTCCGTCCTGATCACCGTCTCCGGGTCCCCCGTGAACATGGCCAGCTTCTCGACCTTGGCCTTGGAACCTATGGCGAAGGCCACCTTCAGGGCATGCCTGAACCACCTATTCTGATTCAGGGTGTACATCGCGGCATCGAACTTGTCCGTCGGTCCCCCGTCGGAGAGGAGTATCACAACCGGTGCGAAGGAAAGCGAGGGTGAACCGAGGAAACCGTCCCTGCACATCACCCTGTCCAGCTCCAGGCATGCCGCACCCAGGGAGGTCCATCCGTCTCCCTTGAGGTCGACCCATTGGAACTCCTCAATGGGTATCGGTCCGGGGAACATCCATTCGAACGTCGTACCGAAGCTCATGGCCGCGATATCGATCCTGGAGTCGGATCCGCCCAGACCCCTCAGCTCAGGGACGATCTCGTGCATCACCCTGTTCACGGTGCGTATCTTGTCACCGCGCATGCTCCGTGACGTGTCCACCACGATGAAGACCGTCAGTCTCCTCCTGGCGATGGGCTCGTTGGAGAGGATGTCCCCGTCCATTCAATGCCTCCTCCTGTGCTTGGCCTTCTTCTTGGCCTTCTTCTTCCTGGCCTTCTTGTTCCTCTCGCCCTTGGGGCTGCGGGCGGACCTCCGGGGGACAATCCCCATCCTCTGTACGCGGGTCAGGATCGCCACGGACACGTCGTCCATGGCGTTGCTCCTGGAACGGAGCTCCAGGTTCCTGCGGAGGTTGTCCAATCCCTCCCCGTCCAGGATGGATTGGCATGCGGGTGCGCTGTACCTCAGGAACGATTCCTCCGAGGTGAAGGACGTGGTGAGGCCGTCGGTGCATGCGAGCATGGACCTCACCGACCCGGGTCTGATGGGGATGTACGCGTACGTGGCGGGGTCCCTCACCGAACCGCCCTTCGGGGCGGAGGTGGTGAACGAACGGAACTTCATGGATGCATCCGAACCGCATATGGAGCTGGTCCTGTTCAGGAAGCAGTCCTCGTCCTCGGGGATGCATCTGAGCGGGCCGTCGTCGGCTATGACCACCAGGTCCCCGTCGCCGATCTGGAATCCGAACGCCACGGCGTCGGTGATCACGCCCGCGACCAGTGTGGCCCCGTATCTCTTCACCGGGTCGGAGTCGTCGATGCCGTTCTCCGCGATCAGGGTCTGCTCCCTCTCATCCAACGGGTTCTCCGCGATATGCCCCTCCACGGCCGTCCTCCATCCGGCGATGACCGCGTTGCACAGGTGGCGCATGGTGGACTCCGGGTCCTCCCCGATCCTGTCCATGAACTCCCCGTCGGCCATGCACCGGGAGATCGTATCTTGTGTGACCTCCACGGCGATGCGGGAACCCTCCCGGCTCCTGAAGTGGCGTGAACCGCCGTGGCCGTCCGACACGACGGCGAGTGCGTACCCTTTCCCGATGAACGTTCCGCTGCTGTCCTGACAGGGCAACCCCGTCGTCTCGTGGCTCGCACCCCTGATGGAGGTGTGGAACCCCTCCATCCCCTCACCAGCCGTCATCGAAATCAAGGTCCTCGGGTCTGACGGTGTTCTTGATCGCCTCGACCAGTTCCCTCTCCTTAGCCGAGTCCGCCTCCTCGTCGGAGATGGGGCCGTTGGAGTCCGTACCGGAGCTGCGGCTTCCGATCTGGGAGCTCGTGACCGCCAGGAACTTGATCATCCTGGCCAATGCGGGACCGTTGTTGACCTTCACGGTGGTCTCCATGTTCCCCGTGAACTCGGCCAATGCGTTCATGTCGGCATCGCCGATACCCACGGCCACCTTCAGGGCGTATTTGAACCACCTGTTCTGCTTTATCCTCTCCAGTTCCGACTCGTATCCGGGGTTGGGATAACCGTCGGACAGGAGGAACAGGACGGGTGCGTAGGAGAGGGATGCCGATCCCATGTACGCGTTCTTGGAGAGCTTGGAGTTGAGCTCCTTAAGGGCCCTTCCGAAATCGGTCCATCCGCCCACCCCGAGTTTGGTCCACCTGATGTCCTCAAGGGGCTTGGGGGAGTCGTACATCCACTTGACGTCGGTGTCGTATGTCAGGACGGCCATCTCTATGTCCGAGTCGGAGCCGCCGATACCGCGTATCTCGGGGATGACCTCCTCCATCACGGTGTTGACCGTGTCGATCTTGTCCCCGTCCATACTGCCGGATGTGTCGATTATGAAGAAGATCGTCAGCTTCTTCCTGGCGATCGGTTCGTTGTTCAACAGGTCCATTGCATCGTCTGCCATATTTTCATCTCCTTGTCTTCCCCTCGGGGACCGTCTTGAAGTTGTTTCCTCCGGTACCGAACCGTAACGTCATCCCATCCGTGATGGGTGCCCCTCCGTTGGGAGGTACATCCTTCACGGTCCCGTCGGCGTACGAGACGTTCCACGTCTCCCCCGACAGGTTCTTGATCCCGAACACCCCGGGCATCCTGCGGTTCTCTACCACACGCCCTATGACCGTTTCGAAATCCTCGTTGCCTTGGTCGATGTCCCCGGGATGGATCTCCTTCTCCTCGAAGAGCACCGTCGGACCGGCGGTCAGTTCCATGATGTGCCTCGCCCTTCCGCACTTCGGACACCTGTACATGTCCGAACCGTCGTCGGTGACGGAGAAGAAGGACTGCCTCCCGCAGGGGCAGGCCACGACATCCAGTCTCATCTTGGACAGCACCTTGAACCAGGTGTTGGGGATCGGCCTGTACGAAGGGTCCCTCAACCCCTTACCGAAAGCGTTATGGAACACATCCTGGAGATATCCGGGGTACAGGGGCCAGTTCTTGATCACGTTGGAGTGGACCCCTTCCACGGGCCTGTTGGAGTCATCATCCTCATCGAAGATGAAAAGGGGGTCCCTTCCGTAGAACTCCTGCTCCTTGGCCCCGGTGAGCACCACGCACCTGCAGACCCTGGCACCCTCCAGGGGGTCACCCCTCATGAAGAGCTTGAACAATACGACCGCGAGGGAGTGTTTGTCCGTGTCGCGGCCGGGTTGTCCTCCGGTAACGACCTCCGGGGCCATGTACCCGGGTTTCCCCCTGATGCCGAAGTTCTTGTCGGAGGGGGCCACGTTGTCGCAGTCGCATATGAGGACGTCGCCCTTCCTCGTGTCTATGTAGAATCCCCCGTCGTTCAGGTCCTGGTAGCTCAGTCCGGCCCTGGCCAGGGACCTGAAGGCGGCCACCATCCTCAGTGCGGACAGGACCATGGTCTCCAGGCTGCTGAAGCCCACCGGCTCCCTGATGCCGGAGCCGTCCGGGGCGATCCTCACCTTGTACGTCCTGAGGATGTCGCTGAACGACACGTAGTTGGAGGGGATCAGGTCCATGAGGTATCCGAACTCCCCCTTGGCACCCACCTTGGTCAGGTGCTTGGGCCAGATGAATCCGTCTCCGGGAGCTTCTTTGTCGATGTTCCTGTTGATGTTGTCGGAGAATTCCTCCGCATTCTCCCTTATGTTGGGTGCGGTGTACCATTTGAGGGCGTACTCGTTGCCCTTGTACACGACCCTGTACACCTCCCCCTGTCCCCCGCTTCCCAGGGGTTCGTCGTCGAGGATCTCGGCCTCGGAACCGTCCTGGATGGGTATGCGGTCCCCCTTCGCGAACTCTGCTATGGGAGTGGGATTAATGTAGGGGTATTTCACTATTAGTTCTATTGAGCTTGATGTACAACGGGTGTTGACGGGGCACACCGGCGATGGTTGTTACCGGGGGTGTCCGCCGCGGTGTTGTGTGTCGGGTGTGATGATGGATATGGGTCGCCGGCGGTGACATCGGGGCGTCCGTGTCGTGACGGATGGATGGGAGATGGACAACAGGGAAAAGTTCAGGGCATTGCACAGGGAGTTCGGATTGGAGAAGGTGCTCTCGGATTCCGATTCCGCGGGATCGTATCTGAGGGACATGGGATTCCGGAGGAAGGGGGTCACATTCCTGAGGACTATATGCTCTCCCGAGAGCAGGCATCTGAGGAAGAGGATGCTGGACAGGGAGGTGGACCAAGATGCCGTCGTGGAGAGGATATCCGACGACACTGGCTACGATAGGACGTTCATCGCAGGGATCCTCGGGAATATCAGGAGTGTATTATCCGTTGAGAAGAAGACGATGATGCTCTCAACCGGCCGTTACGAGGGAGAAGTCGTTGATGGTAAGAGGACCAGTAAGGGCACCTACCATTGGCCCAACGGGGATCGCTACGAAGGGAACAACGTCAGTGGTGAGGGAACCGGAAAGGGTACCTGCTATTGGGCGAACGGGGATAGTTACGATCGTTACGGATGGATATACAAATGGGCAGGCGGCACAGAGTTCATCGAGGGCCTTGGACAGTCTGGAGGTTTTTTGGTCAAAGACGATATTACATACGCCGGCGATTATGAGATCATAGATGGCATCCAAACATTCAGAGGACGCTCCATCGATGACGAGTCCGTAACCACTGAGGAAGAACTCCATTTCCAGGAACCGAAAGAGGACTGTTGGCAGGTGACCGTTCATGACTAAGGCCATTCTATACTACGAGGTGGGTGAACCCATACCCTGCCTCCCCCAGAGTTGTACGGACATCATACAGATGATTGGCAGACGTTTTTCGGAAGGTTCCGACTCTCAGAGGCACAATCTTTCAGGGCCACATCCTTTGGTAGGTGAGATAAGTGATGGCAAACAGCGCATATGGATCGTTCCAAAACATCCACATAAGCGCACTAGTTACAAGATGGCATGGCTTCAATCATGGGGTCGGGTGTATCCTGCAAACAGAACAGATAATTATCTGGAATCAGTGAAGATGACAAATGATGTAAACGATCCCTGTCGGATGATCCAGAGGTTCGAAGAGGATGTAGAGAAGATCTACAATGACGATTGGGAAGATAAGAAAGCGCAGATCGACCGGCTAATCCTCCATCTCAATCAGGAATTGGAATCCCTCTGCGGGGGCGGATATCGGTTCAGGCTGATGCCCGATTGGTTGTTCTTCGAACGGTTCGTCCACATGTTGCTTTGCGAAGGTTTCGGAGCAGGGAATGTGGGCTACAAGAAGAGGATCCTCTTTCTGAAAGGGCAGGAAGAACAGCCCTGCGATTTCCTAGGGAATCAATACATTGTTCCGGATTTCATCCTGTCCATCGGAAAGAGGCTGGTCATCCTCGATGCCAAATACAGATCAATCAGGGGTAGACAGGGCGGTTTCTACAAGGAACAATATCAGATCTCGGCATACATGCTCAGGATCGGAGCGGATAGGGGCGCCCTAGTGTATCCGGGAAATCTGAATGATTGGGGCAACGCCCTGAGATTCAGCGGTGATGGAGGATCGTTCGGCATCGCCCATTGTTCGGCGGATCCCTTTGACAGGAAGAGTCAGGATTCATTCATCTCGTTCGTCAGGGGGAACTGCCTCTGATATATCCATATCATCGCCGGAGGTCCCAGATATGACCGATTACAAAGATTCATTCAAGAAGATATTCAACGTCCTCCCGAGGGAGAGGTTCCTGAAGGAACCACAGACGATCCTCAGCTACATGAGGGATGTCGGGTTCCAAAAACCATTGATCAATATGATCTCATCCGTTATCGATCTCGAACGGAGGCGTTTCATCCTCGCCATGACATGTCCGAGGGATGAGGTCAGAGGGATCGTGGATGCCATCGCCACCAACTGTATGTTCGATGGAACCAGGTTGGGGGACGTGGTATCGGCCATCCGTCATGCCATAGCGGATGAGGGGTTCGAGACGAAGCTTGTCGACCATCCGGATCACGGTATCTGTCGTTCAACTATGGATGATATGATGTTGTTCAGTGAGGACCTTACCGTATTGATATCCGTGGATTCGGAAATGGTATCATCCGATGTGGTGTTTCCTCCATCGTTGGAATCGATAGGAGGCGGTGCTTTCAATGGATGTAGATCTCTTAAGACGATGGACATCCCCGAAGGTGTTACGGTCATTGAAAGGTCCGCATTCCGTAACTGTACATCATTGAAGGAGGTACATCTCCCTTCGTCGCTGGAATCGATAGGAAACGGTGCCTTCTGCGTATGTAGATCTCTTGAGACGATGGACATCCCCGAAGGTGTTACGACCATTGGAGAATACGCATTCCAGAACTGTATATCATTGAAGGAGGTACATCTCCCCTCTTCGTTGGAA
>CAZCMJ010000053.1:0-9164 GCA_964499845.1 uncultured Methanomassiliicoccales archaeon
ACACGCCCACAGGGACGAGTCCAAGAAGGTGGAGACCACCGAGCAGGAACCCAAGAAGGTCGAGTCCAAACCCCAGCCCAAGGTCGAGGCCCCCAAGCAGGAACCCAAGGCGGAACCCGCCAAGCCCGTCAGGACAGTGGAGATGCCGAAGGTCCCCAAGCAGGAACCCAAGAAGGTCGAAGAGCCCAAGGCGGAACCCAGGAAAGAGGAGCCCAAACCCCAGCCCAAGGTCGAGACCGTCAAGGCCGTACCTGTTCAGAACAACGATTTCCTCAAGAAGCTCAAGGGGTCGAAGGATGTCCACAGGGCCTCCGAGCCCCAGCCCAAGGTCGAGGTCGAGAGGGTCGCACCCGCCGTCGAAACCGTCCATGAAGAGGTTCAGAAGGTCGGGGAGCAGACTGGATCCAAGGTGGAAGAGTCCACCTCCGATGCCCATGCGGAACCCGTCCATGAGGAGACGCAGCCCGTGGCCCCCGTCGTGGAAACCACTCCGGAGGAGACTGTCGAAGGGCAGACCGAGGTCCCCATGGAGGAAACCATCTCCGAGGAGACAATCCCCGAGGAACCCGTGGTCGACGACACCGTGGCAGAGGATGCGTCCGGGGACGTGCCCGATGCAGAGGAGGTCTCGGAGGAGCAGACCGAGGTCCCCATGGAGGAAACCATCCCAGATGAGGTCTCCGAACCGGTCGACATCACCGGGGCCGACGAGGTCCCCACGGAGCCCGTGACTGATGCCAATCAGGAGGAACCCGTCTCCGAAGACATCACCGTCCTTGAAGAAGATCCCCAGGATGGGTCCGTATCCGATGAGGCTTCCATGGAGGAACCCGTGGATGTGCCCGGGGCCGAATCCTCGGTCGAAGGGAACATCGATGAGGGAACACCATCCGATGCAGAGGAGGAACTCGGGGAGGACATCTTCACCGACAACTCGCCCGAGGCACTGGTCAGGAGGGCCGCATGGAACAAAGGCCTCAGATGCCGCAGGGGATATGGTGAGCACAACATCCCGGTGGCCTTCGTCAAGGGCAAGGTCGCTGTCTACGTCGAGGATGCCGATGCGGACACCTCCATCGATGCCGTCCTGACCGAGGAGGGTTGGACCGTTCTCAGATACGACGCATCCTCCATCACCGATGGGAAGCTCCAGGGTGAGGAGATCAACCAGGCCGTCAAGGCCAACAACCGTGCCGCCAAGGCATCATCCAAGAAGAAAAAGAAGGCCCCGTCCAAGAAGTGAGGCCTTCGTGGCGGGGTCCGTCCCCGCCATCCCAAACCCCTCGGGACCGCTCGGATCGCCCCTTTCTTTCGCGTTTGTATCACGGCCGTCCCGGTCCGCCATACAAAATAAATACGGACAGGCAATCACGACTTCAGAGGCTGATAACGTGTTTTGCTCATGCGGCTCAATGATGTTCCCCAAGGACGGGGTTTATGTTTGCAATGCCTGCGGTGCCACCAAGGAGATCGGTGGAAAGGCCGAGGTAATCATGACTGATTCGAAGGACAGGGAGATGAAGGTCATCACCGAGAATGCGGCGACCCTTCCCAAGACACGTATCCCCTGTCCCGAATGCGGACACACGGAGGCATACTTCGTCATCAGGCAGACCCGCGCCGCGGATGAGCCTGAGACCAGGATCTACCGTTGCTGCAAGTGCAACTACTCGTGGAGAGAGTACTGAACCCACGGGTGATCTCGCATGTTCAGTGCAGAACTGAAATCAGACACACTGAAGGGTCTGGTCAACATCATATCCACTCTGATCGATGAGGTGAAGTTCACCATCACTCCCTCCGGGATGACCCTGAAGGCAGTGGATGCGGCACACGTCGCCATGATCGAGATGGAGGTCACGGAGAAGGCCTTCGAGTCGTTCTCCGCAGAGGATTCCGAGATCGGACTGGACCTGGACAAGGTCAAGGGCGTCCTGAAGCTCGCATCCTCGGGCGATATCATCAAGATGGAGCAGGATGAGACCCACGGAAGGCTCATCTTCAAGGTCGGCAACATCACCAGGCGCATGAACCTGGTGGACACCACCAGCATGAGCGACCCCAAGGTCCCCCAGCTCTCCCTCACCGCACACATCTCGGTGCCCGTCGAGGAGCTCCAGAAGGGGATCCGTGCGGCGGAGTCCATCTCCGACCATATAACCCTCAAGGCCGGGCCCGACCATTTCGAGCTCTTCTGCGAGGGAGACACCGATTCCGTCAGCCTCAGTCTGGACAGGGAGACATCCCTGTTCATCGATACGGATTCGGAGGTCTGCAGTATGTTCCCCCTGGACTACTTCTCCAACATCGTGAAGGCGGTCCCCTCGGGAACACAGATCAACATCGAACTTGACAACGACTACCCCGTCAAACTGGTATTCGATCTGGCGGACGGGAGCGTCAAGGTGAACTACCTGCTTGCACCCAGGATCGAGAGCGAGTGAGTCAGATGGCAGAGCTAAGCGTTGCAGAACTCGAGAACATAGCGAACAGACTCAGGCTCCATGTGGTCGAGATGACCTATGCGGCCAACTCCGGACATCCCGGCGGATCGCTTTCGGCGGCCGACCTCATGGCCACCCTCTACTTCCGTGTCATGAGGCACGATCCCTCCAATCCCCAGTGGGAGGACAGGGACAGGTTCGTGCTCTCAAAGGGACACGTGGCCCCCGTGCTCTATGCGGCACTGGCGGAATCCGGTTACTTCCCCGTGGAGGACCTCATCACCCTCAGGAAGATGGGTTCCAAGCTCCAGGGACATCCCGTACGTGGAAAGGTCCCCGGAGTGGAGATGTCCACCGGGTCCCTCGGACAGGGGCTCAGCATGGCCTGCGGTATCGCCCTGGCAGGGAAGATGGACGGTAGGGACTACATGACCTACTGTCTCCTCGGCGACGGGGAGCTCCAGAGCGGGCAGAACTGGGAGGCGGCAATGTTCGCCCGCCAGTACGGTCTGAACAACCTCGTGGCCTTCGTGGACCGCAACCATCTCCAGATCACCGGCAACACCGAGGGTGCGGTCGGACTCGAACCCCTTCCCGAGAAGTGGAAGGCGTTCGGATGGAACGTCATCATGGTCAAGGGACACAGCATCCGTCAGATCATCGAGGCCGTGGACAAGGCAAAGAGGTCCACCAGGCCCACCGTCGTGATCATGGACACCGTCAAGGGTAAGGGAGTGTCCTTCATGGAGAACAACGCGGGATTCCACGGCAAGGCCTGCAACGCCGAGGAATATGAGAAGGCGGTCGCAGAACTCAAGGCGGTGATCCAATGACAGGACAGAAACTCGCACAGCGCAACTACTACGGGAAAGCACTGGCCGAACTGGCCTCCAAGAGGCAGGATGTCGTCGTCCTCGACGCGGACCTCGCAGGGTCCACCAAGACCTCCGATTTCCAGAAGGTCTGTCCCGAGAGGTTCGTGGAGGTCGGGATCGCGGAGCAGAACATGATCGGCATCGCCGCAGGTCTGGCCGCATCCGGGAAGACCGCGTTCGCATCCACATTCGGTGTCTTCGCCACCGGGAGGTGCTGGGAGCAGATCAGGCTCGCCGTGGCATACCCCAAGCTCAATGTGAAGGTCGTCGCCACCCACTGCGGTATCAGCGTGGGTGAGGATGGGGCATCCCATCAGGCATTGGAGGACATCTCCGTCATGCGCTCCCTGCCCAACATGACCGTCATCGCACCCGCCGATGCATACGAGGCATACGCCGCCACCATGGCGATCGCGGACTTCGACGGACCCGTCTACATGAGGATGGGACGTGCGGAGTTCCCCACCATCACCCCCGAGGGTGCGGAGTTCGTCATCGGAAAGGCCACCGTCCTCAGGGAGGGAACGGATGTTACCCTCATCGGATGCGGACAGATGGTCTCGTTCTGCCTCGATGCGGCAGAGAGGTTGGAGGCCGAGGGGATATCCGCCGAGGTCATCAACATGTCCACGATCAAACCCCTGGACTCCCAGGCGGTCATCGGTTCCGTCTCCAAGACGGGATGCTGTGTGACCGCGGAGGAGCACAGCATCATCGGAGGACTCGGTTCCGCAGTGGCCGAGTGCCTCTGTGAATCCGTATGCGCACCTTTGGAGAGGGTCGGTACCAACGACACCTTCGGCGAGTCCGGAAAACCCGCCGATCTCATGGTCAAATACGGGCTGACGGTCGACGACATCGTGGCCGCGGCTAAGAAATCCGTTTCAAGGAAGGCATGAACATGAAGATTTTCATCGACACAGCAAATCTGGACATGATCAAGGAGATCAACAGCTGGGGGATCCTGGACGGGGTCACCACCAACCCCAGTCTCATCGCCAAGGAGGGCGTCGACGTCAGGACCCGCGTGAAGGAGATCGCGGAGGTCGTTGACGGACCCATCTCCGCCGAGGCCATGTCCATGACCGCCGAGGAGATGATCGCGGAGGGTCGTGAGCTCGCCAAGATCCACAAGAACATCAACGTCAAACTGCCCATGTGCGTCGAGACCCTGAAGGCCACCAAGGTCCTCTCCTCCGAGGGGATCAAGGTCAACGTGACCCTCATCTTCTCCCCTCTGCAGGCACTCCTCGCCGCCAAGGCAGGAGCGGCGTTCGTCTCCCCCTTCATCGGACGCCTGGACGACATCGGACAGTACGGATCCGACCTCGTCGGGGAGATCATCGCCATCTTCGAGAACTACGGTATCGAGACCGAGATCATCGCAGCCTCCATCCGCGGACCCGCCCATGTCCTGGACGCCGCCCTCGCAGGATGCGACATCGCCACGATCCCCTATGACACCCTCAAGCTCATGGTCAAACATCCCAAGACCGACGAAGGTATCCAGAAGTTCATCGCGGATTACGAGAAGTCCAAGAAGTGCTGAGAGTGACACATGCATGACGTAGTGGTGGTCGGAGGCGGTCCGGCCGGAAGCCTGGCCGCTGCCGCCCTCGCACGCACCCATGACGTCATGGTCCTGGAGGAGCACCCCTCCTCCGGACAACCGGTGCAATGCGCCGGTCTGATCACGGATGACGTGATCTCAATGTCCGGGGTCCGCCCGGACATCCTAAACACATTGTACGGCGCGGAGGTCGTTTTCCCTGACGGGAGCACCGTCCAGGTCCGTTCCCAGTGGCCCAAGGCCCGTGTGGTCGACAGGGGTCAGCTGGATTCCCTCATGGTCGATGCGGCATCCGATGCCGGTGCGGTCTACAATTACAACACGAGGTACATCTTCCATCATGTCACGGATTCCGTTTCGGTCGAGACAGATCGGGGCACCATCAAATCCAGGTCTGTTGTCGGAGCGGACGGTCACAGCTCCAGGGTTGCGGCGAACCTCGGGAACAACCAGCCCAGGGAGTACATCCGCGGGATCCAGGCCGACGTCTCAGTGAGGATGGAGAGGCAGGACCTTTTCAGAATCCACCTGGGTTCCCGTTTCGCCCCGGGTTTCTTCTCATGGGAGATCCCCTGCGGTGATTTCACCCGTGTGGGGTTGTGCACATCATGGTCCGCCGGACCGCCCCACCCTTATCTCAGGGCGTTGCTCGAACACATCGGTGCATCCGACAGGATCATCCGCATGTACAGCGGGAAGATCCCCCTCGGGGGGCGGCGTACCCTTCACGGGGACAGGTGCCTTCTGATCGGTGATGCCGGATGCATGGTGAAACCGGTGTCCGGCGGGGGACTATACCCTGCGTTCATGTCCGTCCCCATACTGAGGGATGTCATCACCGATGCCCTCGACCGTGATGCCCTCGATGACCGTTCGCTGTCCGTTTACGACAGGGTCTGGAGGGAGAGGGTCGGCAGGGAGCTCGACCGTGCATACCGTCTCAGACGTATGTTCGTCAGATTGGGTGATGACGACCTGTCACGTGCCGGAAGGTACGCATCCCGCGACAATGTGAGGTCCGCCCTGGACGAGTTGAGTTTGGACCATCCGTCCGATGTCATCGGTGATGTCCTGAAACATCCGTCCGATGTCCTGGCCGCCATTCCGCTGGCCCTGAGGTGTCTGTTATGAAGAGAGTCACATTCGCCAAGATCCCCTCGGGGGATGCGGGACCTATCATCAGGTCCCTTATGTCGGAGGGTCATGTGGACCTCCATGCCAAGATATCGAAGGATGATTCGTTCAGGTACGTCCCGGTCCTTCCCGGATCGATCCCTGTGGTGGAGGCCATGGGATTGGAGACCATGGAGGGTGATGCCCACACATTGGACCGTAGGAGTCCGCAGGAGCGTATCGCCGAGCGTCTCAGGGAGTATCCCGAACTGGATGGCATAGTGCCCGACCACTGGGAGTATGTGGGGGACATCGTCATCGTCCGTATGGACCCGAGATGCGGACCCTACAAGGACCTCATAGGCCGGACCTATGCCGAGGTTCTGGGTGCCAAGACCGTATGCGCCGATGTTCGTGGTGTGTCCGGGGAGTTCAGAAGGCCCAGTATGGATGTGATCTACGGGACCGAGACGGAATCCGTCCGTCTTGAGAACGGGATAAGGTATGGTTTCGATGTCACCAAGGTCATGTTCGCATCCGGAAACACCGATGAGCGTATGAGGATGAGGAATCTGGACTGCGCCGGGGAGACCGTGGTGGACATGTTCGCGGGCATCGGTTACTTCACACTGCCCCTGGCCAAGTTCTCCGGGGCCAGAAGGGTGTTCGCATGTGAGAAGAACCCCGAATCATACGAGTTCCTGGTCCGCAATGTGAAGGACAACGAAGTTTCGGATGTTGTGATCCCGATATTGGGTGACAACAGGCACCTCAGAGGGAGGGCCTTCGCGGACCGCATCCTCATGGGTTATGTCCAGACAACGTCCGAGTTCCTGCCTGCGGCACTCCGCATGATCCGTCCCGGCGGGATCATACATTATCATGATACATTCTATGTGAATGAATATGAGGATCGGATAAGGGGGATATTCGACGGTGCGTGCGGATCCGATGGATATGAGATCATCGGCATCCGCGAGGTAAAATCATTCGCACCGTCGGTTTCACATTATGTTGCGGATGTCCGCATCACACCTTCTCGCCCGAACTGGACGCGGTGAGGAGGGTGTTCATGTCCTCGCGGTACTTCTCACCCGAGGATGCGATCACATTCTTGACGAAGGGCACAAGATAGTCCGCGAACTCCGACTCGTCCCTGCTGAGCTTCATGGGGACATCCTCGGCACCCATCGCCTTGAGGAAAGATGCGGCGACGGAGCGGGACCTACTATCTTTCATCCCTGTGCGTTCGGCGATTTTCACGACCATGGGGAGTCCTCCGACCTTGGCGGCCTTCGCAAGGCTGTCCGCGATCGCGGTCACCGGCCCCGGCCTCTTGAACTCGGGCAGGGACGCGACCACATCGGCGGAGACGAAGATGTCATGGGCCATGCTCAGGATGTTCGAGGGCTGCCCCTTGGACACGTCACCCATCTTGGAGAGGGTGTCCTTGTCTGTGTGGGCGATGATCAGTTCGCGCCAATCGTTCTCCCAGAGTGCTGAGAGCACTTCGGAGGATTTCCCGGATCTGATCACGACGGCCCTGTTGTTGGATGAGAGGAACTTCCTGATGGTCTCCATCTCCGATCCCTCTCCCGTGATGTCCTTGAGGAATGCGGTCAGATCGGAGCCGTAGTTTTTGGTGCCGATGATGTATGTGGCGGTGTCGGCATCCTTCAGGTCGCCGAGCTTCGTCCTCTTCACGGTGGATATGAGGGAGTTGTCCTTCAGTTCACCGGACATGTACTTCTTCAGGAGGTCGTCCTTGACCTCCACGTAGTCCTTCTCGTTCTCGGAGTGGAACTTGTGTCTGACACGGACCTCGATGTCGTCCATGGGGTCCACCGCAGAGAGCCTCGATATGAGGTATTGGACGGTGGACACATCCCTTGCACAGTTCTCGCAGATGCGGATGCATTGGTCCAGGGATTTGATCCTGAGTTCCAGTACGGCGGATGTGTCATGTCCGCAGGCCAGGCCGTCGTCGGGGAACTCATAAGGGGTCTCCCAGAATGTGTCGTAGAGGTAGTCCTCGGGCATGTTGGGGTCGTCCGAGCACACTATGTCCTCTCCGAAGGAGTACAGATGGAGCTTGTGTTTCTTGATCATCTGGTTGTAGAGCAGGATCCTGATCTTGGGGTCGGTGTAGTATTGACATCCGATCAGTTTGTCCGCTCCGACGGTGCCTCTGACGGCATAGGAGACCTTCTCCCCTCCCAGGGTGGCGGTACCCAGCAGGGGTACGGACCCGGCGGCGGCGAGTGACACGGTACCCGCATATGCACGGACGAGGTCGTCCCCGCCGAACTTGGAGGCCTCCTTGATGAGGGCGTCGGGGTTGTTCTTGATCTTCTGCAAAGAATCTATCGCCTTGAACGGTTTGTCGAAGACGCATTTCCTGCATCCTCCGGCACATTGGGGTCTGAGAAGTCCCGGGTCGTCCGAGAGCGCCCTGGAGCGCTCCAGGAGCTCGTCCTCCAATCTCTTGGTGGAGTGTTTGACACCCCTCATTCTGAGGCGTTTCTTTCCTGGCATGGTCGGTTCAATGTTTAGGCTCATAGAAAAATGTGTCTTAGGTTGGTTCCGATGGAGCAATCGGCCCAGGGATACGCCTATATCGGCCATTCGGTATGGTGCAGTCATGGAATCCGATTTCGAGATGGGTGTGCGTGAGTTCCTGGCCAGGGAACCGTTCTGTCTCAGGGGCATCACCAAGGAGCAGATGGTCCTGTTCTGTGCGGCCCTCACCCATGACAGTTACTCCAACGAGGCCCGCGATATGGATCCGCCCCGCATCGTGGAGTCCTACGAGAGGTTGGAGTTCCTCGGGGATGCCGTTCTGGAGTTCATCGTGTGTGAGGTGGTCTACAGGTCCACCGATCTGAGGGAGGGCGCCATGACCGATTTCAAACAGGACAAGGTCTGCAACCGCATGATCTCGGAGAGGCTCCTGTCAAAAGGTATCGACATAGACGGCGCGATGCGCGTGGGTGGAGGACATAGGGGCCCGAACGGTTCCAAGAGGGTGGAGGAGAACATGCGTTCAGATTCCTTCGAGGCCATCCTCGGTGCGGTGTACCTGTCGTTCGGGATGGAGAAGGCCCGCGAGATCGTGGTCCGGACACTCATCGATTGATCAGATGGTGCTCAAAAATACTCTAG
>CAZCMJ010000054.1:0-8991 GCA_964499845.1 uncultured Methanomassiliicoccales archaeon
AGTCAGTTGAGGTGAACCAGTGGAAAAAAGAATGATTAATTTTCAGTATATCTTCAGCGACGACTATCAACCAACATATGCAAATGGGGCCTATGGTGGGACAACACCGAGAGGCGAAATAGTGATTAATTTCTTCACTGAAGGATGGGCAATCCCGAAAAAAGAAACAGCTGAACTAACTGAATCTGGAGAAATGATGAACGAACAATCCATCGAACCATCGAACACCAACGTGATTCGCAAAATATCATCCGGAGTGATTATGACCCGCGAAACAGCAGATCAAATATACAATTGGCTGGGAACGATACTTGGAAAGGATCAATAAAATGTATCAATCAATCTATACAACAACGGCAACTGGAAAGATCAAACAGTCTACAAGTGTTACATTGAATCACAGATACAATCTGCTGAATCAAACCTCATCTTGCGACATGATTGCCATCAATACAATCGGAGAGTACAAGTTTCAGAATGAAATGTACTTCACACGTATTGTGGATAATAACGGATGTGTCCATCTGTCAAACAATGAAGCGGATCTTTTTGCCTGTGGAAAAAATGATGAGGATGCTAGAAAAGACCTCCGTGACGAACTTGATTTTGCTTGGAAAGAATATGTTCTTAGAAGCTCTGAATCTTTCCACCAATCAGCGTTATCATATCGCGAATGGCTTATCAATAACGTAGAGGGGCCCGGTAAATGACCGTGTTGAAAGTACAAAAAGTCTGCAACAATATGATTTCCAAAGGTTTCAGACCTAGAGAAGGAGACCATACCTTTCTTGTACTCTTCATAGATGGAAAGGAAACCACCATACGCACAAAAATCAGCCATGGAGAGACGGAAATCAGCGATTCCCTAATATGCAAAATGGCAAGACAAATAAGACTAAAAAGTAATGAGTTCCGTGATTTTGCTTCATGCAAAATGACCGAGGACGAATATGTAGAGAAACTCAGGAACATGAAGATAATCTAATTCCTGAATTCTATTGAATCTTTGATCTATCCGTCCATGAGATTAGTTATCTGAAGAAAACTCAGTATCATCCTCGATGACAATCTCATGCTATGACAATGACTGTGAAATCCCCAAAGAGGTTACTGACATCTTCTTCGAGAAGATTATGAAATCGTTTTTGTGGTCTTAACCACATGTTCCTGTAAACCTAATCATTGTGGATTCTGTGGATAGGGTTGTTCCGAAATCCACTGAATCCAAAATTACGGGGCATCACCCGTTCTTTCGATTTCTCCATTTTTGATTACGATACGAATACCATCATTCCGGCATTCAACGTTGATACTGGTACCAAACACCTCCTGACGGGACGGTTTCGAATCCGCCGATCAGCGAATGATCACGACAGATCCGGGACTTCCCGTCCTTTCAGCATCCTCGGCAACCACTGGACAGCATTGAGAAGTTTGTATCTGAATATAGTAATTTATCTTATTATGAATACATCTGATGTTATTTTTAGAATAATTCAAAATTATTTTTGTATCGCAGACAACAGGACATGAAGGTGGGATGGGGGACGGCCCCCACCCCTTTGATGTTTCACTCGGACCTTCCGACCTTTCTACGCATGAAACCGGGACACTTCCAGTTCCAATCGCCCAGCAGATGCATCACTGCGGGCACGATATAGGTACGTACCACCAGCGCATCCACCAGGATGGCGAAGCACAGTGCGAATCCGAACTGCTGCATCATGACCATGGAGGACAGCATCAGGGTACCGAAGGCCCCTCCCATGATCAGTCCGCAGATGGTGATCACGGAACCCGTGTGGACCACGGCCTGATGGATGGCCTCGTCGTTGTCCATACCACGGGCCATGACGTTCTCCCTTATCCTGGTGGTCAGCAGGATGTCGTAATCCATCCCGAGACCGAGACATATGACGAGCAGGATCAACGGGATCAGCCACATGACCTCCGCATCCATGAGGCTTCCGAACACCACATGGACCAGGGCGAGTGTCCAACAGATGGACATCATGATGGTCAGGACCGATCTGAACGGGATCGTGTACGACCTCATCACGAAGAACAGCAGGACGATGATCAGCAGGATGACCAGAACCTCGATGGTGTTGAACTCGTCACTGATGACCTCGGACACCTCGAACAGGACCACGGCCGAACCTGTGATCCACTTCTCCATGACCAATCCGTCATAGGTGGTGACGTAATCATCGACACATCCCTTCACATGGGAGATGGACCCCATGGATGTGGGGGACATGGCGGAATCCCTGGTGGCAACGGACAGCTTGATGATGTCCACCCCTCCGGAACCGGCCTCTCCGTCCTGCACATAGGAACCTCCCAGGATCCCGCCTGTGCAGTTGATGATGTAGTCGATCACAGGTCCGGCACTGGTCAGGATCATGGAATCCGCAAGGGGAACGGCCTGCTCCATGGACATGCCCCGGTCCACCAGTGCCTCGACGTACTTCGCCTGGAGCATGGGGATGGCGACCTCTAGATACTGTGAGACGGTGGCCGGTGCTACGGACTCTATGTACGCTATGGTAGCAGCGGGATCGTCCATGCCCACGACGGAGACCGCATCCACCACCTGCTCATCCCACTGATAGGGCAGAAGCACGTAGGCGATGTTGTCATCATCGTATATGGAATCGGACAGCGAGGTCAACGACGGCCCCACATCGTTCCTCCAATGGTCGTTCCACAACAGGACGTTGGTGCCCAGTTCCGGATCCACCGTGACGGTGGCGATGTCGGACGCGTAGTCCAATATGACGTAGTCGGGCATCAGCAGACCCTGGTTCGCATACTCTCCGATCAGGTCCATACCATCACCGGACTCCCCTGTCTGCATGGAACCGGCCATGTCGTAGGATGTCTCGGCGGTCATGGCCATGTAGGCTGCGGGGACCGTCACCAGAACGGCGGCGATCACGATCGCCTTCGCGTGTTTCAGGGAGAACCTGGATGAGGCCTCGAAGTATCTGTGTCCGATGCGTCCGCATGCGGCGAACCATCCTCTGGTGGCCTTCCCGCCCTCCCCATATGCCTTCATGGTGGAGGGCCAGAAGATCCTGTCACCCAGGAGGGCCAGGATGGAGGGTATGAGGGTCAGTGCGGCCAACAACGCCACAAGTATGCCCAATGCGAGGCAGATACCCATGGTGGAGACCATACTGAAGGAACAGATGCACATGGCTCCGAACCCGATTATCACGGCGGCCCCGGACACGGCGATGGACTCCCCGGCCCAGACCACGGCCTGGTGCAGGGCGTCCACATGGGTCTTCCCGGAACGGAGCTCCTCCCTGTACCTGGCGATGATGAAGATGCAGTAATCGCAACCAGCACCCATCATGGACACCAGGAGCATCATCTCGGTGATGAAGTAGATGTTGAACAGCTGTCCGAGACCGAAGATCAGTCCCATGACCACCACGAAGGCGAACCCGATGGTGATCGGCGGCGTGGCCGAGGATACGAACGACCTGAAGAACAACCCCACGAGGATGAGGATCAGGAGGATGGTGAAGGGGTCGATGCGGGAGATGTCCTGAGCGGCGCCGGTGGACATGTCGTACATGATCGCCGGATTCCCGGTGAGGTACACATCCACGGCGTAATCCCCGGACAGGGATGAGACGTAATCCGATTCCACATCATGGATGAAGTCCCTCAGAAGAGGGGTGTCGCTGGTCGCATCCACATCGAGTTCGGGGTTGTAGACCACGCCCACCATCAGGATACCGGAACCGTCACCCTTCTCCTGAGGCGACATGGCCATGAACTGCATGAGCTTGCATTCGCCCGTATCGTCCTTGTAATCGCCCACGGATGCGTTGAGGGCCTCCAGGAGACCCTGTGCCTGTGTCAGACCGTTCCCGTCGGTGTAGTGCATCACCAGGATCGGGACGGAGGACACGTCGGCATCCGAACCGGGGAAGTATTCGCCGATGACGGCGAACCCCTGCATGGATTCGGAATCCGAATCCGCCATGTCGTTGGTGTCATAGCTCATGACGGAACCCGCCTTGAGTGCGAAGGGTGCCGCCACCACGAGGATGACCACCCACAAGGCGAGGATGAGCTTGGCATGACCGACGATGGCATCTGCCAGTCTGTCGAATATCATGCCGGACCGCACAACAGGTCGGATTAATAACGTTGGGCAAACCACTTCAAAGGATGTGAAGTGTCTCCGGAAAATATCAGGGAAGACGGGCCTCCGGGAAAGAGAATGTGCCGGGGCCCTGTTTGTCGAAAGAGGATACTGATCCAGATGGTCCCGGGATCAGATGTTGATCTGGTCCTTCACCATGTCGTATGTGACGACACAGGTTGTGTCCACTCTGACATCGAATCCGGTCACGTACGGATAGAAGACCTCGATGAGTTCCTGATAGAGATCGTATGCGAAATCCAATCCGAACTCCTCCTCGTAGATCACACCGGCTGTGAATGCTATCCTGGCGATATCGTGCATGTTCTTGTTCACGACGAAATAATGTTCGGGATATGCATCCATCTTAGCGGCATACTGTCCGTAGGCCGTATACTTGTCAACCTTGTTCGCTGCATCATCGTTCCTGAGGCTCATACCCTCATACTGGATGATGTAATCCGCCTGATACTTCGGAACCGCGGCCCATGCACCCATATCATCCTTCATGGACTGGGTGTTCTTCTCGAAATCGGACAGATTGATGGTCCCTGCGGATACGGAATTCTCCGTGAGATAGTACTTGGTACCGCACATGGAGAAGGAGTACATGGTGATGGATGTCTTCTTGTCATCGATCTTCGCAACCTTGTCCGCAATGATCTTGTTGTATTTGTCATAGAAACCGACGATTATGTCCGCACGCTCGGTCTTCTGAAGGAGGAATCCCATCAGAAGATAGGTGTTCAGGGAGGAATCCGTGCTCTCTGGATCGATCCTGACGCACTCGACAGGGGTACCGGCAAGTGCAGTCTCCACCTGGTCGTAGGTGGAGCTGTACAATATGATGACCGCATCGATGTCGTAATTGGACAGAAGCTCCTTGTCGATCTTGTACAGATTCAGAAGCGACCTCAACCTCCTGTCCGTAGGTGACAAACCCGCACTCACGATGGGTACGGACCCCTTGAGGGTGAGGATCGTATGCTTGATCATCGTCTCATTCATGACGGCGGTCGTCGTCAGTTTCACCGGGGTCATCGGATTCGTCGGATTGGTGGCACCCCAGATTGTCAGGCTCTTCATGGGTTCGGACAACAGATACCTCCTACCTGCATCCGCAGCGTTCGGAGGGGCATTCCTGATAGTCTGTGATTGTGTGGGCAGGGTAATCGGGGCCACAGGACTACCTGTAGGAGTAATCACGGCCATAATCGGAAGCCCGTTGTTCCTGTATATGTTAGTTAAGAGGTCCAAAAGGGTCACGATCTGACACCACCCTGATGAGACGGTGTGACCATGGTTCCGATCCCGGGATCATGGTCATACCACCTTACCGAAGGGGGCCCTGACCGCCCACCATCACGGATATCCACGGAGCAGGGAGAATGGACGGAACGTGTCGTGGTGCAAAACAGATATGGAAGTCCCGCCCGCTCGGTCGCCTCAACCCCGTTCCGGGTATAAAATATATTGGAGTATACATCCAATATAACCGCATCCGGCCCCGAGACCACAGTTTATCTAACATAACCCGATACACGGCCGATAACAATGGTTGACGAGAAAGCCATCCAGACGGCACAGGAGAGATTCGGTGCCCTTCTCAGGAAGCAGCTGGAGAGGGTCGAGGTCCTCAAGAACGAGGGAGACTGGACCGACTACTCCAAGCTCGACAAGCTCATCATCGGTGTCTGCGGAGGGGACGGTATCGGACCCTACATCTGCGCATCCGCCCAGAAGGTCATGGAGTTCCTCCTGGCCGACAGGATCGCCGCCGGAAAGGTGGAGATCAGACAGATCGACGGACTCACCATCGAGAGGAGGGTGGAGGTCATGAAGGCCATCCCCGACGACACCCTGGCCGAGCTGAAGAAATGCCATGTGATCCTCAAGGGACCCACCACCACACCCGCGAAGGGTGACCCCTGGCCCAACATCGAGTCCGCCAACGTGGCCATGAGGAAGGAACTGGACCTGTTCGCCAACGTCAGACCCGTCTCCGTCCCCGAACTCGGCATCGACTGGACCTTCTACAGGGAGAACACCGAGGGATCCTACGCACTGGGAAGCGACGGATTCTTCGTGTCCGACGACCTGGCCATGGACTTCTGCGTCGCCACCCAGCAGGGTACCGAGAGGATCATCCGCGCCGGATTCGAGCATGCGAGGAAGACGGGCAAGAACTACGTCTCCATCATCGTCAAGGCCAACATCATCAAGACCACCGACGGACTGTTCGTGGACCTGGCCGACAAGATCGGAGAGGAGTACCCCGAGGTCAAGCACGATGTCTGGTTCGTTGACATCACCACCGCCAAACTCATCGACCCCGCCAGGAGGAGCGACTTCAAGGTCTTCGTCCTGCCCAACCTGTACGGTGACATCATCACCGACGAGGCCGCCCAGATCCAGGGAGGTGTCGGTACCGCGGGATCCGCCAACATCGGAAAGAGGTACGCCATGTTCGAGGCCATCCACGGTTCCGCACCCAGGATGGTCACCGAGGGACGTGCCCAGTACGCAGACCCCTGCTCCATGATCAAGGCCGTCGCCCTGATGATGAACCACATCGGCGAAAACGAGAAGGGAAGGAAGCTGGAGATGGCACTGGACATCTGCTGCCAGTTCGAGAGGAAACTGGTCATGACCGGAAGGTCCAACGGTGCCACCGGCGACGAGTTCGCACAGTACGTCCTCGACACCATCCAGAGGCCCGATCTCGAGGCCGCCTGGCAGGGTTACGTGGACGCCGCCATCGCGGCCAAGAACTGAAGGTCATCACCTGAAACGCCTTACGCACCGGGGGACCGGTGCGGTTTCCTTTTATCGAAATTGTGTGGAACCGATTTCAAGATCACTCTGGTTTCGGACACAATCATCCTTCGATTATTCTGGTTTTGAACAATTATTACTCTAAAAATTTCTGGTTTTGAACAACATTTATAACAAAAATATCGGGTTAAGTACAATTTTTTATCAGAAATAATCTGGTTTCGACATAATATTATATTCAGAAACACCTCACTCAAACATGTTGAGGAGGAAGGTCTACGATGACCTGGTGAGATGGAAGAATCGTAAGCACAATTGCCTGCTGATCAAAGGTCAACGTCAGATCGGTAAAACATTCATAATAAGAGAGTTCGCCAACAACAATTACAAAGAAATTGTGGAGATCAATTTCCATGAGAACACGGAGGCGCACGAAGCATTCGAATCCAATCTGGATGTAAACACGATCATCTCCAGACTTAGCATCATTTTAGACAAAACCATCACACCGGAGAACACACTCCTCTTCTTCGATGAAATACAAGATTGTCCAAAGGCACGTTCATCTCTGAAAAGCTTCTCTCAGGATAAACGCTATGACGTCATAGCATCCGGATCCCTTTTAGGAGTTGAAGATTCTCGTCTCTACAAAAGAAAATACAGAAAAAACGAAGAATTGCCGCCCCTCCTTCCGGTTGGATATGAAGAACATATCACCATGCATGGGTTGGACTTTGAAGAATTCCTATGGGCACTCGGATACGATGATGAAATGACGGATCGTATTCGGGAGATGATATCAGATAAAAAACCGCTAGGCCCCGCCATAGTAAATGGACTTATGTCCAGATTCAGAGAATTTATGGGTGTAGGTGGAATGCCACAATGTGTCAACGACTATATAATCCGTAGAAATCCTCGCGACACCGATGAAAGCATGTCTTCCATAATAGATACGATCGTGGGAGACATCAACCGCTACAATGATGAGAAAGAGAGCACAAAGACCCTTGCCTGCTTCAGATCCATCGAAAACCAATTATCCGATACAAACAAAAGATTCATGCTATCCCGCATAGATAGCAGAGACAAGGTTCGCGCCTGCATGGATTCATACAGAGAGAATCTGTTATGGATCATGTATTCCGGAATTGGAAACTTCTGCTACAGCCTTGATCAACCGGCCAAACCCGTGGAAGGGAATGTTAATCCAGATGTCTTCAAAGTTTATCTCTCCGATACAGGGATGCTCACTCACCTATATGGTAATCCCGCACGCTTAGCGATCATGAGAAATGATGCAGGATTCAATCAAGGTGCCCTGATGGAGAATATAGTAGCAGAATGTCTGATGAAATCAGAGATGAAGCCACGCTATTACAGAAAAACCAATGGAAAGGGACAGATGGAACTAGATTTCGTCCTGGAACTTGGACCGGATTTAACAGTGATCGAAGTCAAATCGGGCAAAAGTAGGAATGCGGCATCATTGAAGAAAGTATGTGATTTCTTCAACATAGATCGCAGAATACTCCTTGAAGATGGAGATATACGCATAGACGAAGATGGAATTGAACACTATCCTTTGTTTTGTGCTGCATTCCTGAATGAATTGGTTGATCCCGAATACAGAAAGATTGTAGAAGGGGAAGGGCCATGGATTGACGTCGATGATAGTGTCGTTAAAGACCTACTATCTAGAAAAGGCTGATGAAGAGGTTAGTATAACCGCACAGTACCTTCTTTTTATACTGACAGAACCACGGACGTACCGTGACCCATGAGGGGAACGGGGCTCGGGGCAGCGAACCCCCATCCGGGAGGATGAAGATGGTCAGGGGATATCCCCGACACTGTCAACCGCTACATTAGCCCGAATCTCGGACGGATGATAGCGTTTCAGGAGGATGTCCGGGGCGTGCATCCTCAGGCATTGTATCGTCAGCGCCCCCTTCATTCTCAGGTGATACAAGTGATAAGACTGTCTGGCATAGGTGGGGACCTAACACTCCTCAGCAGAGCGGATGCGAGGATACTCCACTGCATAGGAA
>CAZCMJ010000055.1:0-8745 GCA_964499845.1 uncultured Methanomassiliicoccales archaeon
TCGGTCCTCTCGGACTTCAGATAGTACTGGTAGCCCTCCTCGAAGTAGTAGGTGGAACCGGACATGTGGTATGCCCCGTCCTCGGTCTCGATCTTGAGGATGTCGCCTGCGCCCTTTGTGATGACCACTGCATAAACCTTCTCGACATCCATTCCGACGAATCCCTCGGATCCGGCGTAGACGTAGGCCGTTCCCTTGTAGTAGTATCCCTCGGATCCGTCGATGACGACATCGTACTGTCCGATGGGGATCTGCTTGGTCTCGTTCCTGGCGAACTCGTAGACCTTCTCATCGTCATCATAGAGGGTGAGCTTCATGGAGTAGTCGCCTGCGGAAACGGTCTGGTCCTTCATGATGTTCTTGTCATCGTCCTTCTCCTTGACTTTGACGTTGAAGTAGTTGGAGTTGTTGGAGGTTCCAGCGGTGATCTCCTTCTTGAGGTCGCTGCAGTCGAACACATCGTTCTGGAGTGTTCCACCGTTGATGGTGATGGTGCTCGCCACATCGTCAGGGATGAAGAATGCGGAGCTTCCGTCGGTTCCGGTCATTCCCTTCAGGACATAGTCCTTTCCGTCGTAGGTGAACTCGACAGAGGACATCGCGAAGGGGACCTTGACATATGATGTTCCGCTGACCTGGGGGGCGTACCTGAAGGTCATGGTGATCTTCCTTCCGTCGACGAGACTGATGTCGCCGATATCAGAGGATCCGCTGACACCCTTGGTTCCGAGGAACACCTTGTCGCTGCCGTTGTCGGCGTAGATCGTGTAAGATGCTGCGGGGACATAGGCGGTGAACTTGCCCTCGGAATCCGCGTACGCGGAGAAGACCTCATCGCCTGCGATGAACCTTACGGTTCCGGAGACCCCTTTCTCGCCGTTCTTCAGGACACCTGTGACGATGGCCATGTTCTCGGTCTTAAGGGAGACGCTGTCCCCGGAGGTGTATGCTGCGTGGCAGACCTTTCCGTCGAGGAGTCCGTAGATGGTGTAAACCATCTTGTCGGTACCGATGCTGACGGGGAGGTCGACCTTCACGGATCCGTCGGATCCGATGTAGGACACGGTGGAGAAGGCTCCGGATGCCGCAGTGTAGACTCCCTTGGAGACACCGAGGGAGACGGTCTGTGCAGGATATGCGACGACGGTCTTGGTCCTGTTACCGCTGCTGGCGTTGCTCGTGGATGTGTCGACGGTGACCATTCCCTCTCCCATGGAGATGGTGTAGGTTCCGGGCAGGACGGTGACGACCGCCTTTCCGCCCTCGATGGCCTTCTGGAACTGGACACCGGTGGAGGTGTTGGTTGCAACCACGATTCCACTCTCGACGTTCTCTCCGTTGAGATCCTCGACCGTGACGGTGATGGTGTAGGACTTGGGGTTGACCTTGAATCCGACCATCTCGCCGGCCTGAGGTGCGACGGTTCCGGTCGCTGCGGAGGATCCGGAGGTGTCGTACAGTGTGTATGTGTATGTGTCGGGGAGGACACCGCTGATGGAGATGATTCCGTCGACGACGGAGATCTTCTCGGGATCGACCTTTCCGGTGGCCTTACCCTCGAGCTCGAGGGAGAAGTCGGCACCGGTGACGATGGATCCATCGATCTCGATGGTTCCCTCGATGTCGGCGAGTCCGATGATGACCTTGGACTCCTTGGACTCGGTTGTGAGGACGACGTTGCCTCCGACGGACACGGAGTACCTGACCTTCTCTGCGGCAGGGGCGGGGACGGAAGCGATTCCGTCGATGCTCTTGACCTCGGAGAAGAGGACGTACCTTCCGGCATCCTCGCTGTAGTAGTACACGGAGACGGTGGCACCGTCCACTGCGTTGCCGGCACTGTCGACGACCTCGACATCGGAGTAACCGTAGGATGGTCCGACGTACTCGAGCAGGACGATGGAGGACAGGTAGTTGATGAGTCCGCCCTCGGCCTTCTGCTTGGCGATGGCGTCGTATCCGTTCATGTACTCCCATCCGTCGGATGTGGCGGTGGCCTTGTTGTCGGCGTTGTACTTGACATTCCAGAATGCGACGTCGTATCCTGCGAGTCCGTATCCGGGGATGGCCATGGCGGATCCCTTCTCACCGTTGCTGGAGGACAGGGCTGCAAGGTAACTGTAGCTGCTGGTGTATCCCGCATCGGCGGCAGAGGGTCCGATCAGCATCTTCCAGACGAAGGTGTCGTAGATGACGTCGGTGTACTGGGTGTATCCGTAGTATGTATTGATGGAGTAGTACTCGGAGGCGGCACCGTACTTGTCGACGGAGTAGCCTGCGAAGTATGCGACGGTGGAGAAGCTGTTGCTGTCACCGTACTGGATGGGGAGCATGGATCCGTCGGCGAGGACATAGTTGATGCTGTCGCCGGTCTGGGCCCTGACCTTGTCGTAGAGGGCGCTGATGTCGGATGCGCTCATGTTCTCCTGCATGTACCTCACGGATGCGAGGTAGATTGCATTCTCGTCAGTGATGTCGGACCTGAGCTTTCCGTAAACGGAGGGGTTGGCCTCGATCTCTGCGACGGCCTTCTCGGGATCTGCGACATAGGACCTGACGGTCTCGGGGAGGAGTGAGGAACAATCAGCCTCTCCGTCGAGAGCGAGACGCATGATCATGGCTGCGAGGGAACCGGAGGTTCCGTCGGACATATACACATGGGCCGCGGCACTGGAACCGCCGCCGATGAGGTCGGTGACGGTGGTGAACTTACCCTGGGAGACCGCATCGTAGGTGTAGTCGATCCAGTTGACGAGGGCTCCGGACTTGTCCTTCTCGGAGTACTCGTTCCAGAGGTCCCCGATGGGGTAGGAATCACCGGTCTTGATGACGAAGCTGGTGTTTCCGTTGAATGAATGGTCTGCGTCGTTGGCGGGCATTCCGGCATCGACTGCGAATGTGAAGTTGGGCACGACCACGAGGAGTGCGACCACGAGGACGGATGCGAACGGGAAGGGCTTGATCATCTTCCTGAGGAATCCGGGGAATCCTGCGGTCTTCATGGTCTTGTACCAGGTCTTGAGGTCGGCCTTCTCGAGGACCATAACGATGGTCGCTCCGGATCCGACTGCGAAGACGGCTCCGACGACCGCTGCGTTGGCATAGTTGGTCCAGACGCTCAGGAAGAGCACGAACAGCCAAACGGTGGTGAAGAGCCTGACGTACGAACGGTCCTTCCTGAGGAAGACGTAGAACTCGTAGATGGCCAGGCAGATGGGGAGCCACATTGTGAGCCACCCGTAGTAAGCGGCGACGTTGGACATGGACACGTGGCTGGAGGCCAGGGATGCCATGATGGAACTGCTGTAGACGCTGTTGCCGCTGACGAAAGCGGTGAACAGGTCGGGGGCTGCGAAGTACATCACCGCGAGGAACACGATGAAGACGACGACGAGTGCGGGAACGGTGACGATCCAGGGCTTGGACTGCACTGCCTTGAACAGGAATCCGAAGACGATGGCGACGACCGTGATGAGAAGGGGTCCGGAGAAGACCGCATCCCAGAGGCCTGCGGGCACATAGTAGACTGCCGCGAGGACCACACCGATCAGCATCGCGACGGAATATGCGACGAGGGCGGTGGAGACGTCCCTTCCCTTGAAACGGTCCACGAGGAGCTGGACGACCATCGCGACGATGAGGAGGACCAGCAGGATGCGGAATCCGTTCCATGTGAGTGCCGCCAGACCGAGGAACACTCCTGCGAGGACGGCATTGACGTAGACAGATTTGCGGGAGCCCGCTTCGGCATCCATGGCCTTCACCATCTTCACGAGGAAGAAGGACATGAAGGCGACGAGGAACGCCGCAAGGGCATACTCGGTTCCGCTGGAGAACACGGAGGTGGAGATGGGCAGGGCGAGGAACGCGAAGATGAGCGCTGCAACGACTCCGGCCTTCTTTCCGTAGAGCTCCTTTGCGACGAGGAACACGGGGATGCAGGTGAGGGCACCGATGATGGGGTTGAGGACACCTATACCGGCAGATGCTGCCTCGGTGGTTCCCATTCCCGCAGCCGAGAGGATCATGGCGACAATAGCGGCCAGGAAATCCATCAGGGGCGGGTAGACCATGAGTCCGCCGGCAGGGTAGTTGACGGCAGAATCCGCGAGGGCATAGTTGCCGTTAAGGATACTTTCGATCACATGCAGGTGATACTGAGCACTCGATCCGCCCGACAGCGCAAAATTGCCGTCCGCGGATAATCCGTATGCGAACACCGTCCTAAGCAGCAGGGCCACTATGACGATGACGCCCAGAGAGAGTGCACACCAGTGGTTCTTCGACCACCCTTTGTCGCGTTTATCGCGACTGCCCCCTGTATCGGCGGGGGCGGCTGACTCTTTTCCGAATTGACGCATTCTACAAGTCTCCGTCTATAGAATAGGCGCCCATACTCGGACTCGTATAAAAAGATTCATGGGTTTCGCTTACTAATAATATAAGAGAGAAGGGGGACGGATTCCCCGGGGTCCGGAGGGGGTCTCAGAGGACCGTCCGGATGTCCTCTGCGAAGGCCTCCGCGGATGCACGGGGGTCCTCCGAACCGTATATCGCACGGCCCACGATGGCGTATGTGGCCCCTGCTGAGATGGCATCGGACGCCTTCCCTCCCTGGGCGCCCACACCGGGCGAGAGAATCTTCCTGTCACCAACGACGCCGCGTATGGCCCTTATCCTGTCCGGACGGGTCGCAGGAGCTATGAATCCGCTGACACCGCATTCGACTCCCAGACGGGCCATCTCCTCCGCATGCTGTGCGGTGAACATCTTGGCCCCGGGATGGCTCATCTCGGTGACGGCGTAGATCTCCGCACCACCCGATGCCTCCACGGCGGCCCTGAGGGAATCGTCACCGGTGAACGCATGGACGATCACCGCGGATGCCCCCCTCGACACCGCGTTCTCCACGATCAGTCTGACCGTGTTGGGGATGTCGGCGACCTTGAAATCGCATATGACCTCGCTCATCTCCGACAGCTTCGTGATCATCTGAGGTCCTTCGGAGAGGACCAGTGGCCAGTTTATCTTGATGGCGTCCACGATGTCCCCCACGGACCTTGCGATGGCCAGGGCCTTCTCCCCGTCCGTCTCGTCCAATGCGAGCACGAGTCTGCTGTCGGATCTCATGGCGCTCCAATCCACACGCACCTTATTAACCCCTCGCACCTTCCGACGGACCATGCTCAGGAAGATGGAATGCGGCTCATTGTGCACAGGCCCCGTGGCCAAAGGCTGCGAGCACTGCATCAACGGATCGAAGATGGTCCTGCTCGTGACAGGCAAATGCGGATGGGGTTGCTTCTACTGCCCCGTATCCCTGGAGAAGAAGGGACTTGACGTCATCTACGCCAACGAGGGGAGGGTCACTACCGACGAGGAGATCATCGCCGAGGCGGAGTCCATGGATGCCACGGGAACGGGTATCACCGGAGGGGACCCGTTGGTGGTCCTGGACCGCACCATCCACATGATCGAACTCCTGAAGGGCAGGTTCGGACCGGAGCACCACATCCACCTCTACACCGCCACCATCGACCGCGAGAAGGTCGCAAGACTGGAGGCCGCAGGTCTCGACGAGATCCGCTTCCATCCACCCGTATCCTCATGGACCAGGATGGAGGAGACCGCGCTGGCGGAGATCGTCTCATCCACCAAAATGGATGTGGGCATAGAGGTCCCCGCCATCCCCGGGAAGGAGAAGGAGCTGAACGCCCTTGTCTCCTATGCGACATCCGTCGGAGTGGGGTTCGTGAACCTCAACGAACTGGAGTTCTCCGAGAGCAACTGGAGCATGATGGAGATCGAGGGATATCGGGTCAGGGACGACGTCTCGTCGGCCATCCTCGGGTCCGAGGAGACCGCCAGGAAGGTCATGAAGGCCAACAGGAAGGCGGACATCCACTTCTGCTCGTCATCCTTCAAAGACGGTGTCCAGTTACGCAGGAGGCTCATCCGCAGGGCGGAGCACATCTGCACCGATTACCAGGCCATAACCGAGGACGGCACCTTGGTGAGGGGATACGTCTACACCAAGGACACGGAGGCCACCATGGAGAGGCTCAGAACCCTCGGCGTGGATGACGGGATGATGGTCGCCCTCGACGGCAAGGTCGAGGTCGCACCATGGATACTGGAGGTGGTGGCCGATTCGTTGGATGATAAGTCCTACATCTCCGAACAGTACCCCACCGCGGATGGCCTCGAAGTCGAGAGGACCCCTCTCAACTGATCCGGAGGCACCCCCTCCGGAACACCTTCCACACACATAGCCAGATATCGAAAAACAAGGATTTTGTAAAGGGTTTCCTAAGAGGTTTGGGTCTGTCCCCAACCGTACGATGGTTGACCGTAGGGGGTCCGATCAGTCGACGCTGATGCTCTGGATCTCGTGGTGCCTGTTCACGATGTCCCTGGCAATGCGCAGGTTCTTACCGGCTTTCCCGATCGCGCGGCCCTTGAGCTTGGGGTCCACTGTGATGGTTGCGTGAGTGATGTTTCCGCGCTGCTCGATAACGACCTTCTGAGGATTGTAGATGTGGAAGACGTTCTTCACGAACTGCTCGGGATCCTCGGAATATTCGACAACCTGGATGTTCTTCCCGGTCTTGTCTTTGAGCTTGATCACATGCTCCCCTTTCTTTCCGACAGCGATGTTTCCCTGTCCCTTCTCGACAACGAACACGAGTTTGTCCTCAGTGTCCATACAATCGATGGCGTTCGCTTTGGTGATCTGCTCGAACAGAGAGATGTACCTGAGCGTATCCTCGGTAAGTACGATATCTGCGGACATGATTCTCACAGCGTTAAGATGTTGGAGCTACCTTTGTCGATGATCACAAGGGCAGAAACGGAGAAGGGTTTTCCACAGAGAGCACCGAGCTCCATGTTGTTTCCGTCGTACACGTGTACCTTCACTCCGAGATCTCCCTTAAGCTCTGCGCTGGGGCAGTTCCTGGCGAGAACGACCATCTGGGCCTTTCCATCCTTGACTGCCTTGGTTGTCTGATCTACTCCGAACTCCACTTTTCCGGTGGAGATTGCAGATTTCAATGCTCTGCCGATATCGATTTTTTCATCGCTCATTCTTTATCCCCCTTCTTGGGTGTGTAAATAAGGTTTACTGCACCGGTACCGAGTGTGACCGGCTGTCCGACGATGATGTTCTCGGTGACTCCCTCAAGGTGGTCGACCTCTCCTACCATCGCGGCGTGCAGGAGATGCGCGGCTGTGATCTCGAAAGCCGCCCTGGCGAGAACCGAGGACTTCTTTCCGGACACTCCGTGCCTTCCGATGGCCTTGACATAACCATCGTTGGTCATGAGGTCGGCCACAAGCATGATGTGCCTGATGTCGACGTCAAGACCTGCCTCTCCGAGTGTTCCCATAGCCTCATGGATGATGGAGTTCCTGGCCGCCTCGATACCGAGAACATCGGCCACCTCCAGGATGCTGTTCGTCATGACGTTGTCAGCATCCACACCCTCGACCTTGAGGACCTCTTTGAGGTTGCTTCCTTCAGTGATGATCTTCCATGATCCCTCCGTCTTGGAGAGGACCGCTCTCGTGATGCCGTCGATTCCTTTGATCTTGGCACCCTTGATGGCGTCATACATCACCTGCAGTTTCTTGTATGAGGGCTCGTCGGACGTGACCACGATCTCGAATCCCGACATTGTGACCATGTTACGGACGGCCTTCACCTTGTTGAGCCTCTCGACGATGTCCTCGGACTTGATGCCCCTGGACTCCATCTTACGGACATCGGGGTTGATGATCAACCTCATGTTGGTGATGTCCGTCTCCACGGAGGCTATGTCGAGCAGGAGCGTCATCTCGATGTTCGAGGCGACGTGACGGGCCACGTTCTCATCCTCGGCTGCGATGCCGATGAGGGGGATGTCCATGGACGGTGTGCTGGGCACACGCCTGGCATCCACGATCTCGATGAGACGGGGCAATCCCTGCGTGACGTTGATGTTCGCGACTCCCGCGTAGTGGAATGTACGCATGTTCATCTGTGTACCGGGCTCTCCGATGGAGTGCGCGGCCATGACCCCTGCGGACTCGTTGCGGTCCATCTTGTGGGATGTGTACATCCTATTGGCTACGATGAGCAGCTGTTTGCATACGTCGTCGTCGAGGTCCGCATTCTTGATACGGGCCGCGATGTCGACGTAAATCTTCATGGGAAGCTCGATGCCGAGCTCCTGGGAGAGGGCCTTGAGCCTGAGCTCACCCTCGGAGTACTCGTAGAAGTTGGTGACCTCCTCCATGGGCTGGACGGGCACCTCCTCCTCCACGACCTTCTTCGCTTTGGACGAGGACGTGGCGGGCCTCTTGCCGATCTTGACTATGACAGCCCTGGCATCCTCCTCGGTCAGTCCGACCTCGACGAGGGCTGCCTCGCCGGCGGCACTGATCCCGCTGAGGGTTTTGAACTTGGAGACCAACAGGTTCGCCGCGTCGAAATCGACTCCCCTGTTGACCAATGCCTTGACGGTATCCTTACTTGCCATTATCACTCACCTCCACCGTCGAAGTCCATATCGAGGTCGTCATAGTCCTCGGACTCCTCCTCCTCGATGTACTCCATCTCATCCTTCTCCAGGGATCCGTAGTCTCCTCCGACATCCTTGGTGTCGATGTGGAGCAGTTCGTCGGCCTGGTCTCCCAGGACCTCTGCGAAGAGGTCGTCGAGATCGATGGCCTTACCCCTGACGGCCCTGGCGGGGTCGACCCCGT
>CAZCMJ010000056.1:0-8350 GCA_964499845.1 uncultured Methanomassiliicoccales archaeon
CCAACACACTCAAAGACTGGATCGAACACGGGGAGTTCCTGCTCAACGAACCCTGTCTGTCACTTCCGAAGGAAGGGAAGCTCAAGGGTCTGAGGGAAGGAGGTCAGTGAGATGGAGTCGAAATACAGAATAGATTTCAACGAGAGCAACGTCCTCGAATCCGTGTCGTACACATTGGTCTCCGAGTTCAACCTGAAGCCCAATGTGCTCAGGGCGGACATCGGAGGGGACGGTGTGGGGTTCATGCTCCTCAGCGTCATCGGTGATGAGACGAACATAATCAACGGGATGAGACACCTCGAGGAGATGGGGTTCACCGTCAGGAAACTCTCCGGACACATATCCCATGATTCCAGGAGATGCTGGAGCTGCGGCGCATGCGTGTCCCTCTGCCCCTCGGGATCCATCTACCATGACAGGGAGACCATGGAGGTAAGGCTCAACACCGAGACCTGCATCGCCTGCGGATCCTGCATCAACGCCTGTTCCGTCAAGGCGATCCAGCTCGAGTTATGAGGACACGGTTCCGTTACAGGGAGACCATACTCACCGTCGTATGCGACGACGGCATGGAAGGACATATCGGAGACGGTGTCTTCGAGGCACGTTCGATCATAGAGTCCAAGATAGCCGAGGACCCATTCTTCGGCATCACCTACGACCCATATCCTGAATCGGAGAAGGATGATCCTCTGATCAGGAGCATGTGCAGGGCATCCGTCCTTGCAGGTGTCGGACCCATGGCCGGTGTCGCCGGTGCGGTGGCACTCCGTACCGCGGAGAGGCTCATCGAAGCAGGTTCCGGTATCGCGATAGTGGAGAACGGAGGGGACATAGCATTCCTCTCATCGGAACCGTCCGCCGTGGGATTATTCGCAGACCACCCGGTTCTGAGGGACATGGCATTCATGATGCAATCCGACCGTATCACCGGGGTCTGCTCATCATCCAGGACCGTGGGACCCTCGGTCTCCTTCGGAAGCAGCAGCATCAGCACAGTGTTCTCGGACGATGTTATCCTGGCTGATTGCTGCGCAACGGCCCTCGGGAACCTCGTGAGGGATGAAGACTCGCTTCAGGGGTCCGTCAGAACGATCGGATCCATCGAGGGTGTGAAAGGGTGCCTCGCATGCTGTGGTGACAAGGTCGCCGTCTTCGGGGACATCCCCGAACTGGTCCCCGCCGACTGCGGGAACATGACAGGCATCACCGAGACCCTGTGATCATTCAGGGTCCTTGGCCAGGTCGCGGATGACCTCGGCATAGATCAGGGCGGTGCACCTCTCGGGATCATCGTTCATCTTCAGTTTGCAGGCCCTTCTGATCTTCTTGAACGGATCCTCCAACTTCCCATGGACCGAATCCAACAGTTCATCGTAACCCTCTGTACCCTCGATGGGTCTGAACACATATCCTCCGTTGTACATGTCCTGATACCTGTAGAGGACCCTTCCCGAGACATCCCTCATGATCAACGACACCTGACACTCGTGGACTATCGACGTGTCGTTCCTATCCTGGAGACGGACCACGAAGCAATCCTCCCTGTCCTCCACGTTCCTGAACGGCGTGTTCCAGACCGCATCCCTCAGCCCTGCATAGACTATGTCGCTGATATGTTGGGCATCCTCCGGGATCCCGTCATCGGACATCTCCATGACCAGGCTGTAACCGAACCTGAAACCCTTGGGATCGTCCCTGTCGGAGACCGTAAGTCCCCTCTCCCTGATACCGACGACCTCGAAACGGAGATCCAGACCCTTCCTCTTGACGAATGCCATGGTCGATTTGAGATAGGCCTCGAACTTCTGTCTGATGGGATTGGATACACGGGTGTCGACGTAAGCGAACATGATGGTCCGAAGGATGCAACGGTCGTATTTCATCCCGACCCCTGCGCAACACCCTCCGTCACATTCATAACCCATCCTAAGGGATTCACCGTATATGACATGCGAGAACTTCAGGGTCCCGTCCACACGCGGGGATGCGGAACTGAACTGCCACAGATGGGTCCCCGACGGAGAGGTCAGGGCCACCCTTCAGATATCCCATGGGATGATCGAGCACATCCTCAGATACTCCGAATTCGCGGAGTTCCTCAACACCGCCGGAATCGCTGTATATGGTCACGACCATCTGGGCCACGGGAACACATCACCAAACGACCACGGGTTCATCGCCGAGGAGGACGGTGATATCGTGATAGTGAACGACCTGTTCGAGGTGACGAAGAGGGTCGAATCCGACCATCCGGACGTTCCCCACTTCATCCTCGGCCACAGCATGGGATCCTTCGTGACCAGACGCTACCTCACGATGTACGGGGACCACGTGGCGGGCGCCATCATAGTCGGCACCGGGAACCAATCCAAGGGGTCCGTGTGGCTGGGACTGACCATCGCCGAACACCTGTGCAGAAGCAAGGGCACCCACTATGTCAGCCCCTTCCTGAACGACATCATCCTCGGTTCCAACGACAAGAAGTTCGACGAACCGGAGATGAGGAACAGATGGATCTCCAGGGACCCGGATACCATCGAGAGATACAACGCGGACCCGTTCTGCACATTCGGATTCACCGTGGCAGGGTTCAGGGACCTCCTGACCATGATAAGGAAGCTGGAATCACATGAGGGGTTCGGGAACATCCCCAAGGACCTTCCGGTCATCCTGCTCTCGGGCTCGGACGACCCCATAGGTGATATGGGGAAGGGTGTGGAGAAGGCGAAGAGGGACCTGGAGAGGTTCGGTCTTAGGCCGGAGATGAAACTGTATCCCGGCGCCAGACACGAGATCCTCAACGAGACAAACCGCCAGGAGGTCTACTCGGACATCCTGGGGTGGATGGAGGGCATCCTCCGGAAATGATCAGAGCAATCTCTTCCAGAAGACACCGTAGCACTTGCAGGGGGCACCGCATACGGGACAGTGGTGTCCCTCAGGGGAATCCACCATGGTGTTCCAGTAACCCTGGATCGCCACGGTCTCCTCCAACCCCATCTTCCTCAGTATCCCTGCGATGTTCGTGGTCCCGGTGATGCTCTTCCATGCCATGGCACAGACCATCCCGCAGCCCATCTCCCTCATGTCATCCAGACATTGGGAGCACATCCTCGAACCGAGCCCATGACCCTTGGCCGAATCCGATACGGCCACGGAATCCACCAGACCGATCCTCCCCATGGACATGACCTGGTCCCTCTCGGGACAGTCGGGCAGATGGAGGAACTCCTCCTCCCCCTCGGGACCGAAGACCTGGCAGATGGCGAATCCCACGGCCTTCCCATCCAGAACCGCGACGTTGCAGAACTGGCCATCCGCATCTATGGCATCGTAGAAATCATCCTCATCGAGGTAATCCTCGCCCAGTTCGACCAACGATACCGCGAGCAGTTCGGGAACATCCTCCCTCCTGAGTCTCCTCACCTCTATCATAACCCCAACTCCCTGAAGAGCTCCTCGCGCTCCTTCTTCGTGATGTCCCTGTAACGGCCCACCTTCAGATCGCCCAGTTCGATGTTCATCACCCTGACACGGACCAGACGTCTCACATCGTATCCGAAGTACTCGCACATCCTGCGTATCTGTCTGTTCAGACCCTGTTTCAGGATTATACGGAACTGCCTCTCACCGGTCCTCTCCACGAAACACTTCTTGGTGATCCTGTCATCCAGGATGGGCACCCCTCCGGACATCCCCTTTATGAAACCGTCAGTCACGGGCTTGTCAACGGTGACGATGTACTCCTTCTCATGCTCCCCGCGGGAACGCATAATCAGGTTGGCCAGCTCCCCGTTGTTGGTCATCAGCAGAAGACCCTCCGAATCCTTGTCCAACCTCCCGATGGAGTAGATCCTCTTGGGATAACCGATGAAATCGATCACGTTATCCTTATCATCAGGGTTGGAGGTGCATGTGATGCCTCTGGGCTTATGGAAGGCCAATATGATGTCCTCCTCCACCTTGGACACGGGTTTCCCGTCAACAGCCACCTCGTCACCGTCGAAGACCTTGTCACCGACCACGGCGGTCCTGCCGTTGATGGTGATCCTACCCTCTTCGACCATGCGGTCTGCGGCCCTGCGGGAGGCCACTCCGGCCTCGCTTATGAACTTGTTGAGACGGGTTCCCTCGGACATGGGTCGGACATCCACGGACCTGTATATAGAAGGGGCAGGAGACATCACACGGTGATGTGCTCGATGCGGACAGCGGGCACCTTGCCCCAGAAGGCGAACCCCATCAGCGTGACATCGCCCTCCATACCCATCGTGTACCTCCGGTCATGGATCTGCTCCAGTGCCTGATCCAATGCCTTCCCGAGTTTCTTCTCCTTCTTCGCCCGCTTCACTTCGATCACCATGGGCGGAAGACCCCTGACCATCGGACGCAACATGATGTCCACCCTGCCGTTCCCGGACTCCACCTGTGTCCTGACGTCGTAACGGGATATCAGTTCGGACAGGACCTGCATCAGGATGATGGTGTACGATGTCTCGTCCTTGAGGTCGAAGTAGCTGTGATAGGATAGTATGTTCTCCATACAGGATGTCATCCCCTCTACATCCTGGTCGATGAAGGCACGGACGAAATTCACAACATTACGGTTGGACAAAGGGATGGCCTTGTTCAATATCCTCTTAACCGATTGGCGGACCTCTTCGTTGGGTATGGAAACATCATACTGTCCGTCGTCGGAGGGCATGGCTGTTAGATACCCGGTCATCACCATGAATGTGACCAGTTTATGGAAGTCGGGGTTGGCCAGATCGGCATAGCTGAAATCATTGTCCACATACGAACGTACGGAACCGCCACTCAGCAACGAGTACACGGACTCGAAATTGCCCAGGTCCATACGGTTCAGCATCGTTTCCAGAGGATTGGTATCAGAGGTTACGACCCAGTACGGCTCCAACCTCTTCTTGGCGGCATAGTTGATGATACTGAACGGATTGTACACATGGTGGTCGCCGATACGGTACCCGTCATAGTACCTGCGGACCTCATCAAGATCGTCAGCATGCCCTATGTTCTCAAGGACCGCCATGACCTCGTCCTCAGTGAATCCGAACCTATCACCAGAGTATGAATCCAAGACGGAATCCACATCCAGATTGTTCACGCCGGAGAACAATGCGGCCCTGTACAGCTGTGAGACCCCGGTCATATATGCGAACTTGACATGTGGACTGACCTTCAGGATCATGGCGAGGAATGTGGACATCGTCTTGATCATCCACTCAAGATCATCACTGGATGCCGCTGAGATGAGTCCGTGATCATACTCATCGATCAACACGACGACACGCTCGCCATAGTACAGATGGAGGATCCTCATAAGCTCAGGGATGGCAGTGTATATCCAATCGACATCATAATTCATATCGAGAACAAAATCGATGAACCTGCGATCGGCAGAATTGACCTTTTCATCTTCCCTCAGAAATGAGAATTCCTTAAACACTCCTGACACCAACGAACGCAAGAGACTTTGGAACCCCTTCAGATCGGTGGCACAGATGGATGTCATATCCAGACTGATGACCGGATATCTGTTCTTATGGGTATCGAATTGATGGTATTCGGAGATCTTCAGGCCGTCGAACCAATCATTCCCCTGATATTTCAAGTTGAAGAAACAATCCAACATACTGCGGTTCATCGTTTTACCGAACCTACGGGGCCTGGTGTAGAGGAACCTCCCATCCTCATTCCTCTCCAGGATGTCCTTGATCAGCAAGGATTTGTCGATGTACATACGTTCCGTTCTACGGAACAGATCGAAGCTAGAATTACCGTAATCGTTCATCAACACCATTCAATCCCCTCCCAATCTTAAAGCATGGACCGTGCGGGCAGTATTACTACTGTGGATTGATGATACCAATTACATATACATATAAATTGTTGTTAAAGGTGAGGAGGACGGTCGCCCGTCCGTAACCCTCATTCCTTGACCGTTGCCTCAGCGGATTGGATACACTTGGTGAGCACCGAGTAGGCGTTGATCATGTCGCTCTCACCGACTATGAAAATCGTATCCGTGTGACAACTGACGGTCTCCTCGATGTTGATGCCCGCATCCGAGAGGTTGGTGATCAGATATGCGATGACACCACTGGTGTCGACGATCCTCTCCGGAGATTTGACGGCGATCTCCACCAGGTTCTCCCTGACCTTGATGATGTTGAACCTTCCCACGGTGTCCATGATCCTGTCCTTGAGCATGCGGTCCGCGATGATCGTGACAGCGGAGGCGGATTGGACACACTGCATGATGGAGTTCTCATTCCACAGATCCTTGAACAGGTTGTCCATCTTGTGGAGGACGGACCAGTCGTTCTTGGCGGTGACGATACAGGTCTTGGTCCTCATCTCCAGCCTGCTGTCCTTGAGGATCCTGAGGATGTTGAGCTCATGATCGGTGGTGATGCTGAGTTTGGATGCGTAACGGCGGCAGGCGATCATAACCGCCTCCTCGTTCTCTACACCGATATCCTTCATGATCATCCTCGCCAGGGAGGAGTAGTTGATCAATCCCTTGGACACACAATCCTTGATGCTGGGATGGGCGTCGATGTACATCCTGGTCTTCTCGGCCAGACTCTCTTTCAGCATGCTCTTTGCCATACCTACATGATGTATGTTTTACTATTTCAATGTTCGAGGGGAGACAGAAAGAATGGGAAAAGGTTTGAGAGTGGGCCACCGCGTCCCATTCACTGAAGGGATTCGCGGAGCAGACCCGTGAACCTGTCCTTCTCCGCATCCGTGAGGATGAGTGGAGGGATCAGACGGACCGTGTTGCCGTGACAGACGTTCACCAACACCCCGTTCTCACGGCAGTGTCTCTGGACTGCGGACGCGGTCTCATTGGTGTCGGTCTCGATACCGATGATGAGTCCGTATCCGCGGACCTCCTTGATCTTAGGGGACCCGATGCCCTTCAGATCGGCCATCCAGCGGGCACCCATCTCCTTGGCATGCTGCACCAGACCATCCCTCTTCAGGATGTCCAGTGTGGCGCACCCCGCAGTGGTGACCAGGGGGTTACCTCCGAAGGTGGTGCCGTGGGTACCGGGCGTCATGACGGCGGAGATCTCATCGGTGGTCGTGACCGCCCCTATGGGGACCCCGTTCCCGAGACCCTTGGCCATGGTGATGATATCGGGGACCACGCCGAAGTTCTGGATGCCGTACCACTCGCCGGTACGTCCGATACCGGTCTGGACCTCGTCCACGATCATGAGCGCACCCTTGTCGGTACACTCGTCACGGATCGTCTTGAAGAACTCCCCGGATGCTGTGCGGACACCGCCCTCACCCTGGATAGGTTCCACGATCACCGCTGCGGTGTCCTCGTCGATCATGGATTTGACCGACTCGGGGTTCCCATACTCATAGTAACGGAATGCGTCGCTGATCAGGGGTTCGAACGACTGTTGGTACTTGGTCTGACCCGTGGCACCCAAAGCGGCGGCGGTCCTTCCGTGGAAGCCGTTCAATGCCGCCATGACCTTTCCACGTCCGGTGTAACGGACGGCCACCTTCAGGGCACCCTCGTTGGCCTCAGCACCGCTGTTGACGAACAGGGTGCGGTCCAGCTTCCCGGGGGTGACCGATGCTATCCTCTCCGCAAGCTCCGCCTGCTCCTCCACATGATAGAGATTGGACACATGGACCATGCGGCCCACCTGTGCCTGTACCGCCTCAACCCAATCGGGATGGGCGTATCCGAGGGCGTTCACGGCTATACCGGCCACAAGGTCCAGGTACTCGTTCCCCGCCGTGTCGTAGAGGTGGCATCCCTTCCCGTGGGTGAACGAGAGGTCGATGCGACCGTAGTTCTGGAACAGGTATTTGGAGCTCAGCTCCTTGATCTCGTTGAATTCCATCTTATCACTTCGTGATGATCGTTCCGTGGGGGACGTCCTTCATGACGTCCGACACAATGCTGCGCGGGTCCTTTCCGTTGACCATACGCACCTTTGACACCCCTGCCAGGAGGGCCTTCCTGCAGGCCTCCACCTTGGGTATCATGCCGCCGGAGATTGTTCCGTCGGCGATCAGGGCGTCCACCCCGTCCAGGTCGAGCGAGTCTATCTTGGACGAGGGGTCGCTGACATCCCTCAGTATACCGGGGACGTCGGTGATGGCAATCATCTCCACGCATCCGACACCTGCCGCGATGCCCGCGACCATGGTGTCCGCGTTCACATTGAGCATCCTACCATCGGCATCCTTCCCTATGGGGTAGATGACGGGGGTTATGCCCTGTTCGAGCAGGTCGTAGACGGACTGGGGGTCGGTATCCTCGACCTCTCCCACGAGACCCAGGTCCACC
>CAZCMJ010000057.1:0-8097 GCA_964499845.1 uncultured Methanomassiliicoccales archaeon
CTGGCCGATGTCAACGTCAGGCTGGTTTTGGACCTGACGAACAAGGTCAAGGACCGCGCACAGAATGAACCTCCCGCCGCAGGCAGGAGTATGAAGGACCATGTCACGCAGATCATCTATCAGGAGCTTGTGAACCTGGTCGACAACGGCGAGGGCATACCCCTCAAGCCGCAGACCATCATGATGGTGGGTCTCTACGGACAGGGAAAGACAACCACCACAGGCAAACTCGCCCTGTATTATTCGAAGAAGGGTTTCTCCGTCGGACTGATCGGAGCCGATGTCTACAGGCCTGCCGCATTGGACCAGCTGAGGCAGCTGGGCGAGAAGGTCGGGGTGGATGTCTACGGCGAACCCGGTGAACCTGATGCTGCAGGAATAGTCCAGCGCGGTATCGAGAAGTTCAGGGACAAGAAGATCGTCATCATCGATACATCCGGACGTCACGCCCTCGAGGACGACCTCATCGATGAGATCAAGAGGATCGCGGAGGTCGCCAAACCCGAGGAGAGGGTCCTGGTCCTCGATTCCCAGGTCGGTCAGCAGGCCGGCCCCCAGGCAGAGGCGTTCCACAACGCCGTCGGCGTCACTGGTGTCATCCTCACCAAGATGGACGGAACCGCGAAGGGAGGAGGTGCGATTTCCGCCATCTCCAAGACCAATGCGAGGATAGTCTTCCTGGGAACAGGGGAGCACATCCGCGACCTGGAGCCCTTCGATGCCAACAAGTTCATCTCCAGACTCCTGGGCATGGGTGACCTGTCGGCTCTGATCCAGCTCGCCAAGGACGAGATCGGTGATGAGGAGGAGGCCATGGGCAAGGTCGCCAAGGCCATGATGACCGGCAAGTTCACCCTCAACGACATGTACTATCAGATGGCCGCCGTGGGTAAGATGGGTACTCTGCAGAAGATCATGAGTCTCATCCCCGGTATGAGCAGTATGGAGGACCGTATCGATTACGAGGCATCCCAGAAGAAACTGCAGGTCTTCCGTGTGATCATGGACTCCATGACCAACGAGGAGAAGGACGATCCCTCGATCATCAAAGCCAAACGTATCGAGAGAATCTCTGCAGGTGCAGGTGTAACTTCGCACGATGTCAGGGAGCTTTTGAAGCAGTACAACCAGAGTAAGAAGATGATGTCCTCCATCGGAAAGGACCGCAAGATGAGGAAGCAGTTCATGAAACAGCTCGGCGGTGTGGACCTGGACAGCCTCAAGGAACTGCAGGGATCCCAATGAGATACTTCGTCATCACCGGTCACAAGGCCGTCACCACGGGTGATTTCAAACTCGACGACATAGCCGGAGGGGCCGGAAGGCTCGACATCCTGGTCAGGTGCGTCAACTCGGCCTTCTTCCTGAGTCACAACCTCCGCAAGGATGTGGAGATTTATCTGGTGTTGGAGGGTGGCGACGATGCCCCCAAGACAGTCATATTTAAAGGCGCCGATCTGAGGTACCTGAATCCCGATGAGAGGAGCACCGCATCGCTCGTCAGGAATGCTCTGCTCAAACGTGTATCCGTCGGTGAGGAGGTCAAGGCCTCGCCCGGCGTCTATATCACGAGGATGTCCTTCGATGATGTCCTGGACAGGCTTTCCAAGGTCGGCAGCTTCGTCTACCTGAAGGAGGATGGTGTCGATTGCAGGGAGTATGATTTCCCGGAGAACCCCATATTCGTATTGGGCGACAACCGTGACCTCACCGAGACCGAAGAGTCGGCGCTCCTTGCCCGTTCCCCTGACAAGATATGCATCGGTCCCCACAGTCTCCATGCAGACCACTGCATGATCATCGTCCAGAATGAGGCCGACCGCAAGGGGGTGCAGTGATGGCCGAGGTCCAGGAGAGGATCCCCCAGCACAGGCACTGTGTCGGGTGCGGAAAGGCGTTCGTGGGTGATGGAAGGTTCTGCAGCAAGGCCTGCCAGGAGGAATCCGGCAAAGAGGTCAAGGGCAAACTCCGCAAGCTCATGCTCATCTGGTTGGGCATCGTCGCCGTGACCGTCGTACTGGTCGTTCTGACATTATGATAACAGCAGCTGTCGCAGGTACGTTCGATGTCCTGCATGACGGACATAGGGCCCTGATACGGAGGGCCTTCGAGGTCGGGGACAGGGTCCTGGTCGGCATCACATCCGATGCAATGGCATCCCGCGGAAGGGATGAGACCGTTCCGCTGGAGATCCGCAGGAGGGAGTTGGAGTCCTACCTCGATACGTTGGGCCCTCACTCCGTTTTCGTGATAGACGACATCTATGGTTCCGACGAGGTCATGGATGATGTGGATGTCCTCGTGGTCTCTGAGGAGACATTGCCCAACGGGAACGTGCTCAACGAACGCCGTGTCTCGAGGGGACTGCCGCCAATGGAACTATCCGTGGTGCCTTTGGTGATGTCCGGGGATTCCAAGATCAGTTCATCCGCCATACTCAGGGGCGAGTACGGAAGGTCCGGTCGGAGGGATGTGACCGATATAGCCGTCGGATCCGCCAACAGGGTGAAGGTCGCAGCCGTCAGGTCCGTCATGGAGAGGGTGTACGGTGATGTCAGGATAACAGCTGTGGATGTGCCCTCCGGAGTGCCCGACCAGCCGTTCGGCGATCAGACCCATCAGGGTTCCGAGAACAGGGCCAGGGCCGCATTGGGCGACCATGACATGGCCGTGGGGATAGAGGCCGGTGTGTTCGAGATGCTCGACGGGCTCTATGACATACAGCATTGCACGATAATCTCCCGTGACGGGAAGGTCACATACGGCCACGGATCGGGATTCAGATACCCCGATGGGATAGCCTCCCTTGTGCGTAACGGGATGACCGTCGGGGATGCCGTCCACGAGATCTACGGCAACACGGACATCGGTAAGAGACAGGGAGCGGTAGGGCTCCTGAGCAAGGGGCTCATCGACCGCAAGACCCTGACCGAGCAGTCCGTGATCGCGGCCATGATACCGCGTCTTTGGGATGAGTGACATGTTCGACACAGTGAGGATCACAAAACCCTCCTACCTGGAGGATGAATCTAAGATGAAGGGCATCGCCGAGGACGTCATACTCCCGTTCGAGGAGTCTGAACTCAGGGATGCGCTCCGTTTCGCAAACAACAACTGTATGAAGGTCACGGTCAGGGGGATGGGCACAGGATTATGCGGCGGGTCCGTTCCGATGGGCGGGGATGTCATCTCCCTGGAGCGTATGACCGGTATCGTGGGCGTCGGCATGGACGAGGATGGATTCTTCCTCAAGGTCCAGCCCTGTACCACCATCCATGAGATCAACAATATGCTCATGAACAGGTCCTTCGACGGTCTCAAGGACATCACCCCCGGTGCCGTGGAGGCCCTCAGGTCCGAACCTGTCCCGTACTTCTATCCCGTGGACCCCACAGAACTGGGCGGTTCCATCGGTGGCAACATTGCCACCAACGCATCCGGCCCCAGAACGTACAGATACGGTCCGACCAGGGACTGGGTATGCGGAATAAGAGTCGTGCTCCCCGACGGGAACTACATAATCCTCCGCCGTGGTGACTACAGGGCCGAGGGCAGGAGGATGTCCTTCCCCTCCGGTAGGAACTACTACTCCTTCGAACTGCCCGGTTATGATTTCAACACCGCAGTGAAGAACACCGCGGGTCCGATGATCTCCGAGGACATGGACCTGATGGACCTGTTCATCGGTTCAGAAGGTATCTTCGGGGTGATCGTCGAGGCCGACATCCGTATCATCCCCTGGAACCCCCATATCTCCAATCTGGTCTTCTTCCCCTCCGATGAGGATGCGCTGGCGGCCGTCCGTGATCTGAAGGCCGACGATGTGGTCGGTCCGGAGTTCCTGGAGTACATGGACTGCAGGTCTCTGAATCTCCTCAGAGGGGTGATGGCCTCCGATCCGGCATTGATCCGTGCCCCGATGCTCCCCGAGGACGCAGGCTCCGCGCTCTTCTTCGATCTCGAGGTCACCGATGACATCGGACAGCGTTACGCACGTCTCTCCGAGATCCTCGCCAGGCACAGCTCGTCACTGGACAGTTCATGGTGTGGTCACGAGAGGGGCGACATGGAACGTCTGCGTGAACTTCGTCATTCGATCCCCAGATCCATATTCGAGTATGTGGCCTCACTCAGGGGTGAGATGCCCGGCATCCACAAGATGGGTACGGACATGTCCGTTCCCGACGGGTCCGCGGATGAGATGATGTCATACTACTACAGAAGGCTGCAGGAGGAGGGGCTACCGTTCGTAGTGTTCGGTCATATAGGGGACAACCACCCCCATGTCGAGATAATACTCCGTTCCAGGGAGGATTTCGATAAGGCCAAGGTCCTCTACGCCGAATTCGCCCGGAAGGCCGTGGAACTGGGCGGGTCACCCAGTGCGGAGCACGGAATCGGCAAGATCAAGACCGACTACATGCGCATGATGTACGGTGACGAGGGTGTGGATGCACTGAGGAGGGTCAAGGGGATCCTGGACCCCAACGGCATACTGAACATCGGCAACATCCTGGAGGAATCGAAATGAAGTATCTTGTGGCCGTGAAGCAGGTCCCGGACCTGTCAAAGGCATCTGTGGGTCCGGACGGGATCGTCGTCAGGTCCGGGATACCATCCGTGCTCGACCCATATTGCGAATACGCCCTGGGCAGGATCCTGGATATGAGGGGCGACGGGGACACCGTCGAGGTCTTCACTATGGGTCCGCCACAGGCCGGGTCTGCACTGAGGAGGTGTCTGGAGCTGGGGGCCGACAGGGCGTATCTGCTAACCGACCAATCCTTCGCCGGTGCTGACACCTGGGCTACCGCCCGGGCGATCGTCGCCTTCATAACCCGTTTCGCCTGTGATGCGGATCTGATGGTCTTCGGAAGGCAGGCCGTGGACGGTGACACAGGACAGGTGCCTTACGAGGTCGCACAGATGCTCGATGTTCAGCAGTTCGCATACACGGAATCCCTCATTGTCGATGGCGAGGGGTTCGTCGCGACACAGGATTACGGTGATGTCATGAGGACGTCCAGGGTCCCGTTGGGCTCCGTCGTGTCCTTCGGGGGTGTCGATCCAAACGGGAGGCTGCCCACGATATCAGGTTATCTACGGGCCTCCGGGATGGACATCATCACGGTCGACAGGGTTGCATTGGGTCTCGGTGCCTATTCCGTCGGACTCAAAGGTTCCCTCACCAGGATAATCCGTACCGAGGCCGTCGCACCTTCCCGCAGGAACAGGAAGGTCGAGATCAAGGATCCGAAGTTCGCGGCCTCGTTGATCCTCCAGGATGTGGAGGCGTTGAGATGAGCGGTTGCAGCGGAGGGTCCTGCTCCTCCTGTTCATCCGGTGATCAGAACGATCCCGACAGACTCCCTCCGGGGATGCTGAAGGCATACGACCTTAACCAGTCCACTGCGGACGGCGTCCTCGTGTGGTTGGAGACGGAGCGTACTCCCGAAGGGCCCAGGTTGGCGGATGTCAGTGCTGAGATACTGGCAATGGCCAAGGCGATGAACGACGGACGTCTCTTCGCAGTGATATTCGGAGGGGCCGATGTCAAACCCCTATATTCGGAAATATTCGGTTACGGTGTGGACACCCTCTATCACGTCAGGGATGGGAGGTTGGATGTTTACACCCCCGAGGCATATGCATCAAGCATGGCGGAGATCTCCGAACGTGTCGTCCCCGCGGTCATACTCATGGGCGCGACCCCCCGCGGAAGGGAGCTCGCCCCCAGACTCGCAGCCCTGTTGGGCACAGGTCTGACGGCCGACTGCACATCTCTTTCAATGGATGGAAGGAGATTGGTCATGACCCGTCCGGCCTTCGGAGGGAACCTTATGGCGGACATCGAATGTCCCCATTTCCCCCAGATGGCCACCGTCCGTCCGGGTGCATTCCCCACCCCCGAGAGGAGGGAAGGTTCCGGTACCGCGATCTATTGGCAGTACATGGGGGACGTCCCCAAGGAGGTCGTATCCGATGAGGGCGTCTCGCCCGACATCGATGACATCCGTGACGCCAAGGTCCTGATAGCTCTTGGTAGCGGGATACGCAACAGGGAGACTGTCCGTCTTGCGGAGGACATAGCACGTAAGATCGGTGCCCAGGTGGCCTGTTCCAGACCGTTGGTGGAGAAGGGTTGGATGCCCGCTTCCAGACAGGTCGGTATGTCCGGGAGGATAGTGGAACCCGATCTCTACATCGCATTCGGGATATCCGGTTCCGTGCAGCACCGTGTGGGGATGATCAAGGCGAAGAGGGTGATCGCGGTCAACAACGACCTCGGTGCACCCATCCATAAAATGGCCGACCTCAGCATCATCGCCGATGCCGAGGCCGTGATAAGGGCTTTGGAAGAATCACTGTAATGTCTTCACGAGGGAGAGGGCGGTGCTGAGGACCTTCTCGACATGGCCTTTGACCTTGACGTTCCTCCAGACCGCCTCCACCTTGCCGTCCTTTCCGACGATGAACGTGGACCTGATGGTGCCGACGGTCTCCTTCCCATAGGATATCTTGGTGCCCCAGGCGCCCACCTTCTCCATCAGCTCGTGTTCGGGATCGCTGAGGAGCTTCACCTTGAGCTGTTGCTTGTCGATGAACCTCCTGTGGGATTCTACCGAATCCTTGCTCACTCCGAAAACGGGGATGTTGCGGAGCATGAAGTTGGGAAAGGTCGCTGTGAAATCCAGGGCCTCGGTGGTGCATCCGGGCGTGTTGTCCTTCGGATAGAAGTAGATGACATACCTGATGCCCTCCAACATCCTGCTGTCGAAGGTCTCTCCGTTCTCGTCTTGGAGGACGAAATGAGGGAACTGCTCTCCTTTCTCCATGCCGTCACCTCAGAAGAGGGTGTCCTTCTTACAGGCCACGATGGGTTCCAGGTCGATCTCCATGAAGATGATCGGGTGTGTGATCTCGTATCCGACGACGACGGACGGGGCCATCTCTCCGAACATTCCGATGGGCTTCCCGTCGTAGACGATCTCCGCTCCCCTTCCCTCGATGAACGTGGGGAGGCTGAGGGGTCTGAGCTCGTAGGTGCATCCGATCTCCCTGAGGACGGCCTCGGTGATGGATTTGATCTCGGTGAACGATGTCTTGGAGGCTGTGACCATGGCGCACAGGTGTGCCTGTGTCCTGGTGTCCCTGACGACGTTCCCCACTTCGAAGATCCTCTGGGGGAGGTCGCGGTGCTTGTTGTGTCTGAGGATCTTGACCAGACTAGGGGTCAGATAGGACCTGAGGCAGGTGTGGTCCTCGGTGATGGGGTTGAGGACCCTGACATTGTCCATCCTGGGGAGTCCGGAAATCTCGAATTCGTCCCTGTCGTTGCTGAGTGTGAGGGTGGTGACCTCCATGAACCCGAGACCGACCATGATGTCCCTGAGGCTGTCGGAGAATGTGGTGATTGGGTCCAATGCACCGGGGGTCTGCCTGAGTGTATATGTGCCTCCGAAGTTCTCGAATCCGTATCCTGTTCCGACATCCTCGAAGATGTCCACCTTGTGCATGATGTCCAACCTCACAGAGGGTATGGTCACATGGACGTTGTCACCGTCTGCGACGGCATCCATCCCCATCCTCCTAAGGGCTTCGACCGTGCCCGAGGGGCCGAGTGTGGTTCCGAGGAATCTGTCGCATTCGGATGCGGAGATGTCCATCTCGGAGGGGGTGAGGTCGGGGGACCTGTATGTCCTGTCCCCGTCGTGCATGACTACGGTCATGATCCTGCCTCCGCGCTCCGCCAGTGCGGTGGAGACTATGTCGAGTGCTCCCTTCACGGCCTTGGGGTCGTTACCGGTGACGTCGACGAAGAGGTTGTGCTTGCCTGTTGTGACCGTCGTCAGTGCACCGTTGATGATCGGGGGGAACGAGAGTACGTTCCCGTCCCTGTCCTGGATGACGGGGTACATGTTGTATCCGTCGAGAAGGTGTGCGTAGTCCACACCCTTCTCGTGTTTCTCCAGGATCTCCTGCATGTCCATCTCCTCGGTCTTCGCAAGGGGGATGAACCTGATGGAGTGGGGGTCCGCGAGCCTGTAAGTGAACGGGGGGTTGACCTTGTCCAGGTCGTGTATGCCTATGGCGAGC
>CAZCMJ010000058.1:0-8061 GCA_964499845.1 uncultured Methanomassiliicoccales archaeon
GACCTTGCCCTCCAGTGCCTTGTACACGGAGAAGAAGTGCCTGATCTCCTCGATGAGGTGCTTGGGGAGCTGGTTGACGCTGTCGAAGTCCTTGAAGAAGCGGTCCTTGGTGGCGACGCAGATGACCTTGTCGTCCTGGTCCCCGCCGTCAATCATCTTCAGGAGTCCGATGGGCTTGCACTCCACCAGGCAGTTGGGGAGGAGGGTCTCGGAAGAGACGAGGAGGATGTCCAGGGGGTCTCCGTCGAAGGCGAAGGTCCTGGGGATGAAACCGTAGTTCCAAGGGTAGGCGACGGAGGTGGACAGGACCCTGTCCAGGGCGAGGAGTCCGGTCTCCTCGTCGATCTCGTACTTGACCTTGGATCCCTTGGAGATCTCGATGACGGCCGTGAACTTCTCAGGGGTGACCCTGTCTTTTGAGAGCTCGTGCATAATCATTTCAAATCACTGGAACGGGGTAGATGCTCCGTTTATTTCATCTGTGCGGTCACCACGGGCACCCCGTCCGATGACAGGTATCCTGGACCCAGGGTGCACAGTGGTTCGACGATGTCCGCATCCGTGTGGATCCCCAGGATGTGTGCGGATACGGAACACGAGAGGCACAATATGGCGTCATAGTCCCGTTCCGGCATCCTCCCGACGACCTTGTCCGTGATGCATGATGCGGAAACGGAGACCACACCGACGATGTCGATCCCGTCGGACCTGAGACGGTCGGCCAATGCCTCTGCCACATCCGTTCCGCCGACACCGCACAGCCTGGCACAGGTGTTGCATGTCCATATCAGCACCCTCCTGCCAGCAAGGGAACGGAGGATACGGTCGTAATCCATGCGGGACTCCATGACCATCATGGGTGGTGGAACGGCCATTGCGGATAAGTCCGTTTCCTCATGGTTCGTATCTCTGTGTCACCCTGAGGACATATCACTATGTATTAGATACTTGTATAACGATTCATGGGAGGATGCCATCCTCCAAGGGTGCATGATTTCGCCGAACCGGTGTCAGGGAAGTACCGCTATGTCGACAGGACCATAATGATCGGACCACCCTGTGGACTCGGGGGTTCAACGATGCATTCGGTTTCACAGGGAATGGGACCATCGGACTCCTCGGAGGAACGGACGGGTCTGAGGAAAGACCCGGTGATATCACCGGATGGTACGGCGGATACCGCTACGGAAGGTCCGATGTATACGATCCGTTCAGCGTCATAGGGTATCTCGACGGTGGGACACCTGCCGGATTGGAGACATGACCTCAGGACAGGAACACCGGCGGACACCCACATAACACACGGAGACGTCCTCCGCCGGTCCGACCCTTACGTGACGTACCCCTACCTGACAATGACCGGGATCCTCAGAGCGGTCCACACAGGGGAAAGGATCGACGTCATTCCGGGATGTGATATCTCCTCCGCCAACCTCAGTGCACATCAAACATTGGAGACGATCTTCCGGAGGGCGAGGGGCGATGATGGGGCATATATGTGTCCGCATGTCCCCCTCTGAGCAACAGATTTAAACAACCTACCTTCTAGCCGGGCCCCAGAGAGAGTTGAACATCATGTCCGATAAAGAGAAACTCGAACTGATCGCAGTTGAAGACATCAAAGTGAAGAAGGGAATGACCGTCGACGAGATGCTCCAGGCCATGGGACGCGCCGGAGGTTTCACCGCACAGAAGCTCGCCGATGCCGCTGACATCGCCACAGCCATGGTCAAGAAGGAGGGTTGCCTCAAGATCCTGTCCTTCCCCGCATGCATCATGGCCACCGGAACCCGCGGAGTCATCGTCGACATGGTGAAGAACCACATGGTGGACGTCATCATCACCACCTGCGGAACCCTCGACCACGACCTGTCCAGGACCTTCGCCCACTACTACAAGGGCGACTTCATGATGGACGATGCGATGCTGAGGGATGAGTACGAGATCAGCAGACTCGGAAACGTCCTGGTCCCCGACTCCTGCTACGGAGAGGTTCTCGAGGACAACCTCCTGCCCATGTTCGACGAGATCTTCGCCGAGACCCAGTCCCTGAGCACCCACGAGATCATCGACCAGGTCGGTGCCAGGCTGGACAACGAGGATTCCCTCCTGTACCAGTGCCACAAGAACGGTGTCCCCATCGTCGTCCCCGGTATCACCGACGGATCCTTCGGATGCCAGCTGTGGATGTACTACCAGATGCACAGGAAGCTCAGGATCGACCTCTTCGCCGACGAGCAGATGCTGTCCGAGATGACCAACGACGCCGAGTACACCGGTGCCATCATCATCGGAGGAGGTATCTCCAAGCACCACGTCATCTGGTGGAACCAGTTCCGCGGAGGACTCGACTACTGCATTACCTGACCACCGCCGAGGAGTACGACGGATCCCTGTCCGGAGCACGCATCAGGGAGGCTGTCTCCTGGGGTAAGGTCAAGTCCGATGCCAAGAAGATGACCGTGGAGGGAGATGCCACCATCACCCTGCCCATCATCTACGCCGGCGTCGTCAACAGGGTGCTCTGAGGATGAACAGGATCCTGGTCCTGCCCGGAGACGGGATCGGTCCCTCCGTCATCGAATCCGCAGTGGAGGTCATCGGAGCGGTGGCCGACGATGTCGAGTTCGTTTACGGGGAGATCGGATTCGCCGCCTATGAGGCGACAGGCCAGCACCTCCCCTTCGAGACGTTGGACCTCGCAGGGGGGTGTGGTACGATCCTATGCGGTCCGGTCAGGACCGTGAAGGAGAACAACGGCGCCTACAGGAACCCCCTGGAGACGCTGAAGGCCCAACTGGACCTGTACGCCATGGTGCGCAGGTTCACAACCCTCTCCCCCGCCATCGGGAGGGAGGGCATGGACATCACATTGTGGGCGAGCAACAACCAGCCCGGACTGGACATCGTGGAGACCCGCGACATCGACGGGATCACGCTGACCAAGTATGTCAGATCATCATCGTACAGCAGGATGATGGCCCGTGCGCTGTCGGACATGGAGATGAGCGGGAGCACGAAGGTCAGGTGCATCACACGCGATGACATATTCCCCGAATCCAGCGTCCTCTTCGAGGAGTGCTTCGCATCCCTCTTCGGGACCGACGGTTTCGAGACCGGGTGCACAAGCGTCCCCGTGTGGGCGTCCAACGTCGTCAGGGACCCCCTGGCGGATGAGTACATCATCTGTGCTGACCTGTACAGCCATGTGGCCGCAGGGATATTGGCCGGATTGGCAGGAGGGAACCACCTCTCCCCCGTGGGCTTCGCAGGCGACTCGAACTTCCTCCTGGTCCCCGGGAACATCCATCATTTCGAGAACGTGCCCAAGGAGTATGTGAACCCCACATCCGCGATATTCGCCGGTGCCATGGCCCTGTCGAACCTCAACAGGAGGTCCGCGGCGGACACCATCACCGACGCACTGAAGGCGGCGTACACGGCAGGGGAGACCACACCGGACATGGGCGGTACCCTCACGACGGATGAGTTCACCAAACGCGTCATCGGACATCTCGACCAGAACTTTATAGCACCTTGACCGATACTATGGCATTCGAAAGGTGAATGCCATGAAGGACGCAGGACACAGGGCATGCGTCGAAGCAGCCCTCAACCACGAGAGGACCGAGAGGACCCCCGTCAACAACTTCGCATTGGTCACCGCCGCCCGCAGCGCGGGTGTCACGGTGGAGAGCTCCAGATGGAACCCTCAGTTATCCGCCAAGGTCTCCGTCGATTATGCGATGAAGACCGAATCCGATTTCATCAAACCCATCCTCGACTCACAGGTGCCGTTCATGGACCTCGGGATGGACGTCACATTCCCCGAGGATGACTACGGTCATATCAACAAGAGCATCTGCGACACCCAGGAGGACATCGATGCCCTCGCCGTGTTCGATCCGTATGAGGCATCCGAATGTCCGAACTTCACCAAGGTCTTCGTGGACAGTCTCGAGGAGACCGTCAGGATCCTCCCCGAGGACCTGCACATCTGCGGTCTGTCCTGGGGGCCCATCACCACAGCGGGATACGTCATGGGTGTGGAGAACATGATCATGAACACCTTCATGGAGCCCGAACTTGTGAAATCCATGATCGCCAAGGTCACCCCCCTGGTGTCGGCGATGCAGAGGCGCATGGTCGATGCGGGTGCGACGGTGATGTGGATGGCCGATCCTACATCCTCTGAGGACCTGATCTCGCCCGAGATGTTCGCCGAGTACTCCGCGGCCCCCATCAAACAGGTGATCGGTGATATGAAGAGGGAGAACAGCGACATCCCCGCGTTCATCCACATCTGCGGAAACACACTGAACACCATGATGCAGCTCCCCGCCACCGGTGCGGACTGTCTGAGCTTCGACCATGCCGTGAACCCCGGAGAGGCCAAGAGGAAGGCCGGAAGGGAACTGGCCCTCATGGGCAACATCGATCCCGTCCAGCAGATGATGTCCGGTACGCCCGAATCCATCAAGGAGGAGTGCTACAGGATCCTGGACCAGGCGGGACAGGACGGCGGATTCATCCTCGCACCCGGATGCGAGACACCCATCTCCAGCCCGGACGAGAACGTCCTCGCATTGGGACGTGCCGGAAAGGAATACTGGCTCAGGTGAGAATCCACCCATATACACCCTCGGATATCGATGTGTTCCGAGGGTGTATACAAATATGTTATAGAAACATTTTAATACTTCTCGTCTATCCTCAGTTTACCCAGTGCAAGGGTAGTCAAGCATGGCCAACGACGCAAGGTTGAGGGCCTTGTCCTTAGTGGTCCGTGGGTTCAAATCCCATCCCTTGCACCATTCCCCTACTTTTTTCTGATTGTTCCTCACTTGTTCTTCCGTCATCACTGTTTCCATCCATCGGACCTCGATTCCGTCGATGGCTGATGACAGAACCTAGGTTGTACAGGATGGAATAGACTATATCGACCTCACCGAGAACGTACGACCTCTCATAACGGCCCTTGTGGTCCCTGATGTACTCCGACAGAGGGATATGCCTCAGGACCCTGCAACAACTCTTGAGGATCGTTCCTAAACAACATCGCCTCGACCCTGTCATAGGCCGTGGACGCACCCCCGTCTTCTGATCGATGGGGGGTCCTTGGTGTCCCGGTGATGGGAAGTACAACCTGTAACCCACGAGATGGATGTACCCTGGTCGGGCAAATTGGGCAACCTCGCACGAAGGTTGGAGGGTCCCTCCCGTGATCAGAACGTGTACTCCAGACGACACGCACCGCCGCGGATGTCGAACCTGGACATCGCACCGTTTATGAACGTCATCCTGGGCGCCTTGTGGCCCACATCGGCATCGAACACCATCGGGACATCATATTCTCCGAGGACATCGGTGATGACCTCCATGTAATCGGGACCGTTGTAGAACAGGGGCCTGCCGAACACGAATCCCGTCACCCCTTGGAACCAACCATCCCCGGACATGCCCGACAGCATATCGCGTATCCTGGTCGCATCCATGTCGTAGGTCTCCATGTACCACACAATCCCCTCATCGGAGTACCTGTCGTTGAACCCCCTCAACGAGGTTCCGTTCACCTTATGGTCCCACTCCAGGACATCCATGCATCCTCCGATCAACCTGCCGGAGAACGATGTGTCACCTTCGATGGATCTCCAGACCGTGGGTGCGGTGGGGTTCAGAGGCTCCAGACCCGTGACCCTGTCCGAGAAACCGACCTCATGCATCGGGAACGAATCCTGGGACGTCCTCATACCCCTGAGGAACTCCATCGATTCCGTGACGCTCCTGTGCCACGGCTCCATCCCGAAATCGCCGAAGTTGCCCCCGTACACCGTCGCGATGTCATGCTCCGCGGTGATCCTGAACAGGAGGGTGGTGTTGTCGGAATAACCCTGCATCCACTTCGGATTCCTCTCGAGAATGTCCCAATCCATCAAGGGGAGCATCTCGAACTGATAATCCCCACCCTTGGCGGATATCACAGCGGCAACATCCCGATCCTCCAGAAGTGAGTTCAGTTCGGCCACCCTCTGCTCCGCGGGGGCGCTCCTGCCCGTCCCATCTGCGGTGTACACATCCGGGGTCTCGATGACACCGAAACCCATGGAGGACAATCTCTCCTTCGCATGGCCGAAACGTGCCATGTCCGTGGGGTCGGTGACACCGAAGGAAGGTGCGGTGACCCCTATGCGGTCGCCCTCTCTCAGGAAACGGGGGATGATCATACCATGGGCAACGCTACGAACGTACTTTATCCTACGTGATGATTGGGACACATGGCGATTCTATCTGACAAGGACATTGTCGAGAGCATGATGACCGGATACCTGGGCATCTCCGATTACCACGAGAGGGGACTGACGCCCAACGGCTACGACCTGCGCATAGCGGAGATCTCGGTCAGAGGCGATGATGTGATCAAGAGGGAGGGAACGGTCACCATCCCCCCGAGGACCATGTTCTATGTCTCCACCATCGAGAGGGTCAGGATGCCCTCGGATGTATGTGCTCAGCTGTGGCTCAGGACCACATGGATCAGAAAGGGTATCATCGGGGCCTTCGGCAAGATCGATGCCGGATTCGAGGGGACACTCACCCTCGGAGCTTACAACGCCACGGACGACCCCGTGGAGCTCCCCATCGGGGAGAGGTTCTGCCAGATGGTCTTCGAGACCCTGAACTCCGACACCATCAAGGACTACTCCCAGAGGAGCGGCAACTACCAGGGACAGACCGGGATCACACTGGAACCCGTGAAGAAGGCCTGAACAGGGCATCGTCGGAGGGTGACCTCCGACCCAAACCCTTCACATGGATGTCACGGTTTGGTGATGTCCATGGAATAGACGCTCATCGTGGGGGAGTAGGTCTTCAGTTCGGACCATTGGATGGATATGTTGTGTCCGAACCCCTTCATCTCCTCCTCGAGGGCGTCACAGAACCGGGGGAACTCCTCCCTCTCTATTATCTTGTACATATGGGCCACCCCTCCGACCTTCAGACGGTCCATGGCATAACGGAGGAACCTGTCCGCGATCTGGGGGAGGTTCATGATTATACGGTCCGCCATGGGGAGGTCGTAGACCAGCTTGGAGGAATCCCCTGTCATCGGGACGATCTGCCCCACATGGTTCCTCTCGGCGTTGAGGCGGGCGAAATGCTCCGCATCGGGGTTGAGGTCTATCGAGTAGACGACCTCGGGGTTGGCCATCCTGCAGATCACCGTACCGAAGGGTGCGACACCTGCGAACATATCGATGATGACCTCCCCCTCCTTGACGAGGGATGCGATCCTGGACCTCTCCGTCGACAACCTGGGGTTGAAGTAGACCCTGGAGGGGTCCGTATACAATCTGACACCGAACTCCTTGTGGACGGTCTCGGAGGAGCCGGAACCGGCAATCTGCTCCAGGTCACGTATCCTGAACTCGCCCTTGACCCCGGAATCGAGGAACACTGTGCGCAGGCTGTGGTTGACCTCCAGCAGGGCGTTCCCTATCGTGCCCTTGTAGGGCAGGAGCTCATCTGGGAGCTTTATCATGGCCACATCACCGACCACATCGAAGGAACTGGGGAGCGTCCCCTTCAGGTCATCGGGGACCTGCGCAACATCACGGTAGTCCTTGGGCCTGTGGCCCTGCCCCTCCATCTCGGCGTCGATGACCTCATAATCCTCGAAGGAATCGCAGAGTATCGGTATCAGCAGGTGGTCACCGTCCGCACGTATCCTGGAATCAAGATCGAGATTGCCCTCGGCGGCGAGCTTGGATCTGACGGGTTCGCCCTCCCTCTTCGGAACACGTACGCAACGGGTCATGGACGAGGGATGACAGACGGATATAAAGAAGGAAACGGTTTGGATGGGGAGTGGACCCCCGGTTTCAGAGTTGGTCGTGTCCGGTACGTACCCTCTTGGGGAGGACGAACAGCTCCCCGTCGCTGTCGTATCCGACGGACGCGTTGACATCGTAGACATCTGCGATCAGTTCGGGGGTGATGACCTCCTTGGGTTTCCCTATGGCCATGATCTCTCCCTTCCTCATGATGATGCAGAGATCGCAG
>CAZCMJ010000059.1:0-7745 GCA_964499845.1 uncultured Methanomassiliicoccales archaeon
CGAGTTTTTCGGGGTTTTGAGCTATTCAGAATACCCACATCAGGAATTTCGGATTAAAATAATATTTACTTCCATAATCTAACATGGTAGATTTTTTTTATAAAATATCAAGTATGTTTACAAATAAATGTAATTGGTGTGGGAGATTGGATTTCCCACACCTGTGAAGTTGAATCAGGTTTACATCCTGTTGAACGCCACCAGAACAGAGGCGATCTTCGGATTGTCGGTGATACCGTAGTGTTTTTTGATCATCAGGTCGCATGTGGGTGCGGGACTGCATGAGATGACGTCCTTACATCCGTTTCCTTCGTTGAGCTCCGGGAAAGAGACCGGGGGCATGACGAACTGCTCTCCGCCTTTGGCTTTGATCTGTGGGAACAGTACGAAACCGTCTGAGAGCCACACCACATCATCCCTGTCGGTGTACTTCTTGGCGGTGAATGGGAACACTTCCTCTCCCAGGACCTCCCCATCACTGGACAAGAGGACCACAGTTGGTTCTGGCGGAGGCCTGAACCTGGGGTCCTTGACGATGCAGATGACACTGTCACGTTTCAGTGCCTCATAGAAACCTCTGTTGTCCACCTCGATGTTTCCCATCGCACGGACCGTGGATTCCTCCTTGCGGAGTTCCTCCAGAATGTCTTTGTCGAGGTAGAACGCGTAGATAACCCCCCTCAGACCGCGGATAATCTCGAGCTGAGAGTCCAGATTTGCGTCCATATCGGCTGTCATAGTGTTTCGTAATGGACTGCAGGTAAAAGGTTTTTGTCATCCAACTCTGAGATAGGATTAAATACAGGTGGATGACGGAACCGTGAATCAGATGTCCACTTCGACGTCATCCTCGATGAACTCGATCGTGACACCGCGCTTCAGTCCCAGGTCCCCTGCGACCTCCAGGGCCTTGACCATTGCGGAGGGTACGGGGCATGCCGTGTGGGGGATGGCGTCGTCGGCCAACTTGTAGATCGTGGATTTGCTGAACTCTGCCTCGACCTCGGCATAGGGGCTCATGGGTTCGAGTTTCCAGGACATCTTCAGGACGTTGGGACAGTCGCTCTTGATATCGAGCTCGATCATTCCCATCCCGTTGTCCTTGGCGGTGATGAGGGTCCTCATTTTACAGACCCCTGCGTCCACACATACTCTGCAATCAGTCATTTTCATCGCTCCTTAATCTAATGAGGTTGTTAACCCCTGCCATTGAACGAATGTCGACCACGCCTATAACTGCGATGGTGCGGTTGTCCATCTCTATAGGGGTGACGATGACCCTTATCCCCTTGTAGGGGCCGGAAGTGGCGATCTTCCTGATCGTGGTCCCGGCGTTCAGGACCTCCTCCAGAACGGGTCCGGTGTAGGCGTTGTCTATCACGGCGCCGTTCTCGATCCTGATCCCCAGGTTGTCCCTGCTCTTGGCGCATACGGGGAGTCCGCCCACCAGGTCGTGGATGGCGAATGCCAGTGCCACCAGTTCGTTGCCGGAGCTGCGTGGGGAGATGATGTCCTTCAGTTCGTGGTCGAACTGCAGTCCCCCCATGATGGTGAGTCCCGCGACCACGGCACCCATCTCGGCGGATTCCTGGGTCGATCCAGTGCCGATGATCACCACGTCGTCGTTCTTGAGGTTGAACGCGGACCTGATCTTGGTCTCGACATCCGCCTCCACGGGATAATCGGATCCGGGGAAGATCAGCTTCCCGTTGGAGTACACGAGGGTCGTCGCACCGGTCGCTCCGGATTTGATCGCAGCGTCCCTTTCCTCGCATCCGTACCTTATGTTGCGGGCCATCCTCGGTACGCGGACCGCACAATCCTTGTCGCCGATGGTCAGGTCGCTTATGGCCACACTCGCAACATCCATGTGGACGCTCTTCTTGAACTCGATGCCTTTGGCGGTGAGCACTATCCCGCTCTTGCCGATGGTGACGAGGCCCTGGTCCTGGATGATGGACAGGATCGTCCTCGTGCTCCCCTCTCCGATGCCCAGCATCGATGACAGCTTCTTCCTTCCGACGGGGTTCTTGTCGTCGAGACATTCGAACGTCTTCCACATGTGGTAGTCGTTGAATTTGGGGATGGGTCCGCCGAGTTTCGATGAGCGTGCGAGCATATGGATGAATCATTCATCCAATTTATATACGTTATCAGAGAACCTTCGACGGGGACCGATGTGTCTCGATACATCCGGAACATCCGTGCAGGGATGTCTCCTTTATAATGCGATTATAAAGATTAACAGTGGTAAGAACCGCGGTGAAACTCCGATAGTTTATATTGGAGAATCATGTCGGATGGGCATGGTTAATGAGTCGGTAGATCTTCTAGTAATCGAGAATGTCTCGAAATCGTTCGGAGACCGTTGTGTGTTGAAGAACGTCAGTGCGAAGCTGTCCACCGGAAAGATCCTGGGTCTCATCGGAAAGAGCGCGGCCGGAAAGAGCGTTTTGATCCACATGCTCAGGGGAAGCGAGGAGTACGCCCCGGACTCCGGGCGTGTCATCTACAATGTGAACCGTTGTAAGAAGTGCGGCGACCTCGACCTCCCCTTCAAAGGTGTCCACTGCTGCAAGTGCGGTGGGGAGACCGAGACACTGTCCGTGGATTTCTGGTCCCTCAAGGAGAGCGACCCCCTCAGGCAGGCCGTGAAGGCACACGTCGCCATCATGCTCCAGAGGACATTCGCCCTGTTCGGTGACAAGACCGTCATCGAGAACGTCATGGAGGCCATCCCCGAGGACATAGACGGTGACAGGCGCATCAACAGGGCGATCGAGATGCTCGAGCTCGTCAACATGACCCACAGGACTACCCACATCGCAAGGGACCTGTCGGGAGGGGAGAAGCAGCGTGTCGTCATGGCAAGGCAGCTCGCCAAGGAGCCCCTGTTCTTCCTCGCGGACGAGCCCACCGGTACGTTGGACCCTACCACCGCCGAGACCGTCCATCAGGGACTCATCGATTATGTCCGTGACCATAACATCTGTATGGTGTTCGCATCCCACTGGCCCGAGGCCATCACCAGGATGGCGGACGAGGCGATCCTCCTGGACGCCGGGGATGTCCTGATGCAGGGTGAGCCCAAACCCATCGCCGACCACTTCATGGAGGAGTACCACTTCGAGAAGGCCGAGGTCGGGGAGCTGGGTGATCCGCTCATCGTCCTGGACGATGCCAAGAAGCACTACTTCTCAGTCGTCAGAGGTGTTGTCAAGGCTGTGGACGGTGTGTCCTTCGATATCAAGGAGAAGGAGGTCTTCGCCCTCATCGGATACTCCGGTGCTGGTAAGACCACCACATCACGTATGATCGCGGGTATGACCCCTGCGACCTCCGGATCCGTGAAGATCAGGATCGGAGATGATTGGATCGACATGTCCGAGAGCGGATTCGCCGGAAAGGGGAGAGCGACCCCCTACATCGGGTTCCTCCACCAGGAGTACACCCTGTACCCCTTCGACACCGTCCTCCAGAACCTCAGCACATGCATCGGTATGAAGATGCCCGCGGAGCTGGCCAAGGTCAAGGCCATCCAGGTGCTGCTGAGTGTCGGATTCCCCAAACAGGACATCGAGAAGATCCTCTACTCCTATCCGGACTCCCTGTCCGTCGGAGAGTGTCAGAGGATCGCGTTCGCACAGGTCCTCATCAAGGAGCCCCGTATCATCATCCTCGACGAGCCCACGGGAACCATGGACCCCATCACCAAGACCATCGTCGCCAAGTCCGTGGTCAACGCCAGGGAGACCCTGGGGGAGACCTTCGTCGTGGTCAGTCACGACATGGACTTCGTCATGAACTGCTGCGACCGTGCGGTGTTCATGAAGGGCGGAAAGGTCGTCTCCATCGGGAACCCCGAGGAGGTCCTTGAGGAGTTCGGTATGGAGCCCGTACCGGAAGGTGAAGAGAATTGAAGCAGAAGATGGGAAGGCATCTCAGCTTCGTGGAGTGCAGGGAATCGATGGGTCTCGGTGTCGGAGGGGGACTCGCCCAGAGGGCGACCATCTCCGAATCCGGGAGGGATGTCGTCGCCGTGGCCATGGGGCCCGGCAGGAGGCACATCACCAAGCCCGTCTGTGAGATCACATATGCACTTCGCGAGGAGGGGATAGACACCAGCGTCTTGGTGGTCAACGCGGGTTCGGGTGTCCCGGCGGACGCACCGGACATGACCACCGGATCCTACTTCGGACTCGACCCCATAGAGGTCGAGAGGATCCAGCAGTACAAGGTCGCACTCATACACCTGGGTAACGTGCGCATGCACATCGTCTACAAGGCGAGGCTCATCCTCAGGAACGTGGGCATACCCGCCATCATCGTAGCACAGTGTCCCGTGGATTACGAGGACTTCGCCGCCGTGGGGATCAAGACATCTGTCGTCATGCCCCCGGAGGACAAGATCCAGACCAAGGGTGAGATCGTCCACATCGTCACAGGTGTGGTCAGGGGTGTCACCTGCAGTCAGGACAAGTTGGACGAGATCGTCTCCAAGGTCCAGTCGATGCTTCCGGAGGGGAGCAGATGAAGGTCACGGTCAACGGAAGGGAGAAGTCCCTGAGGGCCGGTTCCACCCTCAAGACCGCCATATCCGGTGAACCCTATGTCAAGGGGACACCCATCTCCGTCCATCTCTCCGAGGAGAGGGTGGTCAGGGAGACCAACGATTTCGAGATACGCACCGACCGCGGAACCATGGTCATGCACCTCAACGGGTCCCCCGAGGCGGACCTGTGGAGGGACCAGGTGATGGCGAACATGTCCCAGGGTGTCAACGCCAGATGGGTCACCCACAATATCGCCGCATTCGGTTCGTTCCCCACGGACCTGCTCGTGGACAGGGGTTCGTACCTCTACAAAATGTACGACTGCTTCTTCTCCCTGGGCGGTTTCGACAACCATACGACATACATCATGATCGCGAGGGACAACCACACGGGGTCCTACGGTGCCGGAAAGGCGCTCATCGGCAGGATCACCGTGGGAAGGCACATCCTCAACCTGCTCAAGGAGGGGGACCACATCCTGTCCGTCCGTCCCCTGATGTCCGAGACCAGTACGGAGAACGTTGTGGTCACCAGGGACCTGACCATGAAGATGGAGGAAGGTTACAGGGTGGACACCAGCGTCTCCATCGATCTGGACGGGGCATCGCCGGAGTCGGCGGAGCACGTGCTCGTACTGTCGTCCACAGGCACCATGAGGGCCACGGATGTCACGGGAAGCTTCGTCTCATGCTCCGAGGACCTGGACGTCAAGATCCCCGTGGAGGACACCGGGACAAGGGATGCCGGGACCGTGGCCGTCAGGAACGAGGGTCTCGGCACCGGCCGTATATACATCTACAAGGACCGCAGGCAGTTCACCCCCGTCATCAACATCGCAGGTCGTATCACCACAGGCAGGGCGATCGTGTCCAATGTCGGTGCTGGTGAGGAGTTTACCATCACTACGAACCCCGCACGTCTGCTCTCCGTGGGCATGACCCAGGCGGAGGGCTCCGCATTCCTGGAGTCCAGGGGTGTGAGGCAGGTCAGGACCGGGGACACCGGTGATGACGCCATAATTGTGGAGCAGACGCCCGAGCACACCATGACCGCCCTCAAGGCCGGCGAGGTGGAGACGTTCGGGGCCCCCAGGGACCGTGTCTTCAGGATAAAGCTGTCCGACAAGGACCCGGTGAGCCTGCAGTACTTCAAGAAGGTCACGGGACTCAGCCACAAACCCATAGGGTCCATGAAGGTCCAGTTCACCTTCGAAGGACTCCCGATGGTCACGTTCTACGGTGACGAGATGCGCGGGAAGAACCTGTACCCCCAGGACCCGTTCAAGAAGGTCAAGCGCGGGGACATCGGTCTGACCAACCAGGCCAGGCCCCATCACGGACTGATAGGTATCAGGCTGGAGGATAGCAAGGACTTCGGACCCACCGGGGAGGAGCCCTATGGTACCAACGTAATAGGAAGGTTCACCGACGACCTCGACAGGCTCATGGAGGGTCTGGGCGAGGAGGACGTCGTCTACATCACGGAGGAGGAATTATGAGCGAGGAGAGGGAGACCAGGCTGTTCATGATCTCCCCGAGGTCGATGCTGACCCCGGACCAGTTGGTCCGTATGGTCCACGCTTTCGGGAAGGAGGCCATAGTCAAGGAGACATGCTACGGATGTCTCGTGGAGGGCCCCAGGTCACTGGTCCTGGAGATCAGGGACAGGGTCAGGGAGAACTACCGCAACGAGGTGTTCACCAAGATCAGGGCGTATCCCTGCAGCGACCCCCGCAGATGCCGTGCACAGCACGGTACGAGGCCCGGATTCGCACAGCTGGAGGAGGAGTGGCAGCTCCTGTCCAAGATCCAGTACGGGCTCGAGAAGGTTGAGGAGGGGGCCAAGTATGTACCCCCTCAGGAGAAGAAACGCATTCCCGTAAACGATTTCAAAAAGATATGCGAGGTGCACTGATGAAGGTCTTCATAGATCCGCCGAACAGCCTGGTGCTGTTCGATCTCGTCGAGAGGTTCGGACACGAGCCCCTCAGCACGATGGCGGCGATTCAGGAGAGGGTGGACAACCTGGAGGTTGACATGCCGCCCATGAACGTGACGTTGGACGATGTTGTCAAAGGACTCAAGTACGCAGGGGTCGAGGTCCCCTCCGGTATCAGGGGAAGGATGGCCCTCTGGGGCCCCATGATCGAGGAGGCCGATGCGGCCATCGTCATGGACGACTGCCCTTACAGCTTCGGATGCGTCGGATGCGAGCGTTCCAACCTGATGGTGAAGTACCTAATCAAGAGGCGCGGCATCCCCACACTCTACGTCACGTATCCCGAGAGCGATGAGGAGGCCACCAACTTCGTGGCCCAGACCAAGGAGTTCCTGGAGGCATTGGAATGACGATCAAGATCGCACAGTTATCATGCGGAACCGAGTACAGCAGTGTCCAGTACGAGATCGAGAAGGCGGCCAGGTCCGTCGGGGCCAAGATCGTCTATCCCGACGTCTCCGCAGCCGACATCGACGATGCCGTGAAGAGGTTCGGTTTCAACCCCAGGTCGCCCCAGCTCAAACTGATGATCGCAAGGGCCGCCCAGCTCGCAGACGGCAAGTACGATGCGGATGCGGTCTTCATCACCACCTGTTTCAGGTGTGCCGAGGCCGCACTGGTCAGGAACGAGCTCAGGAGGTTCATCCAGGAGAACACCAGGCTCCCCGTGGTCACATACTCGTTCACGGAGAGGCTCAAGGCATCCCAGCTTCTGACCAGGATGGAGGCGTTGGTCACCATCGTCACCAGGAAGGAGCTCTTGGCGAGGGAGAGGCAGACCGGTATCACCGCAGGGTTGGACTCCGGTTCCTCCACCACCAAGGCCGTTATCATGGAGAACAACAAGATCATCGGAAAGGCCTGGACACCCTCGGGTGATGTCGTCGCATCCGCGACACAGGTCCTCAACGCCGCCATGGAGATGGCCGGTGTGGAGATGAAGCAGATCGAGGCCATAGGAACCACCGGATACGGACGTTTCACCCTGGGTGACCACTTCGGTGCCAAACTTGTGCAGGAGGAGCTCACGGTGAACTCCAAGGGGGCCGTATGGCTCGCCGACAAGCAGAGGGGGGAGGCGACCATCATCGACATCGGCGGTATGGACAACAAGGCCATCACCGTCAGGGACGGTGTCCCCGACAACTTCACCATGGGTGGGATCTGTGCAGGAGCATCCGGAAGGTTCCTGGA
>CAZCMJ010000060.1:0-7332 GCA_964499845.1 uncultured Methanomassiliicoccales archaeon
GAACGGACCAGAGGTCGCCAGCAAATGGCTGGGGGAGAGCGAACGTGCCATCCGCCAGCTGTTCAAGAGGGCGAAGCAGATGGCCCCGTGCATCATATTCTTCGACGAGATAGATTCCATAGCACCCATACGCGGGGAGGACGGAGGTGCCTGGGAAAGGGTGGTGGCGCAACTGCTCACATCCATGGACGGTGTGGAAGGTCTGAAGAACGTCACGGTGATGGCCGCCACCAACAGGCCCGACATGATCGATCCGGCACTCCTCAGACCCGGAAGGTTCGACAGGATGGTCCTGGTCGGAAGACCGGATGCGGATGCGAGACTGAGCATACTGAAGGTGCACACCAGGGGGATGCCCCTGAGGGATGTGGACCTCGGGTCCATAGCATCGATGACCGACGGGTACGTGGGTGCGGACCTCGAGGCACTCTGCAGGGAGGCCGGACTGAACGCATACCGCGAGGACCACAGAGCGGAATATGTGGAGAGCCGCCATTTCATGAGGGCCTTGGAGGATGTCCCACCCTCCGTGGACGACATCACCTTCCGGAACTATGAACGGATGTCGAAGAGCATCGGGAAACGCCGCAGCGGATGGGACAACGTACCCTTTTACGGATGATCAGGACAGGTCCTTGAGCATGTACGGCAGGGACTTGCGGAATCCGAGGGATTCGTAGTACTTCCTAACCCCCACACCACTGGTGACCCTTATGCCCGTCTTCCCGTTGGACAGGGCGACCCTCTCAGCCTCCGCCACCAGTTCGCGACCGAATCCGCGGTGCTGCCAATCCTCTCCGTCATCACCGATGGACGCTATCCTACCGAAGACCTTCAGTTCCCTTATGGTGGCCACGGGATTGGAATCCACGCGGACACGTACGTAACCGATCAGGGAATCATCGTATTCGAAGGATATGAAGTACTCCCTTCCTCCGCTCGCATCATACTCCATCGTCCTCAGTACGACCTTACCCGGGTCGTCCAGGGATGCACCGGTGTGACCGACCTCCCTGCAACGGATGCATCTGCACCTGCGCCCCTCGGCGGACATGTTGTCGGCGACAAGCTGACGGATGTTGCTCTTGAGGATCCCTGCGGTGATCTGCGGTACGGGGATGTCCCTCTGGATGCGCTGGATACGTACGTATTCCGGCACCGTGGCCTTCATATCCGACAGAAGATGCACTGCGGTGTCCACATCCAGCGGTTCGAACCTGCCCTCGGCCCACCAATCATAGACCTTCGTGCCCTCCACCACCAGGGTGGGATAGAACTTCAGCATGTCCGGACGGTAATCGGGATCGTCGAACACCTTCCTGAAACACCCCATATCGTTCTCCGGTGACGAACCGGGAAGACCGGGCATGATATGATAACAGATCTTCAGCCCGTGGTCCTTGCACGCCCTGGTGCACCTGCGGACCTCCTCGGTCCCATGACCTCTGTCCACGGCCTTCAGGACGTCGTCGTCGAGGATCTGCACACCGAGCTCCACACGGGTGGCACCCAACGACAGGGCCCTCTCGATCTGGACATCGTCGAACACATCGGGACGGGTCTCCACTGTAAGTCCCACGCATCTGTGTGCGGATGTCTCGTTCTCCAGATGGGCGGTGGCGAGATCCGGTGATTCGGAACCGTTCATGGCATCGAAGCATCTGCGTACGAACCACTCCTGGTATTCGGGGTCGCGACAGGTGAAGGTGCCCCCCATGATGATCAGGTCGATCTTGTCGGTCTTGTGACCGATCTCGGTGAGTTGCGTTATACGGTCCAAGACCTGCCTGTATGGATCGAACTCGTTCCTGCCGGCACGTCTGGCCGCAGGCTCCTTTCCCGTGTATGATTGGGGGGACCCGTTCTGGACCCCTCCGGGACAGTATGCGCACTTCCCATGGGGACAGTCGAAGGGGGATGTCATCACCGCCACGACCGCCACACCGCTCATGGTGCGCATGGGCTTCTTGATCAGAAAGGGCGTGAGGACCTTCACATCGGCAGGGTCCACATTCGCCAGGATGTCGGAGTTCGGCGGAACGGACTCCAGCCGGTACTTCTTGCAGAGCTTGAGCTTGAGATTCTGGAGTTCGTCACGGTCCCGGATGCGCCCGGTCTTGACCGCATCTATGAGCTCATGGGAGAGCTGGACGATACGCTCATCCATAGTACACGCTGCCGGGCTCGGATTTCTTGGGGGCGGACTCGACGGGTGCGGATTCCAGAAGGTCGAGGAATATGATCTGCGACGAGTTGATGAACCTCAGGGTGCCGTCTTCCAGGGCGAACACCATGGCGGTGTCGTTACCTATGACGGAGAATCCCTTGAACACACCCTCGGTGAGCTCCTCATCACCGTGGTTGACCCTGTACTTCGACCCTTCTGTGATCATGTAGTCCATGTTCATTGCTTGTCACCAGACATGAGTTCCTGGAAGTGAACCACGGTCTTGCGATAGTTCTCCATGGCCATCGAGACGTTGGCCTCGGTGAAGCTCCATGCTTTGGACAGATCACCGAACCTTATACGGTAGCCCTTGCGCATCTGACCATCGAACTCCACATCCATCGCCTCCAGGAGATCCATGGACTTCAGCTTGTTGATGTGCCTGTAGATGGTCGGCTTGGTGGTGCCCAGAAGCGCGGCCAGCTCCTCGACGGCCCACGCCTTGGACGGATAGGCCATGAAGTGTTCCATGAAAAGACGGTACGGGACACTGTCACGGACCGTCACGGCCCCTGTCTTGGGGTCGTATCCCTTCGGGAGGTACCCGATCTGCACCAGAAGCGTCTCCGCCACGACGTTCACATCCGTGACACCCGTCATTGGCGTGTTGCTGACGACCTGAAGTTCGAACAGTTCAATCTCCCCTGGAGCCGGATTATATCGATGGGATATTAATAACGTTTAGGTGGGTGTTTTACTAAACATTGTTACATGCTTAAAAGACCCTGTTCAGATGAAATCCCTGAGACGGTCGATGGCCAGGACCACACTGGATGTGGGGATGACACGGGACACGGGGATGGCGAGGATCTTCTCGATGGTGGGTGCGACGATGGGTGCGCAGATCACTCCGAGCGCTCCGTCCCTCTCAGCGCGGACCGCGGCGATGATGGCGTCCTCCACCGTGGACACTGGATACTCGCGGACGCTGATGACGACGCCTCCGTCCATCTCTATGGTCCGGGGCAGGTTCTCCACGACGGTGGTGGATGCTATCACCGCGATGAAATGGGAATCATCGGCCTCCATGAGGATCTTCAGGGCCTTGATCACCTGGCGCACGGTACGCAGATTGGGCTCCCTCTTATCCTCCAGGATCTTGTACATGGTGCTCTGGGAGATACCGGAGAGCTGGCAGAACTCGTTCAGGGACATACCCAACTCGTCGTCTAGGATGCTGCGGAAGGCCTTCTGGAAACCTCCGTCCTCCCTGAGCATACCGGATATGAGGTCGGACACGGTCATTGGACACGCCCCACATACTCTGCGGCATTGAGACCCGCGACACATCCCTCTCCGACGGCCTTGGCCACCTGCCATGGTTTCCCTGTGACATCGCCGCAGGCGAACACCCCGGGCACCTCGGTGGAACAGTCCCTTCCGACCTTGATCGAATCATCCATCTCGGGCATGACACCCAGGTCCATGGCGATATCCGCGGCGGACCTGGCGCCCAGTTCTATGAAGACCCCGTCGGTCGGGATGACCGCCCCGTCCTCCAGGACGAGACGCTCCACATTCCCGTCGCCCTCTATGCGGTCGGGCCTCGACATATGGATCGTGACGCCCGCGGCACGGGCACGCTCCACCAGGGATTGGTTGGCGGTGACGTCCCATGCGACCCAGGACGTCTCCGATGCGTAACGGGTCATCAGTTCCGCGGAGACCGCGGCCTCGGATTCGTTACCAACGATGACGACCCTGCGCCCCCTGTAGAAGTTGCAGTCGCAGATGGCGCAGTAGCTGACACCTTTCCCGTAGAGCTCCTTCTCCCCGGGGATGCCCAGCTTGGTGCGGGAGATGCCGGTGGCGATCACCACGGCCTTGGCGGTGACCTCCTCCCCACCTTCCAACGTGAAAAGGAACCCTCCGTCCGTTGCGGCGGAGGATATGACGTTCTCCTCACGGAACACGGCACCCGTCGATCCCGCCTGGCGTCTGCCATCCTCCAGGATGGCATCACCGTCCGTGACCCCTGTGCCCAGGTAGTTGTCCAGGTGCGCCCCGGCAATGGAGCTGTTGCGACCCTTCCCGACGACCAGGACCGAGCATTTCCTGCGGGAGGCGTGAACGGCGGCCTGCAGACCTGCGGGACCGCATCCTATGATGAGGACGTCCGTTTCCATCTTCACAACCCGTTGACGTACTCAATGATGTCGTCCTTGGGCCTGAGTCCCACGAGGGAATCCACCAGGACCTGGTCCTTGAACACGAGGAGCGTGGGGATGGCGTTGATGTTGAACCTGATGGCGATGGCCTGGTTCTCATCGGTGTTGAGCTTGGCGACACCCGCCTTTCCGGCCAGGTCGGTTGCGAGCTCCTCCACGATGGGGCCCATCCTCCTGCAGGGGCCGCACCAGGGTGCCCAGCAGTCGATGATGGCGATCTTGTTGGACTCTACGAAGCTGTCGAAGTTGGTCTCATTGAGCTCTGTAACCATATCAATTCACTTAGGCGGTAATACGGTCACAACCTTAAAAGGAACTTGGTGGGTGGTCCGAAAAGGGTATGGGGACGATGAATGGGTTTGATGAAATCGTTTCACTGGAGGTCGTAGTCGCCCACGATCTTCAGTTCCGGGTACTCGCCGATCCGTCCGGGGATGACGTCCAGGTCCTCCCCGTAGAGGTCCGAGAGCTCCATGTGGAGCATCTCCACCCTGTCCGCACCGCGGAAGGCACCCTTGGACACCAGTTTGGACACGGAGTGCTCATGGGTGACGACCTTGTTGTCGCTCACCAGGTTGTCCGCATGGGCGACGATCTTCTCCTCCAGGGTGCGGGGCATGTAATCCGCAGGAGGCAGGTCCAACTCCGCCACGTCCTGTTCGTCCAATCCTGCGCCGGTGTGCTTCAGGATGATGTCGATGATGGAACGGGGGAGTCCGAGACGCTCGGCGATCTGCGACCCGTAGTAGGCGTGGAGGATCGAATGGTCCACCGAACGGCCTATGTCGTGCAGGAGGGCACCGGCGGTGACGAGGTCCTTGTCGGCTTCGGGGATGTGTGCGGTCATCTCGTCGGCGACGGCGCGGACCGTCGCACAGTGAATGATGACGCGCTTCTTGCACCCGGCATCGATCAGGAACTCGACACACTTACGGTCACTCGGGATTCTCGACAACCGTCTTCCCCCTCTCGTTGGGGACCACGGTCAGTTTACCGTGGCGGTCCGAGTACAGGGCCTTGCCCTCGGTGAAGCGGTCGAGGAATATCGCCAAGGCGGCGATCTCCGAATGGGGCTGGTTTCCGACTGAAACGTTGAAATCCGCCCTCTGGTAGACCTCTGCAGGGACCTTCTCGGCACCCACGATGATCATTATGTCCTCGTCGCGGGGGATCTTCGGCAGGGCATCGGTCACAGCCTGCCCGTACATGGTCAGGTGCACGACCTTCCCCTTGAAGTCCCTCGTCGCCTCCTTCCAACTCACACCCGTCTTGATCGTGTAGTCCCCGCCGAAGCGTCCGACGACACTGCGGATGTTCTCCTCCAGGACCTCGTCATAGGTGTCGACATAGATGCCTTTAGCACCGAGGGCCCTGGATGAGAGCGCCACATGCGTGGTGACACGCTTGTCCCTCTCGGGACGGTGGCCTATCCTCATGATCCAGATTTCGGACATTTCGGTTACTCTTCGCGGATGGGCTCGATCCTGTGGCCGCGGTAGTCCATCTTGACGGACCTGCGGACGAGGCTCTTGAGCATGGTGGATGAGAGCCCGAGGGCCTCTGCCACATCTCCGGAGAACCTTCCGTCCTTCCCGACCTCTGCGAGGATCTTCTCTTCGATCTGAGCGTACTCTTCGTTGCCCATCATGGCAGCGGTGAGGACATCGCTGATCTCGTAGACGGGCCACTGGGCGTTGATGCTGAACGAGGTGTAGTACGTGTGGTACGACTTCTCGGGGTATCCGCCGTTCTTGGAGAGCCAGCGGGTCTCCACGAGTTTCATCTTCTCGAAGAAGATGATCGCATCCCTGCCTTCGGGTCCGAACTTCTGTTCGATCTCATCGGCGGTCCTCCATTCCAGTGTCACCTCCTTCAGAACATCTCTTTTGACGGGTGAATCGACGGACCTGAGCATTGGAACCAGCTCGGACGGTTCGTTGATGACCTTTATCCTATTCATGAGCTGACTAGATGCTTTCGAAAATATTTATAACCTAGTTGTATTCGGCCCCGCTCCTGGCAGGGTCATCCAGACGGTTCTGCCTGTGAATACCGTGGGAAGTGGGGTTTCCGACGGTCGCATGACCCTGTGCTCCGGACCCGGCCGTATGCCCCTCCGGGGGTAGGTTTAATAACAACTCCCCCGATAGGGAGTCCAATGAAAGCTGAGAAGCAGCCTGAGCTCAGGTCTCAGTGCCTCAACTGCTACAAGACCTTCAAGGGACCCGATGCAGAGCAGAAGGCACTGGACTGTTGTGGTTCACTCGTCCAGACATGGTGGACGAACTACACCAGGTGGGGCAAGCAGAAATGGTACGGACGCTGATCCGTGCCATTTCTGATTGACCTCACCCAACCGCTTTCCCTATTTTTCCAAGGTGATGGACCGCACATGTATCATCCGGAGGACTGTATCTGAACGACGGAAAGGGACCCATGGGTTCGATAGACGAGGAGTTCGAGTTGCTCGAACGCCACATCAGCATCCTCAGGACCGTCCATGGGAACCAACCCATAGGTCTGATCAGACTGTCCGAGATGACCGGCATCCCCAAACACAAAGTCAGATACTCCCTGAAGCTCCTGGAGCAGGAGGGGATCATCAGGGCCACACAGGACGGCGCCGTGGTCACCGACGGGTACGACCTCTTCATGGAATCCACCAGGGAGTACGTCAACAGCCTCTACTCCAGAGTGGAATCGCTCAAGGCCACATTGGAGTGAGGCCTTCCAACATACGACAGGAAACAGACTGCACACACCGCATCTACTGTTTGGAAGTTGTTTTATAAATCTGTATTGGATATTTTTGATACGAGTAGACCGTGCAGAACACTCGGAAGTGATTACGGTCCCAAGGGCCAGATGCATATCACGAAGATACTAGTACCTTTTGAACTTTAAAACTCATATCGTTTTATAAATGACATACTTTTT
>CAZCMJ010000061.1:0-6970 GCA_964499845.1 uncultured Methanomassiliicoccales archaeon
CCTCACTTGAAGAACCTGGCCGCATCCCCTGCGGGGTCGTCGGTCGGTTTGGCCTCAAGCTGCCTCGCATACCTGGATGCCCTGCTGTCCAGGATCACCGCCATGCCCCTGTCGGTCTCCGTTCTGATAAGACGTCCGATGGCCTGTTTCATCTTCCTCATGGCCGGGACCTCGCTGGTGTACAGCCATCCCTTCCCCTGCCCGTATCTCTGGTCGAACATGGCGGACATGGCCTTCTGTTCCGATGTGGGCGGGGGGAACGGGATGCCCACGATGATCGCGAAGCACAGCTCGTCCCCTGGGAAGTCGATACCCTCCGCCACCGAACCGCCCATCACGGAGAAGAAGACACCGTTCCTGCCGTTCCTGAACCTGGTGAGGTTCTCCATGGTCCTCCTGAGGTTCCTGGACTCCTCCCAGTAGAGGTCTTTGTCTATGTGCCTCTCTAGATAGGGACGCATCATGCGCATGTTCGCATAGGATGTGAAGAAGACCAATGTGTTCTTGTCCACCGAGTTGCAGAGGTTGACGATGTGCCTCTCGATCCTGTTCTGCATGGTGGGGTCGGCCTTCATCTCTTTCTGCTGGGTGGTCACGTCCTTCACGTAGATGACGGACTTGTTGTCCGGGGGGAACGGTGACGGGTACACCCTGAACCTGGGGTTGCCGGACAGTCCGAGGACACGTGCGTACTGGTCCAGGGGCTGGAGGGTTCCGGACATGTGGACGGCACCGTTGAGGCTGTTCAGGAAGCTGGTGATCTCATAGGGATCGATGCATGCGGCGCTCAGGTACTCCCCGTCCATATCCACCTTCAGTGCCCTGACGAACCTCTGGTTGCCGGATGAGCACCAGTCCCTCATGGCCACTCCGAGGGACTGTATCTCAGAGACCCTGTTCTCCCCTCTCTCCATGAGGATGTCGGTACGGGCCTCACCCAGTTCGATCACCCTGTCGATGGCGGACTCGAGGTCCCTGCGAGTGAACATGAACTTGTCCATCATCCTCTGTTCGATGAAGTCGTCCTGGAGGATGACCTCCTTCTCGTTGAGTCCGAGCTTCTCGGTGGCGACCGCACGCATGCAGTTTTTGAAGTAAGATAGGAACGTCTTCAGTTGGATGCCGTCGAAGACCTCCGGGTCCTTCATGGTGGAGCACTCGTCGATGGCGTTGTCGACCATCTTGGCGTTGATGACGAAGCTCTCCTGGTCCCTGGCGGCGTCGATGAGGTTGTGGGCCTCATCCACGATCATTAGCAGTTTCCCCGTGTCGTCACCGAGGTCCATGTTGGTCATGAGGTTGGAGCGGATGTCGTTGGAGAGGATGTGCACATAGGGTGCGGCGACGACGTCCACCCTCTTCATCAGGGCCTTCTTGGCCTCATAGGGGCATATCCCCAGTTTCTCGCAGTGGCGGTCCAGGTCGTCGGATGTGGGAAAGGCCGAACGGCAGTACGATTCGATCTCGTCGATGCCGGTCTTGACCCTGTCGTAGTACCTGCATCCCCCTCCCTGGCCCTTGATGCTCCTCTGGCGCTTCTCCTCGCACATCATGGAGAGGACCCTGGGGGGGAGGTTCTCGTACCCTTCGGTCCCTCTGAAGAGGGGACATGATTTGTTGCGACCGGTGAGGGCGATGCCGGAGACTTCCTTGATGGACGATATGGCACGTAGTTCCCTCATGACCTGGTCGCTCTGTGATATGGTGCGGGTGAGGTAGACGATCTTCTTCCCTCTGGACCTGGCATGTTCGAGGGATGCGGCGAGGGATGTGATCGTCTTACCCGTACCCGTTCCGGACTCGACTATGATGTGGCGTCCCTCGTCCAGGGCGATCCTGATGTCCGAGATGATGTCCAGCTGGCATCCCCTGGGCGGGTACGGGAGGTAGGGGGCGTCCTTGTTGGGCTGGGACAGGATCGTGGGTTCGCTCTTCCTGCGGGGTGTGACGTCTGTGAGGCAGGACTGGGTGCTCACGGAGCTTCCGTCCATGGAACTGCCGCATACCCTGCAGCGTTGGGTTCCCGGAGGCATAAGGCTCTTGCATTTCTCACAGAACAGTCCTTGCATGGTGTGTCGGCTAAAGTGAGGACCGATATAAAGGGTGGTGAGTGCGTGCACTGTTGCCTGTCATCACCGGTTCCCGGGGACGTTCTGTTGTTTGTCGATGAGATCGAGGTCCCTGTGGGGTCACAGGTTGTGTATCGGCCCTCCATTGTCGGGGGACATCCGCCATTTGCAGGATAATGGGGATCGGATGCAGGAACTCCGTGTGATCGATCACATGGGATCGTCGCATTCCGCTGTTCTGATGAATCGATCCCTTCCGATTCCTATGCATCATCATAGAAACGTGGTGTTGAACATCCAAATTATATTCTTCTTTGTTGATACTACCTTGAGAAGAGAAATCGTCGGGATGGAACGTCTGCATCTGGTAAATGCAGACAGGCCTTCAGGCAATAGTTTCATCTTCGCAGGATTAGTGAGAATAATCTCGCGACCGCGGTGACGATATTTACGATCCTCGTAACCATGGGGAGGATTTCCCTCCAGAAGAGGTCATCAGACTTTGTCTGTTTGTTGATGATCTCACCTGGGGTCGTTCGTTCCGACCCCGGGAATCACATTGATTCAATAGTATATTTAGAATCTGAATCAACTCTAACAACATTTGAGTTGTGTTGCGGAGGGCCCCTTCGCTGAGCCAGTATGGTGTCGCCATCCGTTCCACCTTCTGTTCAGAAGGATTGTTTCAGACATGAGGGTCCCATAGGGGTTTCGATTAAGGGTTGGGAGGGTCCCGTTCAGGACCCTCCGCTTTAGGTTATCGGTGTTCCCTCTCTCTAGGAATTAAGTTCGTATGCTTTGATTGAATTCTTCAGGTGGTGATCAGCTCCTCATCATTCTCATAGAGACGATCACAACGAGGATCGCAGCGAGGATGACCAGGACGATCAGAAGGTACTCGGTGAGGCCCATATCGTCATTGCTCTCAGTGGGCTGAGAGGGTATGATGATAGAGGGTGTGTTGGATGCTGCTGTGGATCCGATGAGCTGATAGGCGAATGTCTTCACCTCATTTCCGAACAGGACGATTTTCATTCCAGAGATGATGTTTCCGTCGGAGTCCTTGAGGACGACATTGGATGCATCATAACCGGCGGCGGGTGCGAAGGTGATGGTGTGCTCGCCTGCGACAAGTCCTGCTGCAGTGTATTTTCCATCTTCCGTCTTCGTCATGAGGTTGCCGTCGATGGCGACGTAGCTGATTCCACCGTCGGCGATGATCTCGACTGTGAAGATATCGGTCTCGATCCCTGCTGTGACGTTTGTACATCCTTCGGCACCGATTGTCTGGGAGGAAACCTTCCTGTCCCCGACAAACCATCCTGTGACGATTGCGTTCTCAACCTCGGGGTAGGCCACATTGCCGATCATCATTGTATTGTTGCCTTCGAGGACATATACGGTTACATACAGGGCGTTATTGACTGTGTATGCGGTCGACTTGTATCCGGATCCGGCCCAGATCTCGGGAACGGATACTCCTGCGTTGACGATCGCATAGGAGGATCCGTCTTTGAGTATGACGTTTCCGATTACAGAGGCATTTGCTCCAGTGGAGGGTTCCTCCTTATAATCACCGTTGTAGATCTCTTCTGAGACTCCAACATAGACGGTTGCGACGGTGATCTTTGCATCCTCTGCGGAAGCATCGATGGTTCCGGTCAGTGTGACGGTTCCGAGTTCAGTCAGGGCATCTTTTCCGATTGTCAGGTTTCCGGAAATGGAAACCTTGCCCACGGAGGTCAAGGATCCGATGACGGTCACATTGCCTGCGATCTCAAGGTTCTTGGTCTCTACGTTTCCTGTCACGGTCGCCTCTGCGTTTTCGGAGACCTCGAGGGTTCCTTCGGAGATATCGGCTTCTGCGAGGTAGATGGTTCCAGAAACTGTGACGACAGGGTCTTTGGCGGATGATGTGGTCGTTTCCGGAATGGTAGAGAGTGCTGTCGCTTCGACCATGAGCACGGTTTTGGCATCATCTCCGCTTCCATAGGTTCCGTGTGTCGCCTTGAGTCCTGTGGACTTGGCGATGATCTTTGCGGATCCAACGGAGTCTGCGAAGGTGATGTCGACGACCGTTCCTTCGGAGGCGGTGATCGTGGCGTTCTCCAGGGTAATGGTTCCACCGGTCAGTTTGGATCCGACGATCGTCACGTCCACGGACTTGTCAGCAGAACCTGAAATGGTGATATCGGTCAGAATGATACCTGCGGATGCTCCGTCGTCTTTGAATGTAACCTTCCTGTTGTCGGCCTTGAGGACATCTGCGGCTCCGTTCTCATAGGATGTCAGGTAGTTGACGGTCTTCCCACCGGTTGTGATGGAATAGTATGCACCGGAGAGGTTGAACTCGTTCTTCTCGATGTCGGCGATGTTGGAGTATGCGACATATCCCTGGACGTAGTCGAGGGTACCGGCTGCTTTGATGATCTTGCCCTCTGCATTTTTCTCAGAGGCCTCGATCTCCAGTTTAGAGCCGGAGTCGGTGAGATCGAGTGTTCCTTGGATGGTCAGTGTGGTCTTCTTAGAAACTGTGAGGGTCTTACCGTTGAGTACGAGTGTGACCCCTGCTTTAACGGTGGAGTCCTCCTCGACCTTCACTTCGTCTGTGTTCTTGTTGATGACGACCTTGTCCCCGAATTCAGCGTTGTCAAGTGCCCTAGACAGGTTGGTCCACTCGGCCCAGGAGCTGTTGTCCTGTTTTCCCTTTTCGTTGACGGCGTAGGAGTAGACTGCGGAGTCGATGGAGGACTCGATGCTCACGACCTGCTTGTAGACATCGGCCCTCAGGGTTCCGTTGACCACAATGGATTTGCCGGTGTTCATATTCTTGAGGACGCCTCCGTCCTTTATGGTGAGGATGACATCGTCTCCGGCCACCTTTCCGATGATGAGTTCGGCTCCATTCTTGAGGGTTATCGTGTCCTTAGGGAGGATCGTTGCATTGGATGTGATTGTCTGTTCTCCGAAGACGGAGATATCGTCGGTCGTTCCTGCGTTGAGTGCATCCAATGCAGCGTCGATGGTTACGTAGTAGTATGTGGTTTCGTCCGTGACTTTACTCTTGATCTTATAAAGCGCACCATTAAATTGATCCGAAGTGCTTTGATCATCGGGGTTTTCACCGCTAATTGGAAAATGGAATGAAGTTACCGATCCTGAATCGGACAGTACGATTATTCCATTGTTGGAAATCGTGGCGTAGAGAACCTCGGAAACGATATCGCCACCTTCAGTGGCAGGTGCGATTCTGGTTTCAGACGAGGATGCTGTGGCATCAATGGCCGCCTGTACTTTCATCGTACCAGAGTTGGAAATTTTGATGCCTGCTCCGAGGGTCAGTGTCTCCTTAATGAATACTGTTGTTTCAGCTGGAATTTTTATGGTGGCTTGAGCATATCCTGTCGCTGTTCCAACGCCGTCATAAGATATGTTCTGGTTGACGGAAACGGTTCCAGATATTTCTAGCGTGAATTTGTTCTCTGTTTCCTTCTTCGAATCCCCATCCTGGTCATCAGATGTGGAAGTCTGAACAGAGTCTTTGACAATGAGTCCGGTTATTATTGCAACATCTGTGAAATTTGTGGATGTTTCGGTGACAGTTGATGGAATGAGCACTCCTGCGGTGGATTCCATTTCGATCGTGAATCCAGCAGACTCTGTGGAATTGTAGATCTTTCCATCCTTGGATCCGATTACGGCCGTTCCTTGGTCCTTCACAGTGACCTTTCCATTGTTATTCATCGTGAGTCTAACAATCTCGAATTCCGCATCTGCGGACATGAGTTTAACTGTGAAATCGTCAGAAGCTTCTTCCGAATCAATGATGAGTTTTCCAGCCACTTCGAATGTCGTATTGAAAACGGCGGCAGAACTTTCCTCTTCACCGACAGTCTTGGATGCAATCCTCCCTGCGATAGTTAAGCAGGCACTGTCATCAACCACAGCTTCGGCTGCGATGAATGTGCCACCCACTTCTGTAGAAGATCCTTCGATGAATATGATCGATGCATCTTTGTTTACTCCGAGGTTTCCCGCCACCGTAAGGTTGCCTTTGACCTTGAGGATGGCGTTCCCTGTGATGAAAAGGTCCGCCGCATCCTTGTCGTCTCCCTGGAGGATGAGTGTTCCCTCGATTAGTGATGCATTCTTCCCACCCATCAGGGTGACTGTTGCTCCCGCTTCAACGGTGAGTGTTACACCGGGGTTGATGTGGAGGACTCCATTGATCGTGAGCTTCCCTTTGACGGTGGCGTTTCCGACGACCTCAACCTTCTGCTCTGCACCGAAAACGGCGTTCGTCAGAACGCTGCCCTCGGAGACGTAGGCGGTCTCCATGTTGTCGTAGACGATGTTGTCCTGCGTTCCGGTACCTTCAATGGTGGCCTCTTCTCCGACAAACAGTGCAGCGGTGATCTCACCATCGTTCTCGAGTGTTCCCTCGACGATGAGGGTTCCGTTTCCGCCGATCTCCTCGTTTACGGGAACGGTCAGTTTCGCACCAGGCGCGATTGTCATGGTTGCGCCTTCGCCGAGGGTGATGTTCCCGACAACGGTGACGGTTGTCTCCACGGAATCATCGGAGGTGATGGTGAGTCCTGACTCAGTCGTTGTGGTAGAACCCTCGACGACCACTGTCACACCATCGATCTTGATCTCACCGGATGCGGTGATCTCAACTTTCTGGGATGCATCGATGGTTCCCGAGATCACCAGAGAACCAGGTGTTATTTTGATTCCCTTTCCATCCGTTACAAGGTCCTTGAAAGTGATGGCATTCCCATTATAGATGATCGTGCCATTGAAGGCCTCCTTCGCGATGAGAGTGTATTCAGACTGAAGGAATGTGATCGCACCATCTTCGTCGACCATGTACAATGCAGGGGCTGAATCCGATCCAT
>CAZCMJ010000062.1:0-6920 GCA_964499845.1 uncultured Methanomassiliicoccales archaeon
AATCTTAAATAGTTATACCTTCATCCTGAGAACCATGGAAAGGAACAGGTCCCCCACCGGAGAGGCCATCAAACGCAAACTGTCACTCTCGGACGTGGCCGATGCATTCGACATCTCCCGCCCGACACTGTACAAGATGATCGACCGTTACGACATGGGTGATTACTCCGGGATCGACGGCAACCTGCTGAGATTCTTCGACATCGTCGGCAGCGACGGATGCGGACCCGAAGAGGCCCAGGCGTACATCCTGTCGTACAAGAGGAGAGCGAACAGGACAATTCCCCCGTCCGTCCTGGACAGGGACGTGGGCCACACCGCCATGGACGTGGACAGACTGGCGGACAGGGCATCGGTCTCCCAGAAGGTCCGTCGCACCGTACTGGAATGGTCGGACGGTGATGTCAGGACCGTGTCCATCGGACAGAACGGCAGGTCCATGGTGGTCTTCGACGGTCCAGATGGCGAGTACAGGCTCAGACTCTTCCTGGAGGTCTCAGGGGAGCCTTTCATGATATCAGAGTACAGGCGGACACCGGACAGGAACTTCTTCCTGGTCGACGACGTGCTCCCGAACGTGGGGTACAGGTACGAGGTGGTCCGCATCGACGGTGACGGCGTACACGGTTCCGGCCTACAGGAACTGAGATTGAGGTGATAACATGAGATACATGCACATTTCGGACCTCCACCTGGGGAAGAAACTGGGCGGAAGGGACCTGGACGAGGACCAGAGGCACATCCTGACACAGATCATGGACATGGCACTGGAGGAGAAGGTTAACGGACTGATAGTCGCGGGGGACATCTTCGACGACGGGGCATCGTCCACCATCGCCGCGGTGAACACGTTCGACTGGTTCCTCACCGAACTGTCCACCAGGGAAATCGAGACGTACATCATCAGCGGCAACCACGACTCCATGGACAGACTCCACTTCGGAAGCGGTTTCTTCAGGTCCAGGGGGATCCACATCGTCAGCCGTTATGAGGGAGAGATGATCAGATACGTGCAGAGGGGGGAGGACGGGACCACCGTCGGGATCTACCTCCTGCCGTTCATCAAACCCGTCCATGCACGCATGACCCATCCCGAGGACAGGATCGAGAGTTACGAGGATGCCGTGAGGTCCGCCGTGTCCCACACCGAACTGGTGGACGGGGAGGACATCAGGATCGCCGTCACACACCAGTTCATGACCGATGCCGGGATGGGACCGGAGAGATGCGATTCCGAGAAGGTCTACGTAGGGACCGGTGAGAACGTGGACATATCGGTGTTCGACGACTTCGACTACATCGCCCTGGGCCACATCCACAGACCCCAGAGGATCGGTGGTAAGGGAAGGTACTGCGGCACACCGCTGAAGTACTCCGTATCGGAGGCGGACGACGAGAAGAGCGTCACGGTCATCGATGCGGACAGGAAGGGCATCACCATACGCACCCGCCCCCTCGTCCCGTTGAGGGATGTCAGGAGGATCAGGGGGCCCCTCGACGAGATAATAACCGCTGGGAAGACCAACCCCCGCAGGGACGACTACTACCATGTGGACCTGACCGACAACCCGGACAACCCCATGGACCGCATCCGCGAGGTCTACCCCAACGTGATAGGACTATCGACCCCCTCCGTGGATGAGGCGGTGATGGATCCGGAGTTGGCAGGGGAAGGTGGGGTGGACCCCATGTCCGCCCTGAGGGAGTTCTACAGGGGATGCACCGGGGAGGACATCTCGGAATACCAGGTCTCGGTGGTCTCCCGCATCCTGGGAGGTGATGACGAATGAAGCCGAGGATGCTCATCATGAGCGGGTTCGGACCCTACGCCGGGAGGACGGTGATCGACTTCGACAGGTTCGGAGGGAAGGGACTGTTCCTGGTCACCGGGGACACCGGTGCGGGGAAGACATCCATCTTCGACGGCATCACCTACGCCCTGTACGGGAGGATGAGCGGAGACAGGGACTCCAGGAACATCAGGAGCCATTTCGCATCACCTGACACCGAGACCTACGTGGAGCTCACCTTCACCCACGAGAACAAGGAGTACAGGATCAGGAGGTCCCCGGAGTACGAACGCCCCAAGAAGAGGGGGAGCGGCATGACATCCACCCCTGCGGAGGTGGAGATGACCTGGGCCGGGGGCACACCCCTGGTGAAGGAGAAGGCCGTGGCCCAGAAGGTGGAGGAGGTCCTCGGCATCACCTACGACCAATGGAAGCAGATCGCCATGCTGGCCCAGGGAGAGTTCAGGAAACTGCTGACGGCGGATTCCAAGGACAGGGGTGCCACCATGAGGACCATCTTCTCCACCGAGTACGTGAAGGACCTCCAGGAGAGGCTCTCGAAGATGTCCTCCGATTCCAGGGAGACCAGGACGAAGACGGAGAACGACATCGTCATGGCCATGGACGAGGTGGACATCCCCGAGGACAGCCCCTATCACGACGAACGGGCGGGATACGACGGCGTGTCCTTCGCCGAGGACATGCTCAGGGTCATATCCCTGCAGAACGCGGTGGACGGTGATGCCATGACCTCCGTGGAGAACGCCAAGAGAGAGGTGGACTCCAGGAAGGCGGAGCTGAACAGGGGCATCGCCGAGGGCAGGAACATCAACTCCATGTTCGACAGGTTGGCATCCGCCAGGGCCCAACTTGAGGCACTCTCCGCAGATACGGAGACCATCGGATCCAAGAGGGAGGTGATGAGGACCATCGACAGGGCCGTGAAGGAACTGAAGACCCCCATGTCCGAGGTGGTGTCCTTGGAGAGGGACCTGGAGAGGGTGACGGAGGAGCTCCGGACGGTGACATCCGAGGGTATGAGGCTCGCGGAGGCGAGGAACGCCCTGGCCGAAGCGGACGCCGCCATGTCGTCGAGGAAGGGCGAGATGGAATCCATGACCTCCAGGATCGCCATGTTGGACAGCATGAGGCCCGTCTACGAGGAGATAGAGGCACTCTCATCCAGGGTGTCCGCCCTCACGGAGGCGAAGGTCAGGTCGGATGCGGCCCTTACGGACATCACCGCCGGGATCGACCTCATCAAGAGAAGGATCACGGAATCCAAGACGTTCATCGATTCCAACAGGGACGTCAGGACGGCCCTTGTCAACACCATGTCGGAACTGGACTCCTCCAGGAGGATGATGGACATCCTGACGAAGGCGGCCGCATCCCTGAGGGATCACGACAGGATCGTCACGGAACTGGAGAGGGCGAAGGCAGGGAGGGCGACCAAGCTGGAGACGCAGTGTGCACTCAGGGACAGGTACACCGAGGAGGAGCACAGGTTCTACATGTCACAGGCTGGACTCCTGGCATCCAAGCTGGAACCCGGATGCCCCTGTCCCGTATGCGGATCCACCGACCACCCGTGCATCGCATCCCCCTTGGATGGGGTCATGACCAGGGAGGGACTGAGGTCCCTGAGGGAGCAATGGGACTCCTCCACCGCGGAACTCGACGCGTCCAACGCCGAGGTCTCCGTACTGGAGTCCAAGGTGGCCGCATCCCGGGAATCCGTCGCGGCATCCCTGGATACGATCGGCATGACATCCGATGACATGGCATCGGTCGGGGAGACGGTGAGGGCCGAGTCCGACAGATGCAGGACCTCCATCAAGGAGCTCGAACAGAGGGTCAGGACACTGAACGGAACCGCCAAGGAACTGGAATCGGCCGAGATGCTCATCCCGGAGATGGAGTCCGAACTCCTTACGAAGGAGGGGGAGCTGGAGAGTCGCAGGTCCGAGGCCCAACACGTGTCGGAGTCCCTGCTGACCGACACCGCGCTGCTGGGGTCCAAGAGGGACGGACTGGAGTTCCCGTCCCTGGATGGCCTGGTCTCGGAGATCGGGCGCATCACCGACGACAGGACGGCACTGTCCAAGGCCATCGACGACGCCAGGAACGCATTGGAGGCACATGACAGGACGATCGCATCCAACACCGCCAAGGCCGAGACCCTGGGGATGAACCGGTCGAACACCGAGAGGGAACTCATGCATGCCAGGTCCGTACTGGAGTCCAAACTCTCGGAGATGGGCATGACCCGGGAACAGTGCACCGCGACCATCGCACGCGAACCCGAGATAACGGTCCTCGAAGGAGAGATCTCCGCATTCGACACCGCCATCAACTCCGCCGGGACACTCGTGGAGAACTACGAGAGGGAGACGGAGGGGAGGGAGAGGGTGGACACCTCTGTCATGGAGGAGACACTGGCCCAACTGGACTCCGAGGTCTCCGCTATGGACGAGACCCTCAGGATGTTGGACAGGAGGATGGTCGGCAACGGACGCTGCGCCACATCGATCAGGTCCGGACTGGGGACACTGAAGGCCATGGGCAAGGAGGCGGAGGAGCTCATCCTCCTGTCAAAGGTGCTCAACGGGGACAACAGACTGAAGACCACCTTCGAATCCTTCATGCAGGGGATGTACTTCGACAGGGTCCTGACCCACGCCAACACCCGCATGAGGAGGATGACCAACGGGAGGTACGAGCTCAAGAGGAGACCGGAGAACCAGGACAAACGCTCCAAGGGCGGATTGGACATCGACATCCTGGACAACTACACCGGTCAGAGGAGACCCGCATCCACACTGTCCGGAGGGGAGTCCTTCCTGGCGGCACTGTCGTTGGCGTTGGGACTGTCCGATGCCGTCCAGAGGATGAGGGGCGGAGTCAGGGTGGACACCCTGTTCGTGGACGAGGGGTTCGGATCCCTGGACCCTGATGCCCTGAAACAGGCCGTATCCGTGTTGGTCCAACTCAGCGAAGGGGAGAACCTCATCGGCATAATCTCCCACGTGGAGGCCCTGAAACAGGAGATCGACAGGAAGGTCATCGTCAGACGCAAGGACGACCGGAAGGGCAGCTTCGTGGAGATGGAGGTCTGAGGATGTCCCTGATCTCATTCGATTCCGATGACAGGGTGATGATCTTCATCGATGTGAGGAACCTGATGGGCGGTGCCCGCAAGGACTTCAGCTTCTCCAAGGTGGATTTCGTGTTCACCGCCAGATATCTGAAGGGTCCGAGGAAGCTCATCGCAGCCTACGCCTTCGACAGCAAGGGCGTCCTGGACAGTGAGGACGGTTCCCGCAGATTCCACGACTACCTCAGATACATGGGTTTCCGCGTGGTGGCCAGGGACGGTTACGATGCGGAGAACAGACAGCAGAAGGAGGTGGACGTCGCCATGGCATGCCAGATGGTGGTACACGCACTGAAGGACAACTACGACGTGGCGATCGTGGTCAGCGGCGACAGGGATTTCATCCCCGCGATCCAGGAGGTGCAGGCCGCGGGGAAGAGGGTCGAGGTGGCCGCGTTCGAGGGATCGTTCTCGGAGGAGCTCAGAAGGGTGGCGGATGTGTACATCGACCTGGACCAGCTCCCGGTCCTGAGCATGCGCAACCCCGTCCCCGATGAGGAGACGACCGACACCGATGATGATGAAGAGGAGGTGGAATGATGGATTTCTACGATTTCGTCAGGGAGAACAACCAGAAATACGGGACCACCGACGATGATTGGGAACCCTACAGCAAGACCGCCATCGTCAGATTCGAGAAGGATGAGAAGGGATACGTGCTGGGCAGGGTGAGGGGGAAGGTCGTCTTCAGGGACAACTCCTCCAATGAGATCCAGCCCGGGGAGACATGGATCGTCAGTCTCGTGGAGAACACGGGCACCGGCAAGAACTACTTCGCCAAACCGATGATGAAACTGGACTCCAAGTTCATGTTCGATCTGAGGAAGGACCAACTGGACCTTGTGGCGGACCATCTGTGGAGAGAGCAGAGGGGCGTACTGGAACCGATGTTCGAGGAACGTTACAGGGAGACGATAGAGCAGAAGATCGCCGATGCCACGGAGGATGCCAAGAGGAGGATGGAGGAACGCATGGCCGAGATGACCTCCACGATCGAGGACATGAAGTCCAGGGCCGAGGAGGATGCATCCGTGATATCCAGCCTGGAGGACAGGATCGAGGAGCTCAACAGGATGTTGGAGGCCAAGGAGACGGAGCTCAAGGATGCCAAGGTCAAGGTGGGGCCAGTTACGACGACGACCCAGAACGAGGATGGTCTCGAACAGAGGGACTTCTCCGGGAAGGGTGTCGAGGTCGTGAGGACCGGCCCGGACTCCATAACATCGATGTCCTTCAAGAAGGCCAGATACTTCGTGAACCTCAGTGCGGACCACAGGTTCCTCCTGATAAGGCCGGACAACACCGCGAACGTCCTGTGCGTGGACAGGACGATAGTCCTTGCGGGACTGGGCGAGATCTCCCCCTTCGAAGGGGAGGGACCCATGCCGGCGGAGTACAGCAGAAGGTACGAAGGGTACATCGTGTACCTGAAATGACACCTTACGCCCCTTCTGGGGCGGTCCCCAACATCCTTCCGGGATCGGATCCATTGTACAAGAGGCCGAACGCCCCACAGGCCTTTTCCTCCAGGGAATACACGATCCCTACGGGACCGACGTGTTCATGGCGGGATCGTTCCATCATTCCCGCATCACAACGGATCAATCCATCCTCAGAACTATACGGTCCTCGAATGACCCTCTCTCGCCCCTCTTCCTGGCGTTCTCCTCGATGAGGTCGCTGTCGGAGTATCCCATCTCCTTCGCCAATGCGAAGAGGACCTCCATGATGTCGGCCAACTCCTCCAGGTTCCGCTCCGTCTTGAACTCGACGACCTCCTCGTCGAGCTTCTCCACCAGCATCCTCGGATACTCCTCACCGTCGGCAACCCTGCATTCGCAGTCCCTTCCCTGGGACCTTATGATCCATGGGATCCAATCACGCACCAGTTTCTCGGACATCGGAACATCCCCTGAGCTCGTATGAGCGCACGGTGATGGAGCGGGGTGATGGTATAATCCCTTTGGGGTAGG
>CAZCMJ010000063.1:0-6884 GCA_964499845.1 uncultured Methanomassiliicoccales archaeon
TCGGTGATGGGGCACACATAACGGTTCTTGCCCTTGGTCTTGCTTTTGAACTCTATCGCCGTCCTCGGACATCTGTTGATGCATGACAGACATTGGATGCAATCACCGGACCACGACGGCCTCCCATCATCCATGGTTATGCAGTCCGTGGGGCAGTCGCTGACGCACCTTCCGCATCCGTCACATGAGGATGTGGTCCTGAATCCGTCGCAGTCGATGTTGAACTTGTAGAACAGAGGGTTGACCACATAGGTCCTGAGCATCCCGCCGTGATGGACGGTGTGTATCCGCTCGCCCTTCACGATGTGTTCGGCCGTTTCCCTGACACGGGGCACGATATCGGAGATCATCCTCCTGGCCTCGGCCTCCCCCGGCGGGTCGTCCATGATCAGGTAGTTGTCGGGCATGGACAGATCCACCTCTCCCATGAACTCCAATCCCTTCCTCCTGCACATGTTCTCGACGTACTTGCAGTTGAACCCCGCCTCGCCTCCGCAGGTCATCACGAAGTACACCATGCCGGTCCCCTTGAACTCGGTCCTCATGATGAAGTCCTCAACATAGTTGGGGATCTTCCATGCGTAGATCGGGGCGACGATGACGAACGGTCTGTTGGATGTGAGGGTCACTGTCCCCTTCCTCACCAGGTCAGGGATGGATGCCACATCATCTCCTGTCAGCTCCCGGAGCATACGTGCTACGAGTAGGCTGTTACCGGTTCCGCTGAAGAAGACGATCATGGTGATTCGGAACGGCGTCACATAGAAAAAGATGACCGAGTCACTTCGAACACCATACGTAGTATCTCACAGGCAGATGGTCATGTGGATCGGTATGAAGCATATGTTCCTGACCCCCAACATCCTTCGTGTGATGGACCGACGTTCCGATCGAACGGTGAAAAGGTGAAAGGAAGGGGTTGCCCCCTCCCATGTTTTGATCTCACTCGACGGGCGAGATGCCGATGACGATGTCCTTGCCCATGACCTCCCAGGACTTCACGTCGGTTCCCTGGGGTTCGGTCACGAAGGACAGTGTCTTGGCCCTGACCTCGTTGGCGATGTGCTCCTCCCAGGTCCTGAACAGACCCACGAGGTGCTCGTCGGATGCAACCTGGCAGTCGACATACTGCTCCACATTGAGCTTCATGTCCTTGCGCATCTGCTGGATCCTTCTGATGAGCTCTCTGGCGTAACCCTCGGCCTCGATCTCCGGCGTGACGTTGAAGTCGATGAAGATCGTACCCTCCAGGAACTCCACGGGCTCGATGTCGTTCTCCACGTTGGGGATCTCATCCTTTCCGAGGTAGACTATCCTCTTCACGTTACCCTGGGCGGCGAGGACCTCATCGAAGGTCTTGACGGCCTTGTTGACGTCCGCATCGTTCCCGCGTACGAACACCTGGAGCAGGGGCCACCTGAGCTTGGATTTCATCTTGGCCCTCTCGGCGGCGATGATGTCCACGATGTTCTGGATCAGGGACATGCTGTGCTCCACCTCATCATCGATGAGTGCGGGGTCGCAGACGGGCCAGTCCTCCATGTGGACGGACAGCTTGCTGCCTCCCATATGCTGGTAGACCTCCTCGGAGATGTGGGGTGCGATGGGTGCGAGCACCAGTGCGGTGTTCATGATCGCATAGTACAGGGTGAAGTACGAGGCGTTCTTGTCGGCGACCATGTCCCCGTCCTCGGACCATGACCTGTCCCTGACCAGACAGACGTACCATCTGGACAGGTCTTCCATGATGTAGTCCTCAAGCATCCTGGCGAGCTTGTGCAGCTCCCTGGACTCGAGGAACTCGGTGGCGGACCTCTTCATCTTCTCGGTCCTGGAGATCATCCAGCGGTCCTCGTCGCGGAGGTGTGCGGAGATGTTCTCCAAGGTGACCTTCTCGGGGTCGAAGCCGTCGATGATCATGTAGGTGGATGCGAAGTTGACCACGTTCCAATAGGTGTTCAGGACCTTCCTGGCGTTCTTGGGTCCGTCCTTCTGGAATGCGGTGTCCTCCCAGGGGGCGTTGCTCTTGATCAGATAGTATCTGAGGGAGTCCGCTCCGACCTGGTCGATCAGCTCCAGGGGCTCGATGACGTTGCCGAGGGATTTGGACATCTTCTGTCCCTTGGGGTCCAGCACCCATCCGTGCATCATGACCTCGTCGTAGGGTGCGCGGTCGAAGGAGATCACACCTGCACCCAGCTGGGAGTAGAACCATCCGCGGGTCTGGTCGTGTGCCTCCACGATGAACTTGGCGGGCCACCACTTCTCGAACTCCTCCTTCTTGTGGGGGTATCCAAGGGATGCCCATGCCGCGACTCCCGAGTCGAACCAGACGTCGAGGACGTCGGGGACCCTGTGCATGGTCTTCCCACAGTCGGGGCACTTGAATGTGACGTTGTCGATCCAGGGTCTGTGGGTGTCCATTCCGTCGGTGTATCCCTCGCCCTCCTTGAGCTCCTCGTACTGTCCGACGACCTTCTTGGCACCGCACTCGCACTCCCACACGGGCATGGGGATACCCCAGTACCTCTGACGGGAGATGCACCAGTCCCTGGCGCCCTCCACCCAGTTCTTCTCCCTGGACTCTCCGGCCCAGTCGGGGACCCATTTGGCACGGTCGATCTCGCTCAGCATCTCGTCCTTCACGTCGGGGACGCTGACGAACCACTGTCTGGTGTTCCTGTAGATGATGGGGGATTTGCATCTCCAGCAGTGTCCGTACCTGTGCTTTATCTTGCTCTTGTTGTACAGTCTGCCGTTCTCGTCCAGGTACTTCATGACGTCGTCCGCGACGGTCTTGACCTTCTTGCCGGTCATCATGGGGAACTCGTCGGTGTACCTTCCGTTCTCGGCGACGGGGCAGAAGGGTTCGATGCCGTACCTCTTTCCGGTCTCGTAATCGTCGGGTCCGTGTCCGGGTGCGGTGTGGACGAGTCCGGTGTTGTCGTTCTCGACGTAGTCGGCGGTGACGACCCTGTATGTCCACTCGGTCCTGGGCACTGCCTCCAGATCGAAGACGGGTGTGTACTCGAGACCCTCCAGGTCCTTGCCCTTCACCCTCTCGACGATCTCGAAGCTCTCGTATCCGCCCTTCTGCATGACGAACTCGGCCTGGGACTCGAGGATGATGACATCCTCCTGCTCTCCGGAGGCCTTGGACATCCTGACCTTGGCGTAATCGAACTCGGGGTGGACGGCCACGGCCATGTTGGCGGCGAGGGTCCACGGGGTGGTGGTCCAGATCAGGAGGGATGCGGAACCGTCCTTCAGGGGGAATCTGACCATGATCGAGGGGTCGGTCTCGTCCCAGTACTCGATCTCCGCCTCTGCCAGGGCGGTCTCGCATCTGGGGCACCAGGTGACGACCCTGCTGGCGGGTTTCAGGAGGTTCTTCTCGTAGGCTCTCTGAAGGGTCCACCATGCGGACTCGATGTAGTCCAGTTTGATGGTCTGATAGGGGTTGTCCCAATCCATCCACACTCCGAGCTGTTTGAACTGCTCGGTCATGTCCGCGTGGAGTCCCAGTGCGAACTCCTTGCATGTGGTGATGAACTTGTCGATACCGAGCTCCTCGATGTCCTTCTTGGAGTGCACGCCGATGTTCTTCTCCACCTTGACCTCGATGGGGAGTCCGTGCATGTCGAAACCGGGCTGGTCACGGACGTTGAATCCGTTCATCCTCCAGTATCTGATGAATATGTCCTTGACGGTCTTGTTCATGGCCGTTCCCAGATGGATGGCACCGGTGGTGTACGGCGGTCCGTCGACGAAATAGAAGTTCTCGCCCTGAGACCTCAGTTCCTTGGTCTTCTCATAGGCGTTCTCGGATCTCCAGTACTCCTGGATCTCCTTCTCGATGCTCTTGGCGTCATAGTTAGAACGGATCTGCTTTATCATCGCTGTCCCTCTGATATCAGGTGTTATCTTTCCCTGAACGGGCGACCATCCCGCGGATCAATATAAAAGTATGCGCGCGGGGGCCAGAGGGGCTGTGTATACGGTGATGTCGCCGGTCAGAGGTCCCCTTCGCTGAGGATGATGCATGCACAGTATCCTTTCAGGGGTTGGTAGCAGTGGACGGTCACCTCGCCGTCCATATGTCCGAAGCTGTCCCTGATGGTCCTGGGTTCACCGTTGAAGGCCACGTCTGCGAAACCTGCGAGATGACCCTCGTCCTTTCCGAACATGTCCTCGAATCTCCTGCCCACCAGATCGTCGATGTCCCTGCCCCAGAACTCCGCCATCCTGTCGTTGCAGTAGCGTACGGTGAAATCCACGGTGCCTTCATCATCCATCTGGAGCTCGATCACGCCGAACGGGAGTGGCATCCTGTCCAGGACGGAGAACCTGTCTATGAAGTCCCACGGTACAGCGTTGGTCTGAGGTCCCCTCTCGTCCAGGAGGTTCTGTCTGTTGAGGTCGTGCTCCTCGGATTCGACGGCACTACCCTCGAAGGATGTTCCGTCGGTCATCGTGTAGATGTTGTCGGAGATCTGGGCGATGTGCCTCTTGGAGACGATCGCACCCCTGTTCACACGGATGTAGTCGTCGGTTGTGAGCGAGGGCATCAACGAGACCAACGATCCTCCGGTCTCCAACGTGCGCCCGTCCACAAGGTGGATGACGGTCCTGCCGTCCTCCCTGGCGATGTAGGTTATGTCCCTCTCGGTGACACCGTTCTCGATGAACAGCATCAGAAGCTCCTCGTCCATTCCGCTCTCTCCGGACCCCTCCAATCAGAGGTTGGATAAAACCGCTTCGAGGGATCCATCAGTCCTTCGAGACGATGTGGACTATGGCCAGATTGGCCAGTGTCATCCCGAACACGGCCGGGACGGTGGGAAGCGAACCGAGTACGCTCTTGCCGTGGTCGTCCCTGTCCTTCGGTTTGGCGATGGGCGGTTCCTCCGAGAACACCGCGGTGATGCCCGATGTGTCGTATCCCCTGAGGCCCTTCCTGACGATGGCTGCCATGGGGCAGGTGTGGGTCTTCATCACCGGTGCGACACGGACCCTCTGCGTGTCCATGTGGAGTGCCGCGCCCATCGAGGAGAACGTCCTGATCCCTTTCTCGCAAGCATGTCTGAGGAGCTCGGTCTTGTGGCCCACGGTGTCTATGGCATCCACCAGGATGTCGAAACCGCCGTCGAGGATGTCCGGGATGGTCTCCTCGGACACAAGGACCTCCATGGCTTCGATATCTATGTCTGGATTGATCGAACGGGCCCTTTCGCAGGCCACCAGTGCCTTCGGTCTTCCGATGGTGAGGGTCGTCGCGAGGACCTGTCTGTTGAGGTTGCTCTCGGAGAACACATCGGCATCCACCACCCGTATCCTCCCGATCCCGGCACGGACCATTCCCTCCAGTGCGTAACCTCCGACGGCACCGCATCCGCACAGGATGACCGATGCGTCCCTCAGCCTCGCCACACCCTCCTCTCCGAGGAGGATACTGGTTCTGGTGTCCATACCGTCGCTCACCCGATCAACCTCCCCAGGTTGGAGTCCGCGATGGAGAGCAGTTCCTCCGGGTCCCTTCCGGTGATGTCACCGAGTCTGGAGGCGAAGTCGTGCATCCCCGTGAACACCTTCCCCGCATGGGGGGCGTCCGTCTCCAGGAGGAGTCTGTCATCGGGGATGGAGTCCATGAGGCGTCTCACCCTCACATCCGACCTGGAGAGGATGCGCGGTGATATGGAGAAGTAACAGTTCAGTTCGGAGAACGGTTTCAGATAACTGTCCGATCCATAGGAGTGCAGGATGATCCCGGGACATCCCTCCCCATGGGACCTGACGGATTCCAGAACCTCCTTCTCGGTTCCGACCATGTGGACAGTGGCGACCCTGCCCATCTCGGAGGCGATGGACAGCTGTTCCTCGAAGGGTCCCATCTGGTCCCTGACGGTTCCGCGTTTGTAGTCGAGGCCGATCTCACCGACGTGGGCGTTCGGATCATCCTCGAGGATGGATATGAGTCTCGATCTCGACCCCTCGTTCCATTCCTCCGGATACCAGGGGTGCACCCCGTAGGAGCCCCTGATGCGGGGATCGTCCATCTTCAACTGTGTTTCCCATTCATCGGGGCGGGCGGTGCAGGCCATGAGGATCCTCGCGGAACCGAGGTCGGGATACCTTTCCCCGTGGCCCTCCTCCACGAGATGGATGTGTGAATCTGAGAACTTCGAGTACTGGACCATCACATCACCGTATCCTGATGGGATTCTTATCATCTGTGTAGAGTTAGGAGTTCCTAAACTTTATATAGATAATTTAGGATATCCTAAATACCATGAGGGTCGAAGAAACTCGCTCAGAATCGAAAAGGGGACCATCCGACATATTGATCCATGATCCCTGTTCCTGCAGGGAATGCCCGGCAGCAGGTACCTCGGTCCCCGAGCTGAGGGAGCGCATCGTGAGACACTGTTCACCGACCTTGGCCGGCTTCAAATGCGGAAGCATGTTCAAGGTGTGCACGGACGATCCCCATGGATTCCTGAGGAACGTGGACGATGTCCTGGGCGAGGTCCACCACAGAGGGGTCGGGATTGTCCCGCTGTGGGAGGACGGTTCGGGTGTCCTCCTGTATGTGTACCGTCCGAAGCTGTTGGAGAGGAGGATGCATGAACCCGGGGTGGCGACGTTCCTCTCAGGTTACGGTTACGACGGGACGGATGCGGATTCCCTCCTGGAAAAGCTCGTGGGCAGGTTCGCGGAATGCGGTATGCCGCCGGAGGTGGGGGTCTTCCTCGGCTATCCGTTGGAGGATGTCGTCGGATACATAGAGAACAGGGGGGTCGGATGCAGGACCATCGGATGCTGGAAGGTGTACGGTGATGTGGAGCAGGCCGAGAGGAGGTTCACCCAGTTCAAACGCTGCAGGG
>CAZCMJ010000064.1:0-6882 GCA_964499845.1 uncultured Methanomassiliicoccales archaeon
TCCTGATCGTCCTCGTTGTCCTCGCTGCGATCCTCGTGATCATAGTCTCCATTAGAATGATGAGGAGCTGAACCCGATAGTGACCACAAACGAACCGCCCTGACGGGCAACCCGCCAAGAACCTCAAAAAACCCTTTAGTTCCAAAGAGAGAGGGAACGAAACGCCTTAATAAACCGGGAGGACAACCCTCCCATTCCCTTCTTCAAAAACAGAAACAAGGATGAACGGACAGATCAAGGTCTGATCTGATCGAACACATACCCGTCCCAGGTCCTCTCACCCAGGACAATCTCCAACTCAGGGATGGTCAGCATCGGATGGTCGTACTTCGCGGAATCATCCATGGCGACCCTTGGACATGCGGTGTTCACATACGCATCCACACGATAGGACATCAGCGACATGGGGGTTATCTCCTCCATGACGACCCTGTACACCCTCTTCCCGTGGGACCTTATCATGGAACAGACCCTCTCGGCCTCGGACGACCTGTTCTGACCGACCTTGCTGCATACGATCACCAGGAAGGTCTCCGCATCCCTTGCACCCTGTATGGCGGCGAAACGCCTCCTCAGGATCCTGTCCCTCTTCTCAGCCATGTCCCTGACCTCACCGGTCACGGGGTTCAGGACGAAAACACCCTTCTGCACACCGAACGCCGCTGCCAGCGGATGGAAGTCCCCCTCTCCGAGGAAGAGGAACGCATCCACATCGTCGATGACCTCCTCCGCGGCACTGCAGTTGCATCCCAGCACCTGGCCGGGGTAGCATATCCTGAAATCACCCCTCCCCACGAGGACGGTCCTTCCGGAGCCCTCCAACATGTCCCTCATCACCGGGATCAGGTCCAGATACTGGATGGTGGCCAGCAGGCCGACCCTCTCGGGGAGCATGTCCAACGAATCCATCACGGACGGATCCAGAACAGCATCCGAACGTGATTCTATGTACAGGACATCCGGGTCGTCACCCTGCGAAGGGATCGGCGAATGTCCGAAATGGACCAACGCGTCGGTCAGTCCGTGATAATCAAAAAGGTCACAGGCCCCGTAACACGGGAACCCGATGACCATGATGTCAACCCCTGTCCTCTCGGTCAGGTAATCAGATATCTCAGTCGCACGGATCTTCAATCCTTCCGGCAACTGGAGTGCGACGGAGGTGTACCCTCCGTCGGTAATCCACGCAACGATGCGGTCCAACTCGAAGTTGAACATTTACTGGATCAGTTCCTGTCCCTTCTCTACGTCGATGTAGCAGGGGGAGGGGAACTTCATGGATGCCCTCCAGAGGGCGTCCTTGGCGATGACCGCCTTCTCAGCGGGAACACGAACGGTCAGGATGGCCTGGTTGCGCTCGAGCCTTGCTGCGGTTCCGACTGTCTTTCCGAATCCCTGGCGCATTCCGCTCGAAACACGGTCCGCTCCTGCTCCGGTTGCCAGCTTGTTCTCCCTGAGGACGACGTGGGGGAATGCCCTGACGGTCATGTGGTAGTTGGCGGATCCGGCCTGTCCATTGAGAACCTTGTTGGCTGCGATACGTCCTGCCTCGATGGATGTGTGCCTGATCTGGACACGGTTCTTGACCCTGAGGGTGAGAACTACAGGGAACTCCTCCTTGAGGTTTCCCATCTCATACTGGCTGACTCTGCTTGCGGGCACTCCACCCATGTATTCACGGCGGGTGTATGCCTGTCCTTTGATCTGTCTGTACATCGATGCGGGCTTTCTTACCATTTGCACCACCTAGATTGGAATGTGATGTGGGCGACAATCCGCAAATTGTATATAAGGACTGCTACCCGGTTCTAGAACTGCCCATTGATGTCACCGATATAAATCTTACGTCGGATGCCGGGATGCGCGCGCCCGCATGTCCTTTCTATAAAGGATAAGAGGCGGATGCCCCCGCAAAGCTAATTACCGTCCCGACGATACGGATGACGATGCACTCGTTCGGATTCAAGGTGGTTCCCCCAGAGGGAGTGACCGCGGGGGTTCCCGTGGCCGTCGCAGGCCAGACCATGGTGGATGTACAGAAGCTCCTGACACACATAGGCTCCATGGCCGTCAGGATGGAGCTCAGGATCCAGAACGGGATGCCGATCCAGTTATCATCGAAGTTCGACCTGCGCATCGGAGGTTCCACATCCTCGGGACTCGGTTCCGACCCGCCCGAGGGGAGCGATGCACTCATAGAGGATGCGCTGAACACCCTCGCCGAGACCCTCGATTTCCTCGGAACCGGTGCGGTGGGCTCGTGGATGACAGACAACTTCCCCGAACCCCTCGGCAGGAGGGAGATCGCAAGGGACCTCATCGACCTGTCCGACCACATCTCCGGGTTCACCCTGATGTACGGGAACGGCGAGAAGACCGGGGAGTTCAGAGGGCTCGACAGGGCCAAGATGCTCAGATACGCCGAGGAGGACACGTCCTCCGTGAACGCGGCGGTCATCGGAACGGTCTCCAGAGACCCCGTGAGGAAGAACCGCTGGAACATCTCCAACGGGACGAAGGATGTCCCGATCACCTTCGGCGGCAACATCGCCCAGTCGGACATACCCTCGTTCGCATCCGCCGGACCGGTCATCGTCACCGGGACGGTGGTCCGCGACAGGGACTCCGAGGTCACCGAGGTCAGGAATGCGGACGGATGCTACTCGTTCCCCACGGTGAAGTTCCACAGGATCGTCACCCATGACAGGGACATCGTCCTCCTCAACCCGGTGATGGCATCCCCGTCCGTCGACAGGAAGGGGAACTGGCACCTGACCACCGATATCCTCGGCATAGATATCTCCAAACCCGACTGGGACGGTTGCGTCGTATCCTACCACGAGTACTTCGCATTCCTCTGGGAGACGTACTGCGAATCCGAGGACACGTTCGAGGGCGAGGAGAGGGAGATCAGGGAGTACCTCCTGTCACTCGCGCCCGTGTTATAAGGGAGCTCGAACACTTTTAATAGGACCCTTGCAGTCGGACGGCAAGGAGCACACATGTCGAAGAGGCGCATCTCGCAGAAGGACGTTTCCATGATTGGGGCGGACCGCATAGCGAGGCTCATATCACTGTCGGAACAGGCCGTCATCGATGGTCGCGAGGACAGAGCCCGCAGGTACGTGGACCTGGCGAGGCGCATCGGCATGAAGGCCCGCACCGGGATCCCGAAGGATTGGAGATACTGCAAGAACTGCCTCCTGCCCATGATGCCCGGAAGGACCTGCACCGTGAGGCTGTCCAAGCACAAGGTGTGCGTCACATGCGGATCGTGCGGAACCGTACGGCGTCAACCGTACCTAGAGGAGCAGAGAACATGACGGAGAAGGATGCAAGGAAGGAACTCATGAGGAGGGCCAACGAACTCAATCCGACTGTCCACATCGGCAAGGACGGTCTAGACCAGGGACTCTTCGATGAGATCACCAACCAGCTCAAGAAGAACCGTCTGATCAAGGTCAAGGTGCTCTCCAACTCGGACGACGGGGCGAAGGACGCTGCCGTCGCCATAGAGGAGGCCACAGGGGCCGTGGCGGTGGACGTCCGCGGAGGCGTCATCGTGCTGACCGACAAGAGGACCTGGACATCCCTCTCCCAGAAGAAGTTCTGAGCCGTGATACAATGCTCGACGTCAATGTCATCAGATCGAACCCTGACATGATCAGGACAATGCTTAGGAACAGGAACAAGGACGAGACCATCCTCGACAGGTTCCTCGAGGCCGACTCCGAGTGGAGGTCCCTCACCGACGAGAACAACCGCCTCAGGAAGGTCAGGAACGAGGTCTCCCTGCAGATCTCCAAGATGCCCAAGGGCGAGGAGAAGGATGCCAGGATCGCCGAGATGCGCGAGGTGTCCGAGAAGGTCAAGGCCAACGACGAGAGGATGGCCGAGCTGGAGGAGATCAGACAGGACTGCGTCCTGAACATCCCCAACATCCCCCACGAGTCCGTCCCCCTCGGTAAGGACGAACACGACAACGTGGTCGTCTACGAGAAGGGCGAGAAAAGGGTCTTCGACTTCAAGCCCAAGGAGCACTGGGAGATCGCCGAGGACCTGGACATCATCGACTTTGAGAGGGGCACCAAGGTCGCCGGAAGCGGATTCTACTGCCTGAAGGGCGACGGTGCGAGACTCGAGAGGGCTCTGATCAACTACTTCCTGGACACACACCAGGACCAGGGCTACACCGAACTGTTCCCCCCTGTGGTCGTCAACAAGAACGCGGTGATCGGCACCGGACAGTACCCCAACCTGAAGGATGACATGTACTACCTCGAGAGGGACGACATGTTCCTCAACCCCACCGCGGAGGTCCCCATCACCAACCTGCTCCAGGACGAGATCCTCGAGAAGGAGCAGCTGCCGATCTACTACACCGCATACCTCCCCTCGTTCAGGAGGGAGGTCGGGAAGCACGCGGACACGAAGGGTATCATCAGGGTCCACGAGTTCAACAAGGTCGAGATGGTCAACTTCGTCCTGCCCGAGAACTCCTATGCGAGACTCGAGGAGCTCAGGCAGAACGCCGAGGACCTCATCATGGGACTGGGACTCCCCTACAGGGTCCTCCTGCTGTGTACCGGGGACATGAGCTTCTCCTGTTCCAAGTGCTACGACCTTGAGCTGTACGCACCCGGAAAGGATGCTTGGCTCGAGGCATCCTCCTGTTCGAACTTCACCGACTTCCAGGCCAGGCGCGCAAGGATCAAGTACAGGCCCGAGCCCCACCTGAAGAGCGAGTTCGTCCACACCCTGAACGGATCCGGACTGGCCCTGCCCAGGACGATGGTCGCCATCCTCGAGAACTACCAGAACAAGGACGGCACCGTCACCATCCCCGAGGTCCTCAGACCCTACATGAGGGGACAGGAGACCATCGGCAGGCGCTGATGCATATCAAGGGGCGGTATCCGCCCCACCCTTATCCCTTCTCCACACTCTTGCGGACATCACCGTGTCCTGATACACCATATTGATTGGATGATTCCCCTGTGAGGATCGTCACATCGGAGACGAGGTCAAGGTCCTGAAGCACATCACGGACATCCTCGGCAGGACACGCGAGGAAGCTACCCTATCCATAGAGGGTCCCGTAGACGGGATCTACCGCCCGGACAAGGACATCCAATCTCCCACGAACGCACGACCGGGATAACGGTGCCTTCACCATAGGATCAGGGACCCCTATGAAGAGCCCCATCCGACAAGATGGTATTCAGATCCTCATCCCGTCCAACCCGTCGATCAATCCCTTGGCCCCGATACCGTCGCCCCTCTCCATCAACCTGTCCCTCAGATCCCTCTCACCCTGCAGAAGGGCGTTCGAGACCACTCCGTAACATCTGGAGATGTGCGCCTCCATGTAGGCGGCCATCAGATCACAGGCCTTCAGGTCGAAACCGTCCCTCCTCCCGTACACTGGATGCACCGCATCGGTGAACGGTTCGTACACCATGAACCTGAACCTGTCATGCCATTCTGATTCTATCAGAGGCAGGATCCTCGATTCCACGAGGTCCCTCTCATAATCCTCCAATATCGCCGCCAGACCGTCCACATTCACCTTGATCGGTGAGATAACGTCCTTCGTCAGGACCTCCGGCAGGTCATGGAACAGGCCTGTGTAGAAATCGTTGTAGATCTGATCGTCATCCGCACCCATGTCCAGGTCCCGGAGGAACATCATGTTGGCCACCATCAGCGAATGCCCCAGGACGGTGGTCTTGGGGATGCGGGGCGTCCTGGCCCAACGCTGTTGGAACCTCAGCTGTCCGATCAGATCGATGAAGTTGAATGTCTCACTGGTGTTGGAGAGGATCTCCCTGACACCGAACAGGTCCACATGCTGACCGATCTGATCCCCGATCTCCTTCCGGGTGTCATCGATCCCATACAACGAACGGTTGGAATCGTAGATCAGGTCGAACTCCCAACGGGTCGCAAGGTAATGGGCGGCACGTATGACCGCATCCTCTTTGGAATCCAGGTCGGAGGACAGATACTCGGAGAACCTGTCCCTGAATCCGGAGTCGGCATCCGGCACGATCCTGTCGAACTCCGACAGGACGAAATCATTGACCTGCTCCCTCCTCTCCTCGACGATCTTATGGAAAACCTGGGGTTTGAGATCCGTCAGCACGGAACGTTGGATGAACGCGAACATACAGTGCTCGATCAGCACCCTCCAATCGATCCTGTTCCCGCCCTTCTCCTCGAACATCCCGAGGACCCATGCGATGGCGGCCTTGTGGGCCTGCTTGTCCAATTCCGTCAGGTCCACAGGACGCAGATGGTCGTTCCACCTGTGCATATTGGCGGATTCGAAGAACAGATAGAGTATCTGAGGGTTGAGACACGGCACCGGGATCACTCCCTCAGGTCCTCTATGGTGGCAGGATTGTCATAGGGGATGTAATCATCATCCAAAACGAAGAAGAAACCGTTCTCCTCCTCATGCCTCTGGGCATCACCGTACTCCCTGTAGAGGACATGGTTCTCCCTGTAGACCAGGGCGTATCCCAGGGCGAGGAGTACGAATCCCACGGCGAACAGCAGGACCATCGGCTCCGTGGGGGTTATGACATATGATACGAAGGACCCCAGCATGAGCAGGACGCCCACCAGGGCACCCACCACATAGACCTTGCCATCCAATTCCATGTGACTCATTAGGGTGGGATGCATATTAACGGTATCGTTCGGTCGACCTGCACCTCAGTATGAATTGAGCATCCTCATTATGGTATCACAAACGAACATCTGATTCCTCTTCCTGCCACTTATCTCTGTCAGGACCGACCGTTCCACAAGGGAGTTCACGATCTTACCTGCAGTAGATAGGTGGACTCCGCAGATTTCGACAACGTCCGCCTTCCT
>CAZCMJ010000065.1:0-6743 GCA_964499845.1 uncultured Methanomassiliicoccales archaeon
GATTCTCATCACTTTGGTTATATTTGACATGATATGTCACAGTATCTGATTCGTCAACAGCAGAACCTTATCGGCCACACACAACAAGGTTAAACTGATCATGCCACTGCCAATACAATGGCAAACCACTTTTTCTGCACGTTATTCCTCCAAGGCATACGTCAGAACCCACAGCAGAATCAAAATGACCCCAGCTCCCCCCCCCCCTTGTCAAAAAAAGGTGAGGAGGGTTCTTTCGAAATGACTTGAAACAGTCAAATCCGCATCATATTCTATAACATGCGTTGAGAAACGTTAAAAGAACCAAGCCTCGGAGCCCGATTCTGGAAGACAGAACAGTCAATCCCCGAGGAAATGACGACAGTGTCCGGACACCTTACATCTGTCACACCGGGGATGGTTCGGGATGCATACAACCTGTCCGTGACGGACAAGGTACCTGTTGATGTCCGACCATCTCTCCTCGGGTGTGATGTCCATGAGGGCGAACTCTGTCTGCTCCGGGGACTTCGTGTCCACCAGTCCCATCAGGTTCGCGATCCTGTGGACGTGGGTGTCGACACATACGGAGGGGATGTCCATGGCATAGGACCTCACACATGCGGCGGTCTTCCTCCCGACCATCGGCAGCCTCATCATCTCCTCCGTATCGGATGGGACAATGCAACCGAACTCGTCCCTGAGCATCCTGCAGCAATCGACTATCGCCTTCCCCTTCTGTTTGGGGAACCCCGCAGGACGGACCAACTGGGCTATCTCATCGGGATCCGCCTCGGCGATCTCCTCTATAGAATCATACCTATGAAACAGGTTGTCCGATGCCTTCCTGGTGTTGTCGTCCTTGGTCCTCTGTGACAGGATCGTCGCGATCAGCACATGGAACGGATCGCAGGGCCATTCCGGATTCAGACCCTCCGAGTTCCTCCCGGGATACGCTCCCTGGTTGTAATCCTCGGACAGGATGTTCAGGATGTCGCAAATCTCTCCTGGAACCATCTCAGCACATCCTCCGCGGTACGGAACGAACCTGTGACCAGGATGTTCAGGTCGCCCCTGCACTCCATGGCGGCCTCCATCGCATCGGCCACCGTGGGCATCACCGTGACATCATCATGGTATGATGACATCACCTCCCCAAGCTTCTCCGGGGAGGCCGCCCTCGGAGACCTCGGAGCGGTGACGAACACCCTCTCCGCCACTGGGGCCAACTCCCTTGCGACACCGCCCAGGTCCTTGTCACTCAGCATCCCGATGACCAGGACCACCTTGCCGTAGATCTCAGAAACATCGGATGCGAGGCATCTGGCCCCCTCCTTGGTGTGGGTGACGTCCACCACTATGGGCATGGCCATCATCTTCTGCATCCTGCAGGGCCATGACACCGTGGCCAATCCGTCGACCACATGGTCGCGGATCCTCTCCTCGTAATCCTCCAGGAGGGTGACCGCACCTATGGCCAACGCCGCATTCCCGGCCTGGTGCCTTCCGGGGAGGGCCACCTCGAACAGCTCCCCGCGGTAAATCATCTCTATCGCATCCGGTCTGCTGTTCACGACCTCCACCTCCGATGCGGATACCTGCGTGAGGGGGGCACCGACCTCCTCGGACCTCCTCATCAGCACCTCCAGTGCGGGACCGTCGTTTATCGTCACACACGGAACATCGGGCTTCATTATCCCGGCCTTCTCGAAGGCGATCTCCTCTATGGTGGCCCCCAGATAGGCGGTGTGCTCCACACCGATGTTGTTGATCACGGAAACCTCGGGCGTTATCACGTTGGTGGAATCCAGCCTCCCTCCCATACCGACCTCCACGACGGCGATCTCCACCGCCACCAGGTTGAAGTACAGGAGGGCGCAGGCGGTCAGGACCTCGAAGGAGGTGCACACCATCCCCTTGGAGGCCATCTCCTCGACACAGGGTCTGACCCTCGACATGATGTCGTCCAGATCCGCATCGGAGATGTCCTCCCCCGCAAGGCGGATGCACTCGTTCACCCTCTGTATGTGAGGCGACGTGAACGCCCCGGCACGGATGTCCGATGCGTTCAGTATGGATTCGATCATGGCGCAGACCGATCCCTTTCCGTCGGTCCCGGCCACATGTATGTACCTGACACCCTTGTGAGGGTTGCCGAGGCGTTCCAAAAGCTCAGTGATGTTGTCGAGGCCCGGCTTTATCCCTCTGGATCCGAGGTTTTCGAACCAGGCCATATTCCCGTCAGGGTCCAATCCAATCTCCGGGTCGGCCGATGATGTGTGAAAGTATATAAGGGGTTGCGAAAGCTGACATGGATATGAACGGAACGATGGTGGTGAACGGATTCCTCAGAGGAGGTAAATACGGTGAACCGGCGGAGATGATGTCCGCGGCAGCCCGCAGGATGGGGATCGGACTCACGGTGATGTCCAACACGGACCTTCCGTTGATGATGGACGGATCCGGACATATGGACACGGACTTCGTCCTCTTCTGGGACAAGGATGTCAGGGCCGCAAAACTCCTGGAGATATCCGATATCCCCGTGTTCAACACATCGGAATGCATCCGCATATGCGATGACAAATCGTTGACGCACATCGCACTCTCCGAAGCACATATCCCTTCCATCCCCACCATGGTAGCACCCATGACCTTCGACGGCATCGGATACACCGACCTATCGTTCCTGGACCGTGCCGAAGATTCCTTCAGGTACCCAATGGTCGTGAAGGACTGCTTCGGATCCTTCGGACAGCAGGTGCACCTGGCCCATGACAGAGCGGGATTGGAACAGCTGTTCCATGACGCCAGACCCCGCATCATCCAACCCTACATCGAATGCGGTTCCTCCGACCTCCGTCTGGAGGTGGTCGGCGGAGAGGTGGTCGCATCCGTATCCAGGAAGGGAACGGACGGTGATTTCCGTGCCAACGCCACCTTGGGAGGGGTCATGGGCATCCACGATCCCACAGAGGAGGAGAAGGAACTCGCAACAAGGGCATCCGAGGCCGTGGGTGCGGACTTCTGCGGCGTGGACATCCTCTACATGGACGGTGTACCGGTGGTATGCGAGGTGAACTCCAACGCACACATGAGGAACCTACTGAACTGCACCGGGACCGATGTCTCGGACATCATCCTCGGCCACATCATGAGGAGGCTCTGAATGAGGGCCTGTTGGATCCTCTACGACAGGACCGACCTGGAGGTCAACCGCTTCTTCGCCGAGAGGTTGAGGTTATGCGGAGAGGCCGCCGGGTTGTATTGTTCCATCGTCACCACCGACTCCGTCGATCCGGAATTCGCCCCGGACATCGTCATATCCAGGACAAGGGACCATGACATCATATCCCTTCTGGAGGACTGCGGCTCCACCGTCTACAACCGCCCGTCGGTGTCCAGGATATGCAACGACAAGGCCATGACGTACTCCTTCGCCGAGGGACTGGGCATACCCTTCCTCCCGTTTTCACGGGACCGCCGTGTCCTTCCCCCCGGACCTCCGTGGGTGGTGAAATCATGCATCGGACACGGCGGAACGGAGGTGTTCGAGGCATCATCCCCCGAGGATGTGGAGAGGTTGTTCGGTGAACTGGAAGAAAGGAGACCGATCGTCCAATCGATGGCCCCGGTCAAGGGCAGGGACATGAGGGTCTACGTCCTGGGCGGAAGGATCATAGCATCCGTCCTCAGGTCCAGCGACACGGACTTCAGGGCGAACTTCAAACTCGGCGGCAGGGCGGAACTGGTCGAACCACCAGAAGAGGCCGTCGACATCGTCGGAAGGATCCTCCCGGAACTGATGCCGGACTTCGTCGGTATCGACTTCGTGTTCGGGAGGGAAGGGGTTTATCTCAACGAGATCGAGGACGTGGTCGGTACCCGGATGCTCTACGAGCTCACGGACCTGGACCCCGCCCTCATGTACATGGAGTACGTGACTCACTCGAAGATCTCTCTGTAAATGGAGTCCACAAGTTCGCTGTAGGTCATACCCTTGTTCTTGGCGACCTCACGGACCAGGTCCATGGTTCCGGATCCGTACTGGGCGGCCTTCTTCCTCTTCTCCGCGATGAACGGATATCCGAGGTTCCTGGCGACCTGCTTCAGGAGCATCTTCCTGGAATCGGCATCCACGGGCTTGAGCTCCTTCAAGTCCATGGCGTTGACCTGCATGGTGACTATAGGGTCCATGTAGGGGGTAGAGGATCTTCTTTCCGAAGTGGTCCGCGACCTTGGTCTCGTGGGGGATGGTGGATGTGATCAGCTTCCCCATGTCGGACTTCATGGCCCTCTCTAGCTCGTCGTCGGGCATCCCGACGTACTTGGAGTAACCTGCGAAGAGCTCGTCGGAACCCTGTCCGCCCAGGACCAGCTTCTCGTGGACGGTCCTGCACACGAAGAACAGGGGGAGCTCGAAGGACAGGGTCAGGGGACTGGATGTACCGGTGATGGTGATCATCTCCCTGAGCCTGGACTCGATGTTGTCTGCGGTGATCGGGATGTGCAGCCAGGGCAATCCGAGCCTCTCCGACATCTCCTGGGCCATGACCACGTCGTATGACTGTTCCTTACCGGATGTGTACAGGGTGACGGACCTTGCGTAGTCCTTTGCTATGGCGGCTACGAGACCGGAATCCAGGCCTCCGGAGAAGGCGACGGCGATATCCTGGTCCTCGACGCCGTTCCTAATTGCGGATACGATCGCGCGCTCGAGGTTCTCAGAGTTCACAGACATGCATATGGCATCCTGGACCGCGGATATAAGGGTTATTTCCACACACTCGGAGAGAAGGACGGGGAGGATGCGGGATACACGGTCCGCCGACCCGGCCAGATATGTTGGAGGATACATCCCCCACCCACTAACAGACCCGCGAACAAAGGTTATTAAGTGTTACTCGGATGGGGCGAAACATGGATGGCGTAACACGTATAGGTGTTTCCCTCGAGCCCGAACTCCTCAAGGAGTTCGATGAATCCATCTCGAAGAAGGGATACGTCAGCAGATCCGAGGCCATTCGCGACCTTGTCCGCGATTCCCTCGCGGAGAACGAATGGAAGAACGATGATGAATGGATGGTGGGCACCATCGTCATGGTCTACGACCACACCATGACCTCTGTCGGGGACAAGCTCACCGACATACAGCACGCCCGCACCGACATGGTGAAGACATCGGTTCACATCCACCTCGACCACGAGAAATGCATGGAGATCCTTATCTGCGAGGGGAAACTCGGCGAGATGAAATCCTTCGCCAACGAGGTGACCTCGATAAAGGGCGTCCTCAGGGGAAGACTCACCATGGCCGCTCCCTCCACCGGGAACCTCCACCACATCGGACACAGGAACTGACCCATCGACGGAGGGATCCAGTCCGTCCACGCCTATGACGGCCGCGGATATGTACTGACCCTCCACCCCGTACCTTCTGTTTATCAGTTCGGCGGAGGCTATGGACGGATAGAACATCCTGGCGGTGACATCACCGGGGACACCGTCCAACCTCAGAGTGCTGCACCCCATCACCATCTTCGCATCCCTGTTGGTTATCAGCTCCGGGAAGAGGACGAACCCATCGGACATCCATATCAGGTCCTTCCTGGCCGAGAGCTCCTCCCTCATGGAGTCGGGGACGTCATGGCCGATGACCACACCCTCCGTGTCGATCATCCTCATGGTGATCTCCTCGGAACGTTGGAGGAAGCCTTCCGAGATGAGCACGAACACATTCTCGTGATGGAGGCACTGGAACAGACCGATGTTCTCCAACACCATCCCTCCGGTGATGGTGTCCACGGACGATTCCGTCTCGGCCACCTCCTGGACCAGGTCCGATGGCATGATCTCCGCCGTTATGACACCGTCCATCCCGCGGAGCAACGTCAGGAACTCATCCACGAGCATACCGCGCCCCATCACGGGAACGGTGATAACCGTATCCCAGATTGGATTCACAATGGACAGATCCGCCCGTGAGACCGTCCGACAGATAATGTTGGAAATATCATCCAATAAGATTCCACGGATGTATCCAGACTCCCGGCACGAACCTTAATATCATCAGAAGATGTGCCATCCAGCGATGAGAAAGCTGATTATCACCGAGAAGGCCAATGCGGCAAGGAGGATCTCGACCATCCTGTCTGACGGAAAGTCCCATTCCACCACCAGCGGCGGTGTTACGGTGATATCGTTCGAATCCGGGGTCGACGAATACAACGTCGTCAGCCTCAGGGGACACATCATCGAGCTGGACTACCCGAAGGAGTACAACGACTGGAGCACAACATCACCGGTCGACCTCGTCTACGCACCTCAGATCAAGACCGTGCGCGTGAAGTCCATCCTCAACACGATCAAGGAGCTCGCGGCCCAATCCGACGAGATCATCATCGCAACCGATTACGACAGGGAGGGAGAACTCATCGGCATGGAGACGGTCCGTGAGATCGGTGCCGACATGTCCATGGTCAGAAGGGCCAAGTTCAGTGCCCTGACCAAGGGGGAGGTGGAGACCGCCTTCGACAACCTCACCGACCCCGACAGCAAACTCGCCGATGCCGCGGAGGCCAGACAGATCGTGGACCTGTCCTGGGGAGCGGTGCTCACGAGACTCATCTCGCTCTCATCCGGACAGGTCGGCAAGAACTTCATGTCCGTCGGAAGGGTCCAGAGCCCCACGCTCAAACTCCTGGTGGACAGACACGAGGAGATCGAGAACTTCGTGCCCGTTCCGTTCTGGAACATCGTCGGGA
>CAZCMJ010000066.1:0-6580 GCA_964499845.1 uncultured Methanomassiliicoccales archaeon
CGTCATCAATTCTACGGAATTACTCAAAAAACTACGGATTCCAGACCAACATTTATTAAACACCAGCAGATACGGTGACTCCATGAAAGCACTTCTGAACCCGACCTCAGTGGCCATCATCGGAGCATCCAACGATCCGACCAAGCTGGGCGGAATGCTCGTAAAGAACATGATCGACGCAGGCTTCAAGGGCCCCATCTACCCCATCAACCCCAAGGGAGGGGAGATCCAGGGACTGAAGGCCTACACCTCCGTCACCGAGATCGGTGCACCCGTCGACCTTGCCATCATCGCCGTCAAGGCCCCCCTTGTCCCCGGTGAGATGCCCAAGCTCAAGGAAGCGGGGATCAAGTACGCTTCCATCCTCACTGCTGGATTCAAGGAGGACAGCCCCGAGGGTGCCGAGCTTGAGAAGCAGCTCGTGGCCGCCGCCAAGGAGAACGACGTCCAGTTCCTGGGGCCCAACTGCTTCGGTCTCATGAACCCCGACCTCGGTGTCAACGCCACATTCGCACACCTGCTCCCCAGGGCAGGCAACATCACCATGTTCTCCCAGTCCGGAGCGGTCGGTTCCTCGATCATCGACTGGGCCTACTACAACAGGATGGGACTCCGCAACTTCGTCACCTTCGGTAACAAGGCATGCGTGGACGAGGCCGACCTGCTCACGGAGGTCTCCAACGACCCCAACACCAAGGTCATCGGAATGTACTGCGAGGGTATCAGCGACGGAGAGAAGTTCGTCAGCGCCGTCGAGAACATGCCCGTGAAGAAGCCCATCGTCGTCTTCAAATCGGGAAGGACCCAGGCAGGTTCCGCCGCCGCATCCTCCCACACCGGTTCCCTCGCCGGTTCCGACGCCGTCAACAACGTCATCTTCAACAAGCTCAACATCCACAGGGCATTGGACCTGGACGAGATGTTCGACGCCATCAGCGTCTTCTCCACCTGCAGCCCGATGAAGAAAGACGGCATCGCGATCATCACCAACGCCGGCGGACTGGGTGTCATGTCCGCGGATGCGACCTTCGACGCACCCTACATCAACGCCATCAAGTTCTCCGACGAGACCATCGCCGAGATCAAGAGGCGCGTGCCCACCGTCGCAGGACTCACCAACCCCATCGATGTCAGGGGTGACGCCAAGGCCGAGTACTTCAAGGAGGTCATCGACATCGTCACCAAGGACCCCAACGTGGGAGGACTCGTCATCATGGGATCCCCGCTGGACACCGCGGACCTCGAGTCGATCGCCAAGATCATCGTCGAGATGAGGGACGACATCCCTGTGCCCACCACCTGCTGTTTCGCAGGCGGTTACAAGTGCGACAAGGCCAACATGATCCTCAGAGAGGGTAAGATCCCCTGCTACCCTACACCCGACAGGGCGGTCCGTGCGCTCTCCATCCTCAGGAAGTACACCGTCCGCAACGAGATGAGGCAGGACCCCCTCCAGGTTCCCGCCATCTCCGGAAGGGACATCGCCAAGAAGGTCCTGGACAAGGCCAAGGAGGAGGGAAGGAACTCCCTCACGGAGGCCGAGGGTAAGGAGATCTTCGCCGCATACGGCATCCCCACCCCCGGAGAGGCCACCGTCAGGTCCGCAGAGGAGGCCGCAAGGGAGTGCGACAAGATCGGCTACCCCGTGGTCATGAAGATCCTGTCCCCCGACATCAAGCACAAGACCGATGTGGGCGGAGTGGTCGTCGGCGTCAAGGACGCATCCGAGGCCGCCGCCGCATACAGTAAGATCATGGAGTCCTGCACCAGGAACGTTCCCGAGGCCAGGATCGACGGTGTCTCCATCCAGCAGATGGTCTCCGGCCAGGAGGTTATCCTGTCCATGATCCGCGACGTCCAGTTCGGACCCGTCGTGTCCTTCGGACTCGGAGGGATCTATGTGGAGATCCTCAGGGAGATCTCCCAGGCCCACGTGCCCATGACCGAGCAGCAGCTGGACGAGATGATCAAGTCCACCAAGGCATACAAGCTCATGTCCGGTGCGAGGGGACTGCCCGAGGCGGACATCGAGGCCATGAAGGACACCATCAAGAGGATCGTCCTCATCGCCCTGGAGAACCCCGAGATCCACGAACTGGAGATCAATCCCGTCATCGTCGGACTCAAGGGCAAGGGCTGCTGGGCCGTCGATGCACTGGTCACCCTGATGAAGGAGTGATCCCCATAAACCGCTGAGGGGATGTCCTCAGCGATTATTCCATTCTTACCGCCCGGCGGGTTTGACGTCGGGCGGGTTCCATTCCCACACAGTCTCTGAGGGAGTCTGTTCTGAACGCATTGATCTATAATGACTACAGTTCTTTCAATCCAGCGCAGATTCGCATATGGCCCGAGGGAATGATGATCTCGGATTCTGGAGGGTTGCCGGATGGTTGGACCACTGACGATATCCAGAAGACGCATCTTTCCCTGCCTGTCAATCCGAAGATTGCATACACATTCTTACTGATGGGTTTCATTGAGGATTGGGGACGTGGTATAGAGCGTGTTTTCAAAGGATATGATGGGTATGAAGGCAGAGGCGTGAGGATAAGAGCAGATCGGAATTACTTCCAAGTTGAGATGGATGCCGTTATCACCCTCGAGGATGTACGTGATCAGTTGTTCGGCCAGAAGAAAGTCGCCCCATTGGACGTGGAAGTACAGATCCTCATAAAATCGGATGTTCCGGAGGGCATGAGTTCTTATGAAATCGGGTTAAGTGTCGGTCTTTCAAGTACATCCTATCTTTTGAAGAGATATGTACGTCCCATGGTAGACAAAGGTCTTTTGGAATATACTGTCCCCGATAAACCTCGTAGTAGAAACCAGAGATATAGAACCACAGAGGGCGGTAGATTGTTTTACGATCAGGTGTTGAATGGAAAGGAATCTGTTGAGTGATGGGTTAGAGCAGAGTTAGAGCAGAGTTAGAGCAGAGTTAGAGCAGAGTTAGAGCAGAGTTGAAACAAGGATGGAACCGAGTTAGAGCAGAAACGAGATGATTATTGTAATGAATTGTGATATCATCGCAAGCAAAACAGAGTTCAAGTTGGTGTACAGCAGAGTTAGAGCGGAGTTGTGTGGGGGTCATCTCAGGAGATCAGATGAATGCCAGTTCCCTGTCCGCATCCTTAAGTGGGTATGTGGCCTGATCCCTTCTGAAATCCTCTATGGTCCTCTCGAATGCACGGGTGTTCATCCACGATCATGGACAATGTGGCCTTCATGATGACATCGGAGGTCTCTAAGAGGTCGATCGGGTGGCGGTACAAGGGCCCACCACCCCTGCCACTAATCTCCTTCCCCCGACCATGTCCAGGAAGTACCTGTGCACCCCGGTGAGCTCCGGATGGAACGCGGTGACAAGTCGGTCCCCATACCCGGCGGCCACCACCCTATCCTTGCAGACGGTCAGCACCTCTGAATCACTCGGGTCCTCGATGTATGGCGCACGGATGAACTTCAATGGGAACCCGGTGATATCCCCAGCATCACCCGTGACCGAGAAACTCCCCAGCTGTCTGCCGTAGGCGTTCCTCCTCACGGTGACGTCCATGATGGTTCCGCCTTTCAGCATCTATGTGAGTTCCCTGTCAGGTCCGTATCCGCTGTCCGATATTGCTCCTCTGTCTCCTTTAGTTATAACAGTGGTCTCGTTCGGACCATCGGTGTGGATGGGAAGGGATGTTTCATAATCTCCATAGGGCTGGTGGGATATCTTCCCGTCAATTATACAGACAATAATGATTCAAAAGAATGTAGTGTTTAACATCTGTATTATATACTTCTTTGTTGATATGAGGCGTGAGGTAATCCTTGAACAAGAAGACTAAGGATGTCGTCAGCATCGAGTTCCAATAATCTTCCTTTATCTCCTTTGATAGCGTATTCCAGGGAAGCCGGTTTCACCGTGGTCAGAGGGGATTACCTCACTCTTGTTTTTCAGATGTCGCTTTCTGCAGCGGTCGTTCCTCGGAACCGATATGTGATCGGATCGGTCATATGTCATACATCCGCATACCCCGTCATACACTCCGAAGGCGGGTCAACCGATGCCCTCTTCCCGGAGAGCGGTGTGGAGCTGTAAACCCACGACGACATCCTCGACGGGAAAGGCATTGGGAGATAGGGGCATCATGCATCCGTCTTTTTATACCGAAGCGGCTTCGGTCCCCCAATGACATCTGAACTCATCTTCGTCGGACTCGGTCTCAGCGGGACCGATGGTATGACCGTCAAGGCCCTCAATGCCTTGAGGGAGTGCGACAGGATCTACGCCGAATTCTACACATCCATGCTCATCGGCACCAAACCCGAGGACCTGGAGGCCGTTCTGGGCAAGAAGGTCAAGGTCCTGTACAGGGCGCAGGTGGAGGAATGCGACGACATCATCAAGGATGCCTTGGAGATGAGGGTCGGTTTCATCACCGCCGGGGACACCATGTCCGCCACCACCCACGTGGACCTCAGGATCCAGGCCGCCGAGGCCGGCATCCCCGTGAGGATGTTCCACGGGATATCCATATTCGCCGCGGCACCCACATCCCTGGGCCTCCAGCACTACAAGTTCGGAAGGACCGTCACCCTTCCGTTCATCGAGGACAACTACCACCCCAAGTCCCCCTACGACCACATCAAGGAGAACAAGGACAGGGGACTGCACACCATGATCCTCCTGGATATCCGTGCCGACGAGCTCAGGTACATGACGGCCCACCAGGCCATCGAGTGGCTGCTCCTGGGTGAGGAGAAGTGGGGCGAGGGTCTGATCGACGATAAGACCCTGATATGCGTGGCATCCAAGGTCGGATCCCCCGAGGAGAGGGTCTTCGCAGGATATCCCAGGGACCTCCTGGAGATGGATCTGGGCGAGCCTCTGCAGACACTGGTCCTCCCCGGAAGGCTCCACTTCATGGAGGCCTTCGCATTGGTGAGGTTCGCCGGTGCCCCCGAGGAGATCATCGAGGAGGAGTGAGCGGCCCCGCCGTTCCCGACCCTCTGCAAACCATTTCCCACCCACTTTCCGTTTTTGTCCGTTGGATGCAGGATATTGTCCCACCTCTGCCATGGGCCAGCGTAGATTATAAGGATGTAAAAAAGTGGATTATTCATCCAATAGTATATATCCTTAGACTGATTCGAAGGACCACTACCTATTGGAGGAATACCATGGATAAGAAGAACATGGGTGTCGCAGCGGTCGCCACGATCGCCATCGTCATCGTTCTCGCAGCATCCTTCGTGATGCTCGGCAATGAGGATGTCGACGACACCGAGACCATCAAATTCCTCATCCAGGACGACAAAGGAGTTTACTTCTGGGTCGAGGGTGAGGGAGACACGGCTATAGCCGCATTCGAGAATGCAATCGGACAGGATGTCTACAAGGACGCAGCCGCATTCGTCCCCAGCACAGATTATGAGACCGGGGTCGCAAACGGGATCCAGTCCCTGTACGGACTTGAGATGAAGAATGAGGGAACCACCTGGACCTGGTGGCAGCAGTTCATCTGGGACGGTTCCGCATGGCAGGCTTCTTTCGAATACATGGACAAGTACGGATTCGAGAAATCAGAGTATGTCGCTGTTGTCTACTCTGACGGATCGATCACTCCTGCGGTCACCCCCGCAGACGTGAAGATCTGGGACCAGTCTCAGGACGGAACCGTCTTCACCATCGAGTCCTCCAGCGGACTCACATTCCAGGTGAACGGAGAGGGAACCACCGTCTACGACGCATTCAAGGACGCCGCCACCTCATACTCCATCCCCTTTGAGCCCTCGAAGGACGCAGCTGGTGTCGAGTACGGTATCGACTCGATGTATGGTCTTGAGATGTATCAGGAAGATACAACATGGTACTATTGGTCCCAGTATGTCTGGGCCGACGGAGCATGGAGCTACGCAACGACCGGTATGAATGGTCTTGCCTCCGCAGAGAACCCTGTCTTCAAGATTATCTACGCGGGTACAACCTTCTGAGTGTGGACCGATGCAGGCTTCGCAACTCAAAGTGGTGATCTCCGTAGCGATTCTGGTCGCAGGATTATCCCTGACTGTGGCCTGCATCACGTCAGAAACAATCGAACCCGGCTCCGGGGTTGTCATCGACTTCGGAGACCGGGAAACCTCTTACACCGAGGTGGACGTGTCCGAGTATTCGGATCCTCTGTCCATCTTAGACTATGCCTGTTATTATCATGGCTACGAGCTCGTCACGGACGGTGACGAGGTCATCAGTGTCGACGGAAGGTCCGATGGTAGGTGGACCTTCTACGGTGTGCCCATAGGTTCCATGGAATGGTCCGAGATAAGCGACGCTTCTTTTTTCGAGGCAGATGGATATATCATCCTATGTTGGGCACTGTCAATTGACGGTTCCGTTCCGTCCCCCGCGGTCGATTCCTCGGGTGTCTGCTTCTACGGACAGGACATCCCTGCACGCGTCGTCTCCCTCGCACCCTCGTGCACGGAGACCATCGCCGCCGCCGGCGGATTGGACAGCATTGTGGCCACCGACCAGTACAGCAACTACCCTTCCGAGATCGTCGACCGCAGGAACGCAGGGGAGATCTCC
>CAZCMJ010000067.1:0-6497 GCA_964499845.1 uncultured Methanomassiliicoccales archaeon
CGAGGCGTTCATGGTTGGTCATGGATGGGATGGCGTCATACACCCTGACGTATTCAAGCCCGTATCCCTCGGACACCGTCCTCAGCAGACGGCCGTAGTCCAATATCATACCGGACTCCCTGTACTCCTTGATACTGGTCTCCACGTTGTTCAGATCGATGAAAACAGCCAGACGCTTCCTTTTCCCTTCCATGATGATCGCCCGCACCCCTGTGCGTACACTGTATGGCGCCCATAGTATAATTACTGCTGGCTGTAATGATTGTAATGATTTCAATACAAGTAATGTCTGTAATATATGTCAGACCGAAGGGATGATAGCCGACATCGATGGTACGATGGGACATGGACCTCCGCGACGCCATCAGGGAATGCTTCCCGAACGACCACATGGATATCATGCACCTGATATCGTTCAGATCGACCTCCGACTCGGGGTTGGAGGATTCCGGAGTGGAGGACATCCCAGGGGTCCTGGAGAGGGTCGGATGCGACCGCGAGGGTATGGACAGGCTCCACAGGCTCCTGAAGAGGGATGACCAATCCCTCGCCATGGAGTACACCGGACCCTACGGCGACACACCCGGATACAACTGCATCGGCGGATGGGACTGCCGCCCGTGGGCCAACATCATCGTCCTGGCGGACAGGGACGGCACACCCTCGGGGATCGTCCCCGTGGGATGCGGAAGGGTCACCGAATGGGAACCGTTCGATGTCCTCAGGGGGATGGACTGCACAATCATCACAGACAGAATCCCGTACTGCAGGGAGACCGTCAGGGCCCTCGATTCCCTGGACACGGACTACATCCTGGTACAGAGGCCGTTCCCCGGATCCTGCGATTCCCTGGCCGATCCGAAGATGCAGGACCTGAGGCACAACAGCATCGATTACAGAACATACAAAGGACGTTTCGACAGGAGATGGCTGTTCCGCTTCACAGACCCCGTCGAGAGGGAGAGGCTCATCGGCATGATGGACGGGATAGGGATCGGTCAGCACGACAGAGGGCATTTCAAAAGGGGTGCAGGCACGGTCGATGCGGTCTCCAACATCGGCCACGACATCCGCGAGGTCCGCGGACTGCTGGACATAAGAACCTCCACGGACAGGATGATGAGACGCCACAGGAGACTGATGGCCGAGGACCCCCATCTCCTGGGAAACGATGATGCGGTGATGGGATACCTCATGGTATCGGTGATGAGTGCGAGGGGAGATGTCCCCCCGCTTGAATGATAGCATCCAGTGAGGGATCCCTCCCTCCCGTCACAACCCCTTATCAATCCTCCTCGTAGGTCTCTCCCGCAAGTCCCATCAGGGTCTCCACAAGCAGTTCGTATCCCGGAGGGACGTCCCCGCAGACGCTCCCCCTGCATTCCATCACCGAACCATCGTCGTACAGCACGGCGAGGTCCCAGTGCTCCCCGTCCTCCGAGGGCGGATACTCGATCGCACCCCAGGAACGGAGGTCTATGGATTCGATCCTACGCCTGGCATCCTCGGCCTCGTCACCGTGTGTGACCACGGCGTCATAGGATATCGTGTTCCATGTGTACACCACCCTCACCGAATCCTTCCCGAGCATCACGTGGTAGCTCTCGTTCCTGTCGGGATAGCAGCGGGTACAGAGTTCCAATGCACTGATTCCGTCGGCATCAACCATCATCATCCCCTCTTCACGCCGTTCCCCGGCATCGTTCTGCGTTCGCGACGTACATTGTCCTTGCGGTTCCGTTGGTTCCTATCCATCTTCTTCATTCCCTCCCGGGATCCTCCCTGCACGGCCCCATCCATCCATCGGTTCCGCAACAGGGTGCGTTTGTGCAATCGCATTACACATATATTTACTTTAAACTGTAATGCTTGTAATGATTGTAATACCAGAAATCCCTGTAATAAAAATCACCACTGTCAGAAAAATGACATTACCGACTGATGACAACGGAAATTGACCGATGCGCATCGGGAAAACGGTGATATCAGGGGAAAGACCGCGACGGATGCGGTCACAGAACGAATGGGATGAAAGAAAGGATGGTTTCGGAGACGGAGAAGGTCAATCCTTCCCCTTCCTCCCGACATCGGCCCCGCAATGGGGACAGAACGTATCCTCGGGATCCAGTTTGGCGTAGCAGTGCTGACACCTCCCCTCCCTGTCGACCTTCGCAACGGTCACCCTCATGAACCTGCGTCCGAAGACCGCGACCACCATCACGAGTCCCAGTATCAGGATGATGTTCAGAGCCGTGTTGAACATCCTCCCCTCCGGCGTCTGGGAGAGGTACGTGGAGTACATCGCGAGACGGAACAGGATCAACATCAGCCAGATGACGGATATGCCCATGGCGAGCCTGTTCCATGTGTTGTTGTCCATATCACCGGTTCATCCGGCCCCGTATAAAAACCGTGTTCCGACATCCTTCCGACATTCCGTGGATGACGAAGTTCGGATGTTAATCAATCATATACAAGTACATCTTCGTCGGACCCATGGTCCTGATCGCCCTGAAATGCCCCCGGTGTCTGAGAGATATAGACCTGGATGATTCCCAACCCTTCGGTTTCTGCATCCACTGCGGGATGAAGGTCCCCACGGACGGATCCGTCCCGACCGGCGACCATGAACTCAGGATCGAGATATTCTCGCTCATCCCCACATCCACCGTGGAGGTCCGTATGGACGGGGGATCCGACAGCCGTTCGTTCATGATGGTGGGCACAGCCCGCTACAGGGTGTCGCCGGGACACCATATCGTGAACATAACCTGCGGAAGGCTCTCGCAGGAGTTCGGTATCGACATCACCGAGGACAGCGTGGTGAACGTGAGCGTCGGACTCAGGGGCATCCTCATCGGGGGACGCGGACTCCCGCAACTCTTATAAACAGGAAGGGGGAAAGAGCCCCCTATGAAGATCTCCAAGAGGATTTCCGAGATCCCCATGTCGGGGATAAGGAAGATGTTCGACCTGGCGGGCCCCGACTCCATAAACCTGGGCCTGGGCGAACCCGACCTCGCTCCGCCGAAGGAGGCCATAGAGGGCATGAACGCCGCCGCCTCCGCCGGACTCAACAAATACGGACCCACCGCAGGCATCCCCGAACTCAGGGCGGCCGTGGCGGAGAGGTTCTCCAAGTACGGCGACATCACCGGAGACAACGTCATCATCACCCCCAGCGGATCCTCCGCACTGTTGGAGATCACCCAGAGCATGATCGATCCCGGGGACAACGTCCTGATCCCCAGTCCCGGATTCGTCATCTACGGCCCCCACGCACAGCTCGCCGGTGGAACGTTCACCGAATACAGACTGACCGAGGGAGACTTCCAACCGGACACCGACGACATCCAGTCCAAGATCACCCCCGCGACCAAGATGATCGTGGTCACAAACCCGTCCAATCCCACGGGAGGGGTCCTGAACGAGGAGACGTACAGGGCGCTGTCCGACATAGCCGAGGACACCGGCGTCACCATCCTCTCCGACGAGGTCTACGACTCCTTCGTCTACGAAGGGAAACACCTGTCGTTCATGAACCAGTTGGACAAGGCCGTGGTCGTCAACGGATTCTCGAAGATGATGGCCGTCACCGGCTGGAGGATGGGGTTCGCCTGTGCCAACGAGGATATCATGCAGGCACTTGTGAAAATGCAATACCACGTGTGTGCCAGCCCCAACATGCCCGCACAGTACGGCATACTCAACGCACTCCCCCACATGGACCCCTATCTGGAGAACGCCAGGAAGGTGTTCAAGGCCAGGAGGGACCTGATCTCCAAGAGGATCAACGAGATCCCCGGGATGAGCATCGAACCCCCCAAGGGTGCGTTCTACGCATTCCCCGGCTATGACATGGACATCCCCTCCGCGGACCTCGCCGCGGAACTTGTGAGGGAGGGACTCATATGCACTCCCGGATCCGCGTTCGGTTCCTTCGGAGAGGGACATCTGAGGTTCTCCTATGCCGCGGACGAGAACAAGATAAATGCAGGGATGGACATACTGGAGAGAACCGTAGCGAAACTAAGGTGAGTCACATGGCAGACGATTACGATCCAAACGCAGGCCTCTTCGGAGGAGACGAACCCGACACGAACCCCGAGGAGGAACACCTCAAATTCATCTTCGGACTGAACCCCAACAGGACCTCGGCGATCTCCGACCTCTTCTCCAGCGAGATGATGGCCACAGTCGACGAGGAACCGGACCTCCCGGAGGAGGCCAAGAGGAAGCTCATCTTCAAGATGACCGCCAACAGCGTCCTGGACATGGTCATGGAGTGCCTGTCCCCGGAGATGTCCGAGGAGGTCGCATCCTGTCTCGACAGCTACCTGGGCATGTGCATGGTCAACAAGAAGTTCGAGGTCGACCTCCTCGGTGAGCTGAGGAAGGCCATGGTCGCCATCGAGCAGATGGACGGCGAGAGCGACGATGACTACGAGCGCAGGGTCGCAGACTTCGAGGATGCCTGGTGGTCCATACCCCAGCCTCTCCTGAACCAGCGCAACCCCGACGATGCGATCAGGGAAGAGATGAACAGGTACGGTCTGAACGAATGATATCCTCCGAGTGGTACACCGCCTCAGCCCCGGGGAAGTTCGTGATCCTCGGGGAGCATGCCGTGGTCTACGGCAAACCCGCCATAGTTCTGGCAGTGAACCGCAGGATATCATGCAGCATCAGACGCAGTGCCCGTAACACCCTCAACGGAGAGTACATAGATTTCAACAGACAGCCCCACTTCCGCTACCTCACAAGGGATGTCCATTACGCCATGGACTATGTGACCCGCAGCGAGATCCCTCCGGGATCGGGCATGGGTTCATCCGCCGCACTGTCGGCGGCCCTGGCCATGGCCATAAGGGCGGAACGTGGGGAGTATTGGACGGAAAGGTCCCTCGTGGACGAGGCCTACGGTGCGGAGCTCTTCGCACAGGGCATCGGATCTCCCATGGATGCATCCGCATGCGTCCACGGTAAGGGGATCGGGGTGAACATCCCCGGTTCCGAGGACAGGGAGCTCTGGACCATAACCAAGGGTGACAGGACATGGAGGGTCTCCGACATGGACGTACCCGACATGACCTTCGTCATAGGAAACACGGGCATACGTGCCGCCACCGGCCCCCTTGTGGACAAGGTCCGCAGATACACACAGAGCAACCACTTCGCCTGCGACGTGATCGAGGAGATAGCCGCGGTGACCCTGATGGGATACAACGCCATCAGGAGGAACGACGTGGAGGAACTGGGTTCCCTAATGACCAGGGACCACAAACTGCTATCGATCCTCGGGGTCTCCTGCAGGGAGCTCAACAAACTTGTCAACGCCTCCCTCCCGTACTCCTACGGTGCGAAGCTCACCGGGTCCGGAGGCGGAGGATGCATGGTCGCCCTCACCGATGAACCCGAGAAGGTGGTCGAGGCCATCAGCTCACGCGGAGGTACCGCGTACATCGTGAAGACAGGTTCCGACGGTGTCCGCATGGAGGTCGACCCCCCGTCCGATCCGTACCTGGATGTCCCGATGGATTATCCCGCCCAGCAGTGACGGGACAAACCTCATCTTTTTTATGTTGGCATCATCATCCAACTCCATGGATTCCATCCTGATAGTGGCACATGGCAACCAATCCGGGGACAACGGCAGAACAGAGAGACAGGCGAAGGCGCTTTCCGATAGCGTCGGACTTCCGGTCTTCTGTGCATACAGGAGGTACTCCGAGGAACGGGTCAAGGTCCTGATGAACAGGATCGCCTCCCAGGGGTTCACGGATGTGCTGGTCATACCCATGTTCATGTCCGCGAACATGTACTCCGACTCCATCCCCAGGGCGATGGGCCTGAGGGATGCCGGTACCGAGGGAGTGTTCGAAGGTGATGGAGGACGGTTGAGATACCGTATCACGCCCACGCTCGGAGACTGGGAAGGTTCACCGTACATCGTGGCCGATATGGCAGACAGATACGGTGATGCGGGGGTGCTACTGGTGTGCGGATGCTCGGACAAAGGTGAACCGGGACCTCTCGTGAAAAGGAGTATGGAGATCATATCATCAAGAGGTCACAATGTGGAGTTCTGTGCCAACACCAAGGACCCCCAACCGGGTGCCGAGGCGGTGGAAAGGATGCGCAGGGCGGGTTCGGGGAATGCAGTGGTCATCCCGGTGGCCATGGGTGCATCTGTCAGGTTCCCGACCGAAGGCTTGGAGATATCCGGGCCCTTCGGTGACGATCCCGGGATCCCGAAGGTTCTGGCGGAGATCGTGGAATCGTACAGATGATGCGGTGACGGATAATAATTAACACCGTTAAAACATTTTATTATATCACTTATCAAATCATAAATGAGTAAATAATGATAGAATAATGATAAAATAATGATAGAATAATGATAGAATAATGATAGAATAATGATAGAATAAAATCATTTATAAGTTCAATACAGTTCTCAACTATGAGTGATTGGATGATCTTATTCGGAAGGAGGG
>CAZCMJ010000068.1:0-6408 GCA_964499845.1 uncultured Methanomassiliicoccales archaeon
AATCTGACGGAACGCATCCATAGGTGTCCCCATTGCGGGTTGGAGATGGACAGGGATGAGAATGCAGCAAGGAACATCCTTATGAGAGAATAATGGTGCGAACGTCGGGAATCGAACCCGAGGTCTAACCTTGGCAAGGTCAAGTGTTAACCCCTACACCACGTTCGCAACACCCCCTTATCATAGTACTAATATATAATACTTTCTTCAAATATAATCATTTTTGATGGAATGTATTAAATATAAGTTGAGAAACAGACCCTTGGAAGTTGTCGTGATCGACATATTCTGTAAGGTGCTTATCATGACGACATTCAGCGAGTTGGGAATCGGTAAAAGATTGTGTGCATCCATCAGGGAGATGGGATGGACCGAACCGACACCGATCCAGGTACAATCGGTCCCCGAGGGAATGGCCGGGAAGGACATGTTCGGACAGGCCCAGACAGGAACGGGTAAGACCGGCGCATACTCCATGATCGCCCTCGGACGCACCCGCCCGGGATCGGACATTCCCACCACCCTTGTCCTCACACCCACCCGCGAACTTGCGGAACAGGTCTCCAAGGAGATGAGGCAGATGTCCGCCAGCTCCCACCACCGCATCGTCGCCGTCTACGGAGGCGCAAGCATCCCCGACCAGATAAGGAGGTTGGAATCCGGATGCGACGTGGTGGTCGGAACCCCGGGAAGAGTCCTAGACCTTCAGAGGCGCGGGAACCTGAAACTGGATGCCGTGAAAGAACTCATCATAGACGAAGCGGACAGGATGCTCGACATGGGGTTCATGGAGGACATGGAGACCATAATCTCCCTTGCACCCACGGACCGTCAGACCCTGATGTTCTCCGCCACGCTCTCCGACGAGGTCCGTTCCATAGCGGAGAGGTCCATGAGGGACCCCGTGGAGGTCTCCGTGTCCCAGGACGAGCTCGTCTCAGACCTTGTGAGACAATACTATGTGGAGGTCAAGAGGAACGGCAAGATGGATGTCCTCAGGGACATCATGGCCAACGGTGACCCCAAGATGGTCGTGTTCTGCTCCACCAAGAAGATGGTGGACGACCTCTACTCAGGACTGAGCGTCGAAGGGATCAAGGTCGGTGCCCTCCACGGCGACATGCCCCAACTCCGCAGGGACAGGACCATCCGCGGATTCAAGAACGACAGAATGAACATGCTCATCGCCACCGATGTGGCCGCCAGAGGACTGGACATCGACAACATCGAAGTGGTCGTCAACTACGACGCACCCCTGGACCCGGAGACCTACACACACCGCATCGGACGTGCGGGACGTGCGGGAAGGACCGGTGTGTCCATCACATTCATCACCCCCAGGGAGGACAGACGCATCGGCGTTTACGAGGAGTACATGGACAGGAAGGTCGAGAGGGTCTCCAGGAAGCAGATCCAGAACATGCAGATTTCCAACCCCGAACTGAAGGCGCTCCATGCCGATGAGAGGAGGGAGGAGAAACCGCGCAAGAAGAAGGTGAAGGCCACGATCCCGAAGGAGACCACCAGGGTCCTCGACGATGTGACGGTCCTGTCACTGGACATCGGGAAGACTGCGGGGACCACCCGTACCGACCTGGTATCCCACATCACCCGCTGTGCAGGCATCACCGAGGACAGCATCGGACGCATCGGCATGGGCGGGAACTCGTCATTCGTGGAAGTTGAGACATCCATCGCAGGGGATGTTCTCAAGTCGGTGAACGGCTCCAGGATCAACGGGAAGAAACTGAGGGCATCCTACGCACCCGAGAAGAGGAGATGCAAGGACAAGCTCGCCGAGAAGAGAGAGTGACAGGGAGGTCGTGACTGTCACTTATTTAAGTATTAAATATATACGATAGATGAAAAGGAACGTTGTTGTCTGTGTGAAGTCGCAGGCAGTTAGGTTTCAGATCAGTGATTGATATGATCTCAAAATTCACGGAAATCGGCATACCCGAAGACGTCGCAAAGGCCATGGACGATATGGGATGGGAGGAACCCACCCCGATCCAGGTCAGTTCTGTCCCCCTCGGACTCCAGGGCACCGACATGTTCGCCCAGGCCCAGACCGGTACGGGTAAGACCGGAGCATACGGATCCATCGTCCTCGGTACCATCCCCGCCGGAAGGCAGTACCCCACCGCACTCATCCTCGTCCCCACCAGGGAGCTCGCGAACCAGGTGGCCGAGGAACTCAAGAAACTCTCGAAGTACTCCGGACACAGGGCACTGCCCATCTACGGAGGGGCGAGCATCGAGGGACAGATCAAGAAACTCCAGGGCGGATGCGACATAGTCGCAGGAACCCCGGGACGTGTCAGGGACATGATCACAAGGGGCGTTCTCAACCTGTCCGAGATCAAGGTCATGGTCCTGGACGAGGCGGATAGGATGCTGGACATGGGATTCGTGGAGGACATAGAGTTCATCCTCAAGGCCATGCCCTCCGAGAGGCACACCATGCTGTTCTCCGCCACCATGCAGGAGAACGTCAAACAGCTCGCATTCGACTACATGAGGAACCCCAAGGAGATCTCCGTCTCCAAGGACGAGGTTGTCCTGGACCTCACCAAACAGTACTACATCTCCGTCGGAAGGAGAAACAAGTCCTGGGCACTGTGCAGGATCCTGGACCTCGACAAACCCAAGGCCATCATCTTCTGCCAGACCAAGAAGATGGTGGATGTCCTGGATGAGAGGCTCACCAAACTGGAGTACAAGGCCGAGGCCATCCACGGGGACATGCCCCAGAGCAAGAGGGAGAAGGTCATCAGGGACTTCAAGAACGATGTGACCGACGTCCTCATCGCCACCGATGTGGCCGCAAGGGGACTGGACATCGACGACATCTCGTATGTGATCAACTACGACATGCCCGACGACATCGACACCTACATCCACCGTATCGGACGTACCGGAAGGGCCGGAAGGGAGGGGACCGCGGTCTCCTTCGTCACCTCCGAGGAGGAGCACCTGGTCAGGGAGTTCGAGATGCGCACCGGGATGGAGATCGAGAAGAGGGATGTCCCCGATGCCGAACCCGGAACCAAGGACACCATCAGGAGGGTCGTGGACTACGACCAGATCTCCGATGTCTTCGGTATGTGCAGGTTCGAGGTCAACCTCGGAAAGAACGACGGATTCGGGAAGGTCGGCCTTGCGGACTTCATCATAAGGAACGCAAGGGTCAGGGACGTGTCCATCGGTAAGATCACCGTCGGTCCCGATTCCTCCATCGTCGAGGTTCACAAGGACTTCGGCAACAGGATGACAATGGACCTCACCAAGGCCAAGTTCAAGAATAAGAGGATCCAGGTCCGTGTCATCCAGGACTGAAACGGAGCTGGGACTCCCCGACATCCTATCGGTTTCGAGGATGGTCGGGGCGGTCCTGCTCCTCTTCACAACCCCTTTATCCCATCTTTTCCTGATAATCTATGGATACTGTTGCGTGACCGATGTTCTGGACGGTTTCCTCGCCAGACGTTCGGGTACGGAGAACCGCACCGGACAGGTGCTGGACAGCACTGCGGACGTCGTCCTGACCGTGTGCCTGCTGGCATGCCTCATACCATTCCTGCCATGGGAGGGGTGGATGATCACCTGGATCGCGGTGATAGCCGTGATAAGGATCCTGTCCTTGGGCATAGGTGCGGCACGTTTCGGACAGATAGCTCTGTTGCACACCTACGGGAACAAGGTGTCCGCGTTCCTGAGGTATGTGGCGCCGTTCATCCTGGCCATGGTGGACCTGGACGACCTAATGCTCATACTGTGCTCCGTGACCACCGTGACATCCTTAGAGGATCTGGTCATCAACCTGAGGGCGGGGACGTTGGACAGGGATGTAAGGTCCGTGTTCTCCATCGGGAAGCATACAGGACCCTGACACAACCGCTTTTATCCTCCATGGGGATGACGGTGATCGTATGAGGGTTTTCGTCTACAACATGCGTGATTTCGATGAACTGGCCTATTTCGAGAGGTTCACTGAGGAATTGGGCATGGAACTCGGTTACACCGGGGATCCGCCATCCCTGGATAACTGCCATCTTGCCGACGGAAGCGACTTCATCTCCATCATCACCACCCCGATCACCGCTGAGATGATCGACCGTTTCACCGAGGGCGGGGTCCGTATGATATCCACACGCACCATCGGATACGACCACATCGACCTGTCCCATGCACGTGAGAGGGGGATGACGGTGACCCATGTGACCTACGACCCCGAGGGTGTGGCGGAGTACAACGTCATGATGATCCTGGCAGCGGTCAGAAACCTCGGACCGATCTGCGTTAGGAACAGGAGGAACGACTTCACACTGGATGGATTGATCTCCAGGAAGCTCAGCGACATGACCGTCGGGGTCATCGGTACCGGGAGGATCGGAAGGGCTGTCATGAGGAACCTGTCCGGATTCGGATGCAGGATCGTCTACTGCAACCGCAGCCCCTCTCCGGAGGCGGACAGATACGGTGAGAGGGTTGGGATGGACGAACTCCTGAGGATGAGCGATGTCGTCACCCTCCATCTGGAGCTCAATGACGACACACACCACATCATCGGCAGGGATGCCATGTCCGAGATGAAGGATGGAGCGTACATCGTGAACACCGCCAGAGGCGGACTCATAGATACGGAGGCCCTGTTGGAGAATCTGGGAAACAGGAAACTGGCGGGTGCCGCCCTTGATGTCGTCGAAGGGGAGTTCGGACTCTACTACAACGACTGTCGGGACATGGACCTGAACGGTACATACATGGACAGACTCAGAAGGATGGACAACGTCCTGATCACCCACCACATGGCGTTCTACTACGATGCGGCCGTGAGGGATATGGTCTTCAACTCCCTCCTGGGCATGAGGAAGATGGCCGACGGAGAGGAGATCCCGTTCCGTCTGGTCTGAACCGCCCCGATCCGATGCGCGGAATCCCACATACTTACGGTGATATGGTGATATTTACGGGTTCCCTTTCTACCTTCGTCATATTCCGATGTCGGATGGTCGGTTTTATATCCGTTCCCAACAGAGTGCCCTTCCGGAGTTTGCGGGTGAGGCCAACACCGAAAGGAAGTACCGGCAGCACAGACCCTGAAACGAAGGAAGTGACACGTATGGGAAAAGTCGCAGATGCAAAGGCTAAGAGAAAGGAGAGGAAGGCCGCAAGGGAGCAGAGACACGAGGCCAGGGAGAGATCCGGGTCCGCATAAGATGCTCCAAGGGTCCTAACCCTTTCCCCAACCCTTTCCCCTGTCTCCGACAGGGGCCAACCTTATCATTGAGATGGGCCGGCCGGAACCGGCCCTTTATGGTTTCACTGCTCGATCAGGATCAGGACGTTTCCGACCTGGATGGTCTGAACGGCCTTTCCGTCGAGCATCAGGCGCTTGTCGAGCTCGAAGAACTCGGCACCGACGGAGACCTTCTCGCCATCGACGTCGATCTCCACCGCACCGTCAGCCAGCTGTGCGGCCACATCCGCGACGGACATGGCACTGATGCCTGCGACGATGGCCTTGGCCTGTGCCTTGAATGCGGGCCCGAGCTTCGCATGCACCGGTTTGACACCGACGACCTCCTCGGTCAGTTTCGCCTCGGGTGCGATCCTGAGATCTTTGGCCTTGGTGGTCTCCGCGATGTCGTCCTTGGCAGACTCCAGCTTGGATGCGTCCGCACCTACAAGCTCGATCATCGAGAGCTCGGCGTTGAGTGCCACCTTGTTCTCACTCTTCCATGCGCGGATCGCTGCCAGGACATCCTTCAGGACCTCACCGGCATCCTCGGCGACATCATCGGTGAACAGGGGCTGGGGCCATGCGGTGAGGTGGATGCTCCTGCATCCGTCGATGACCTTGAAGTGCTCCTGATAGACATCCTCGGTGACGTGGGGCATGAAGGGCGCCAGCATCTTGATGCTTCCAAGGAAGACGTTGTAGAGGGTCCACTTGACCGCATCGTCGCTCCTGGCCTTGACCATCTCAACATAGTTGTCTGCGAACTCATGCCAGATGAATCCCTCGACCTCCTTCATGGCCTTGTCGAACTCGTACTGCTCCAGATGTGCGGTGACGGATGCGAGGACCTTGGAGTACCTGCTGACGATCCACCTGTCGGATGTCCTGAGCCCGGGCTGCTCCGCGGGGACGTCCTTGAAGAACCTGCTCACGAACTGACCGAGGTTGAAGACCTTGTTGCACAGTTTCCTTCCACGGACCACATCCTTCTCCCTGAAGGCGTGGTCTATACCCAACGAGCAGGTGGCTGCATAGTACCTGAGTGCGTCCGCACCGTAGTTCTGCAGGATCGGGATGGGGTCGATGACGTTCCCGATGGATGAGTGCATAGGGGTCCCGTCAGGGGCCATGATGAATCCATGGATCATTATGTTCTCCCAGGG
>CAZCMJ010000069.1:0-2701 GCA_964499845.1 uncultured Methanomassiliicoccales archaeon
CCCCTGGAACGGGAAGGCGCCCTCCATGACCTCCGCCATGCTGCAGACCTCCATGGATACGAACCCAACGATGTACATCAGCACCATTATTACTGCGACGACCACCGCGGCCCTCTTCAACCCCAGTCCGTTGGAGACGTTGTACGCCGTACCCCCGTGGAACTCCCCGTTGTGGGTGCGGACCTTGAACAGCTGTCCCACGGTCGTCTCGAGGAAGCTGGTGGCCGATCCGAGGAATGCGAACACCCACATCCAGAACACTGCACCGGGACCGCCGATGGTCACAGCGAGCACCGGACCCACGATGTTCCCCACACCGATACGGTTCCCCATGCTCATACAGAAGACGTGGAACGGCGAGAGTGCATCATCCCTGTCCAGCTCCCTCTTGGAGAAGGTGACACGGACCATCTCCCTCACCTGTGTGAACTGCAGACCCTTCAGACGTACCGTACAGTAGAGTCCGAGAACGACTATGAGCACGAAAACGACATACCACAGGTCGTCGACGAACGTGGTGAACGAATCCAGAAGGGTCATGGGACGCTCAATGCATCCTTGTTCATAAATGTACACCATCGGACAACCATATCAATTGATGGAGGGGGTGAGGAACGATGATCCGCGCCTATGATGAGATGTACCTCGACGATGCAATGGATTCCCTGGGATCCGCCATGGGATAAGCTGTATCGGCAGACGTTGATGGCCAGTTGTTCATAGATATGTTCTCATCCGACGTACTCTCGGAATCATTCGCCAGAGGTTCGCCCACGGTGATCTCCGGCATGTCGGGAATAGAACTGGCGGAACGTGTCCTGTCCGGACGCGGGATTCCACAGACTATACAAGGCACCATGGAATCGGGTTATCCGAGAGACTATTGGATCGATTGGATTCTCGCCTACTATCAATGGCATTGGCGAAGCCCTTCCGCACGATAATCAGGAAGCTGCGCTACGATGACCTCTGCGATCTGTACGGCACCCTCCACGAGGCTGATCCGACGAAAGCCGCAGAGGTCTTCAACGGGATGATGGACTCCGGCGAGACGAACCTGGCCCGTGCGAGGAGGATCGAGGGGGTCTCTCAATCACAGTTCGCCAGATTGTCGGGGGTGTCCATCCACTCGATACAACTCTACGAACAGAGACAGACCGACATCGCCAGGGACCAGTACAACCATCTGAAGGCACTGTCATTGACATTGGGGTGCAGTGTCGAGGACATCCTCGATTGAACGGTTCAGTACTCATCGTACTTCAGATTGCAATCCTTGGCCTTGGATACGGGGTACTTCTCGGCGTTCTTGACCATCTTGTTATGTAAACCCCGGGTCAGGTCGATACCGTTCATCTGTGCGAAACGGAGTATGAAGTAGAAAGCGTCACAGAGCTCGTCGACCACATCCTCCCTGCGGGGAGAGGACATCATCCCCTCGATCTGGGCATCGTCCTTGAAACGGAACAGCTCCAGAAGCTCCGAGGCCTCGGTGACTATACCGATGGCAAGGTCCTTGTTGTTATGGAACCGCTCCCATCCGCGTTCATCGCAGAATCCCTTGATCATGAGCTGGAGCTCGGCCACGGTGGTATCGGAATCGTTCCTGTCCATGATGCCGTGAACGGACCTCATCCTTAAGGGACTTGCTCACTCTACGGAATAATCGGACATTCCCGCATAGAGGATCAGATCGGACAGCTTCATCCCGTTCTCCCACCTCATGATCAGATTGCCGGAACTGGATGTCTCCAACTTGGGGATCCTGCGGTATAAGATGGAATTACGTCCCTTGAACTGATGGTCCGTGGGGATCGTGAATATCCTCCATGGATCGCCACGGAAGGACTTCAATCTGTAAGCGTATATCGGGACGAGATGGGACCTGCAACAATCCTCGAGCATGTTCTCGGCCTGTTCGGAAAGGCGTTGACTCTTACTGAAGTGGAGAACATCGTCCGAGGAACTCTTCACCTCTATGGGGAATGAGAAATCCCACCTGAGTGCGACCAGGTCCACCCCCAAGGATCCTGCGGCACGGATGACCAGGAACGGATTGGTGAGCATGCTGTTGTATGCGGCGGTCTCCAGGGCGTTGCAGGTCTTGACCATCTTGGCTATCGCCTTCTCATCCCCAGCAAGCAGGGCCTTCAGCTCCCTTTCGTAAACATCTCCCGGTGCGGCCATCTTACCGGACCTCCTACCACAGGACCGTATATAAACGAAATCAGGGGGTAACTGAAAGTGACCGAAAGTGGAGGCGATAGTCTGTTATATCCCCATTCAATGATAAACTGAGCACAAGATGATGATGATCATTTTAGGCTGACATCGACAGATGTGTGAAGAACCCTATGAGTGAGGAATCCTGTGCTCCGGTCCTTCGTGGGGAGGATGTTCTATCCTTCCTGCGATCGACCCAAACGACCCCTATTCGTACAATAATGCCATGAATTGATTTGAGCATACAAATTCAATGCTATTATATTAAAACCAAAATAATGATTACAAGCATAACATTTATGACATTGCCAGAGACGAAGGCCCGATACGAGACTTCGACCCCTGTGTCGGGCCCCTCGGCCCTGTGAACAATCAGGAGATGATAAGATCTCCAAGCGTTCATGGAACCAGGGAACCCTTCCACCATGAATTGATTTGAGCATACAAATTCAATGCTATTATATTAAAACCAAAATAA
>CAZCMJ010000069.1:2801-6172 GCA_964499845.1 uncultured Methanomassiliicoccales archaeon
CCATGAATTGATTTGAGCATACAAATTCAATGCTATTATATTAAAACCAAAATAATGATTACAAGCATAACATTTATGACATTGCCAGAGACGAAGGCCCGATACGAGACTTCGACCCCTGTGTCGGGCCCCTCGGCCCTGTGAACAATCAGGAGATGATAAGATCTCCAAGCGTTCATGGAACCAGGGAACCCTTCCACAGTGGCTTTCCCTGGCAGTGAACCTGCTTCGACTGAATGTCGAAGCGTTCAGGAAACAACTTACAACCACAATCGTAGCTGGTTTGTTTTCGCTTGGATGTTCAGTTTGTCCCTATTTATAGGTCACCATCATTCCGTGAAATGACACATTCCGAAACGCCACACCCGCTGACGGTATATCACTCGACCCCGCAGGCATCCATGACGATCCTGGCGAGTTTTCCCCCGTCCTCGATGTAACTGCCATGTGTCTCCCCCTTGAGGATCAGCATCTCCGCCCCCTTTATCGACGATGAGATGAACTCCGTGTCCTCCTTCCTCACTGCATCCCTGCTACCTGCGACCACGGTGGTCGGAACATCTATCGCGGAGAGATCATCGGCGGTGATGTGCGGTTCCTCCAACATCATACGGACCTTGGGGTCCGATGACAATGACCTGGAGTGTCTGCATCTGAACATGAAGAATCCCTTGAGCATGGACGGGTCCGAGTTGGCACCACATACTATCAACCTTGACAACAGACCCGGGTGACGGGATGCGAGGAGGAGCCCTACGATCCCTCCGTCACTGTATCCGCAGAACACCGGCCTCTCCAAACGGAGTTCATGGATCAGTTGGTACATGTCCTCCGCCATATCGTCGTAATGATATTCATCCACAGGGGAGCTGCCCCCGTGTCCCCGCGAATCGGGACGATAGACGGTGAAATGCCTGGACAGATGGAACACGGCACGGTCGAATATGGTATGGTCCTCCCCGTTACCGTGCAGGAGCACCAGTGCGGGGCCGCTCCCCTCAACATCCACATCGATCTCAACACCGTTGACGTACACCCTCATGCTCATCACCCCGACATGTCCGGATCGGACCTTAACGGTTGTTCCGGTCACCATTCCACGGCCTGACCTTGTCCAACCATCCCATCCGTTCCCACCATGCCCTGTCGGTCTCATTCCAAGGGAAACCCCTCTGCATGCCCCTGAAGATAGTGAACATGGACCTCTGATGGATCGAGAACGGGACCTTTCCCCGTCCCGACAGGATGGATGAAGCCACCTTGGAACACTTTCTGTCAACGTGGGCCGCCTTCCCCTCGGTGAGGTCGTCCATGGAGTATGCATGGGAGACGAGACCCATCCTGTAAACCTTCGGGACCATCCAGCTGCGAAGCTGCCTCTCCATCGATGAGAGCACATGCCTGTTCCCGGCACCTGCGGAACTGACGATCACCACGGCGATCTTGGTGAACATCTCCCCATTGGGACGATGGGACATCCATGTGTATGCAAGATGGTCCATAAGGTCCTTCATCGCCCCGGACATACCGTCGACGTAGTTCGGTGATGTCAGGATGATGATGTCCGAGGACAGCATGGAACCGATGATGGGTGAGACCTTCCCGTGATGGGGGCATCTGTCCTCCCCCTCCATGAAGCACCTGTTACACCCGATGCAGCTCGGGGGACCGTCCCTCGGGAGCATGAACTCGTCCACCTGGTCGGCACCTAAATACTCCAACAACAGCTGGGCCATCGACCATGTGATGCCTGTATGTGATTGGCCGTAGACCACCGTGACCTTCATCATGACATCCCCCTGACGGTCCCTGCGAACGAACGGACATGTCTCTCCACCAGTTCCATCGCCCTCCCCTCCAGGGAGGGGTCGGTCTCGAAGGACTGGAGTATCACAAGGAGAGGGGAGTAGAAGGATACTGCCATCATCTCAGGGTCCCCCTCCGCACCGGCCGACTCCAGTATCCTCCTGAATATCACCGTCTGATACGCTATGGGCAGTTCGAAGTACTGCTCCCTGTAGATCCTGTCCAGTTCCGGGTCGGAGAACCTCCCTATTGAAAGCATCCGGCGAAAACGGGTGGTCCCCTCGTCATGGAGGAAGAATGAGAAAAGGGCCTTCCCCATCGATACGAGGGAATCCTCATCGATATCGACGAACCTGGAGGAGTCCGATGAAGCATCGGAACCGTCTATACCGAGTCCGGATGCCATGGAACTGTACCTCTCCGACATCGATGCCACTATCGCATCAAAGATGTCCCTCTTGCTCCGGAAGTGCTTGTACAGTGATGGGGGCTTGACCCCCACCGCCTCTGCGATCTGGGAGACGGTGACCTCACCGTATCCCCTCTCCGAGAACAACCTCAGCGCTTCGCTGACGATTATCTCCTTTCTGTCCTTCATGATGGCTAATGAATGTTAGCCTAGATAAAGCTAATCATCATTAGCCAAAACATGACATGGTACACTACATCCATTTGCGAATATGAACTATCTGAACACTGTAAGAATGCTTCGAATATACCTATACAGGTATCGATAGGATGCCATGGATAGTATCGGAAGGAAATGCCTGGATGAACCTGGGAGAATAAGATGAAAGGACGGAGTTCGTAGACCGTCTTCAGATCGGTACACGGATACACATCGATTTCTGTAAAATCTGAACCGTAACTTCATATTTTACAGATAAGCAATTTGTATTTGAGTGGATTGGATGAGGGACTCAGAAGCCTCATCGCCATGCCGAACCGGCATGGAGAAGGCACCGTGTTCTTCGGGGTCGGTGACGACGGGGAGTTCAACAACATGGCATAATCCTCCCGGATCAGAACGACCTCCGTATGCAGGTGATGGTCTTCGACGGCACCAACAGAAGCACTATGCTCGGATGTTCCGATTTCGGCCATCGCAGCCTCATCCCCTCTGCCATGACCGTCTTGGACAAGGTCGCATCCATGAACAGCACCCATGTGGACCCCTCCACGGGATACAGACGGGAGAAGAACCTCTTCGACACCATCGCGTTCAGGGAAGCATGGGTCAACGCCTGCGTGCACAACAACTGGAACGAGTTCCGACCCTCTTCGGTGCACATCTTCGATAACAGAATGGAAGTCCGTTCCTTCGGGGGCATTCCATACGCCGTGGACAGAAAGGATTTCTACAAAGGCGTGAGCAGGCCCATCAACAAGAATCTGTTCCAACTCTTCACCGACCTCGGTCTGTCGGAAAACTCGAAATAAGGTATGCCCGGGATATGGATGACTTCAACCAGACGGATAGTCTGAGACAGGGGGCATGTGCCCCCTTGTTTGAGGCGACCCTCACGGGGAGAGTCTGCTGGGGTCCCTGGGGAAGAGGATGGCCT
>CAZCMJ010000070.1:0-5798 GCA_964499845.1 uncultured Methanomassiliicoccales archaeon
CGGTCCTTGACCTTGTTCGTCAGGTCCAAAACCAGCCTGACGTTGACATCGGCCTCGAGCAGGGCACGCTGGAGGTCCTTACAGATGTCCTTGATCAACTCGTCATCGACGGATGATGCACTGCCGATGCGGCTGAGGACGTTCCTGAGGGATTTTCCCAATCCTTCCATTACCATGTCAAATCGGCGCTTTATGAGTCGGGGTGTATAATAACGTGTCGCGCAACGGTTCGGACGCTCCATGACATACAGAACGAAGTTGGGGACCGACCAGATTTAAGAAGGGATGGGATGCACTCTACAGCCTGGCCGAATCCCTGTGATTGTAGAGTATACTTGAGTCCATATAAAAGTTTCCATAAAAATTAAGGTGGAAACTTAATTCAAAAAACTGAGTTCGTTAATTGGTTTTGGTGGAGGGGGATGACCCCCTCCGGTGAAGTTCAGAGGTAACCGGACTTCTGGAGGGCCATAAGGTCCTCGGTGGAGAGCTTGTCTCCGGCCTTGAAGCGCTCGAAGATCTCCTTGGCCTCTTTCTTGCCCTCGACGTCGCTCTTCTTCTTGCGGACAGAGTTCTTCTTGCCCTTGAATGCAGCGGCATCCTTGTCCATCTCGTGGACGGATTTGATCTGCTCGATGTGCTTCTTGTGCTCCTCATCGGCTGCCTGCTTGCACTCGATGAACTTAGCCTGTGCAGCGTCGGCCTCCTTTCTGAGCCTGTCGGCCTGCTCGTAGAATCCGATCATCTTGTCGTGAGCGGCCTGGGCCTTCTCAGCGTACTCGGAAACCTGGTGGTGGTAGGTCTCGGCCTGGGCCTTGGCCTCCCTGAGCTGTCCGACCAGTCCTTTGATCTCATCGTTCTGCTCGTAGGACTTCTCCCTCTCCTCGATCTGGCGGGCGAGCACGGAGATCTGTTTGACGATCTCGTTCTCCTTGTCCTTTCCGAGAGATTTGGTCTGCTGAATGTACTCAAGATCCTGGAGCTGTTTCTTCAGCTGCTTGACGGGAACCTCGTTCTTCTCGTCTGTCTTCTCAGTCCTGAAGGGAGCGAGCTGCTCTTTGAGGGCTGTGACCTTCTGGTTCCACTCATCCCTGAGCTCCTTTGTCTCCCTAACTTTCTGGTTGAGCTGGTCGCGCTCTTCCCTGCACTTTCCTGCCTCGTCGACGAGCTCTCTGACCTGTCCGTTGAGGGCGTCCCTCTTGGACTTCCACTCTTTGGTCTGGTTGTTCAGTTCGTCCCTGAGCTTCCTGTGCTTCTCAGCATCCTCGTTCACGATGCCGCGCTTCTCTTCCAACTCGTTCAGGTCAGCCTCAGAAGCCTCGGTCTCGCAGGCCGCGGTCTCCATCGTTTCCTCTGTTGCCTGTACCTGCTGCTCTTCCTGAGAATCCTGCTGCTGAATTTCCTCCATACCCATTTCCATAAATCCACACTCAATATTCGACGCGACCGTGAGTAAGCACGGTCCACTTAAAGGGCGCTATGAACGACTTATTAATAAGCCTTTCTGGACCGCAACTCGAAAATGACGAATCCAACCGGATCCGTCGGAAGGGGACCGGATGCACGGTGGTCCCTCACAATGTACAGTATGTTTCTGAATAAAGGAAGGTGAGGCACGTATCTTATATACGGAATCACACAATCGCCGTTCCGATTCAAATGAGCAACGTCTGTCCCCTTGACTACAGATACGGACGCGAGGACATGAAAGCCGTGTTCTCGGAGGAGAGCCGCATCCAGAACCAGATGTATGTAGAAGCAGCCCTTGCAAGGGCACACGCAGCCCTCGGAACCATCTCCGAGGAGGATGCGAAGGAGATCACAAGGGTCGCCAGCCTGGACGTGGTCAGCGTCGACAGGATCAAGGAGATCGAGAAGGACACCAGACACGACCTCATGGCCATGGTGAAGGCGATGACCGAGAAGTGCAACGGTGATGCCGGGAAGTACGTCCACCTCGGTGCGACATCCAACGACATCGTCGACACCGCCACCGCACTCCAGATCAAGGCCGCCATGGAGATCATCCTGGAAGACGTTGACAAGTTCATCTACACCCTCGCCGTAATCGCAAAGAGGGAGAGGGACACCCTCGAGATCGGCAGGACACATGCCCAGTTCGCCATCCCGATCACATTCGGATTCAAGATCGCGGGATATGTCGCAGAGATGCTCAGACACAGACAGAGGATCGTCGAGTGCATGCCCAGGGCATGTGCCGGAAAGATGGCCGGAGCCGTCGGTACAGGTGCGGCCCTCGGGAAGAACTTCTTCGAGATCCAGAAAATGGTCATGACCGATCTGGGACTCACCTATGAACCTGCGGCGACACAGGTCGTCGGACGCGACAGGTACACGGAGGTCATCTGCCTCATGGCCAACATCGCCACATCCATCGAGAGGTACGGTACCGAGATCAGGAACCTCCAGAGGTCCGAGATCGGAGAGGCATCCGAGTTCTTCGATGTGAAGAAGCAGGTAGGAAGCTCTACCATGGCCCAGAAGAGGAACCCCATGAACTCCGAGAACGCATGCGGTCTCGCCAGGGTCATCAGGGGATTCGTCACACCCACGTTCGAGAGCCAGGTCCTCTGGCACGAGAGGGACCTGTCCAACTCATCCACCGAGAGGTTCACACTCCCCCACGTGTTCATCCTCACCGACGAGATCCTGAAGAAGATGGATTGGATCTTCGAGGGACTGGACGTCCACAGGGACAGGATGCTGGAGAACATCGAGTCCTCTAGGGGACTGGTCATGGCCGAGCCCCTTATGATGAAGCTCACCGAGAAGGGAATCGGAAGGCAGGATGCACACGAGATTATCCGTGAATCATCCATGGTCGCCGAGGACGAGAAGAGGCACCTCAGGGACGTGCTCATGGAGAGGGAGGACCTCAAGGGTGTGCTCACCAAGGAGGAGATCATCGCCACCATGGACGCCGCCAACTATGTGGGAGGCGCAAGGGAGATCGTCGACAAGATGGTCTCCGCAGCCGAAGAGGCCACCGGGAAGAAGGTGGAGTGAAGATGCAGCCGGCCGTCAAACAGGGTCTGATCCTCGGTGCAGTGGCCGGAGCGTTCCTCGGAGTGGCCATGTGGCTCTACACGGACGTCATCGGATGCCTGCTCCTGATCCCCTTCACGGCGGTCATGGGCGCGGCACCCCAGTTCCTGAAGCCCGCCGACATGGACGACGAGGACGATTGAGAATTATCTTAAAGCCGGGGTATTGGAACCCCGGCATATGTTTAATCAGAGTTTCTTCCCGGCATTGGGTCCGGGCGTGACGTAGTAGACCTCCTCCACGTCCATCTTGACGAGGTTCTTCGCGGGGAGGGTCTCCTTCTTGGCGTGTGCGAATGCCACCGCCTTCTCATAATCGGCACCGGAGTCCTCGATGGTCACGGTACCTTTGATCTGATATGATTCCTTGGCCTCGGGGTTCCAGATGTAGAACGCCGCCTTGGGGTTCTCCTTCATGTTGGCGAGGGTCTTGTTGAGGAAATTGTCGACCAACCAGACCTTTCCGTCCTCCCCCATGAAGAGCATCCCCACGGGGACCACATTGGGGACGCCGTCCTTGGATGCGGTGGCGAAGGAGAATATTCCCTGTTTCTTCATCTCATCGAGCATTTCCTGTGTGAGCTTCGACATACGGACGGTATCGGCAGGCTATCATATAACCGCGACGGCCCCTGACAATGTATAAATCAGATGAGAAACTGGGAAGGGATATGTCACAGAACAGGATATTCTCAAGGGATTTCATCCTCGATGCGGCGATATCGCTGTTCTGCAGCCTGAACTACTTCGCACTGCTGATCAACATCGTCGGATTCTCGACCGAGACCTTCGGTGCCACCGCAGCAGAAGCTGGACTCGCCGCAGGCGTGTATGTCATCGGAGGCCTCCTGGCCAGGATCTTCATCGGGAAATACGTGGAGCTCGTGGGCAGGAAGAGGATGCTGATCGCAGGCGTATCCTTCGCCCTAATCATGTCCATAGCGTACTTCTGGGTCTCATCCCTCATAATGTTGTATGCGGTGAGGCTCCTCCACGGATTGGCATACGGTGTCACCAGCACATGCACCAACGACATAGTGTCCAAGCTCCTACCCCGGGAACGCAGGGGAGAGGGAATGGGATACTTCCTGCTCAGCGTGACCTTCGCCAGCGCCATCGGACCACTCCTCGGTATGGAGCTGGGTGCCACAGGGGACTACGGACTCGTGTTCTCAGTGGGAGTTGTCATGTACACACTGGCCCTGATCTGTGCACTCCTGATCCATGTGAAGGACGAGGAGCTGACCGAACAGCAGATCTCGGATGCCAAGAGCTTCCGTCCCGAGAACCTGATCCAGAAGGCGGCGATCCCTCTTGCGGCCATATGCATGGTGTTCTACTTCGCATATTCCGGTGTGCTCTCCTTCATAGACTCGTTCTCCCAGGAGACGGGCATGGTCACGGCAGCCACATTCTTCTTCGTGCTGATATCCGCCGGTACCCTGATATCCAGGCTCACCACAGGGAAGATCTTCGACAGGAAGGGACCGGATGTGGTGATGTTTCCCGGATACATCGCATTCATCGTTGGGATGCTGGTCTATGCGAACACCCGCTCGGACATCCTGTTCCTGGCATCGGGGTTCGTGATCGGTTATGGGATATCCATCATTTACTCCGTCTGCCAGACCATGGTGATAAACAACACACCGCCCCACAGGTACGGTGTCACAACATCCACATTCTCGGCCATAGTGGACCTGGGATCAGGTATGGGGCCCATGATCCTAGGTGTCATCCTCCCGTTAACCGGGTTCGTCGGGATGTACATCATGTGCGCTATGATCGGTGTCGTGAGCCTGCTGATGTACATCACATTCGGAAGGAGATACGGCAAAAAGCTGGCCTCCGGGACCTGACAGGTTCCGGACCCCAGTTAACTTTATATTCATGGTTCAGATACCAAGGGTTACCGGATTATATGGGCAAGTAGATCAGCCCGGTAGATCGCTGCCTTCGCAAGGCAGAAGTCGCGAGTTCGAATCTCGCCTTGTCCACCACTATTATCATCACTGGTCCGTTCACCACTCATTGAAGGATGGATTGAACCGGGCACGAATGAGAAACTTCACAGAGTATCGATCGAATGGTCCAAATCGATAAAGAAATGTATATCGAGCCTGGCGACATCAACGTACAGATAAGCAGTACAGAGTAAGTATGTCGTAATCCACCTATGCTTCCATATTCCTCTATGATCATCTTAGGAAAGAACTGCGATCGTACTCATCCCCGAAAACAGAAATGCCGCATCGACACGATATCGTTCTCACCATTAACCGATGTGAGAGAATACACATTCGAGGAACTCTGCCCGATAGTAGGGGCCATCGCCGCAGAATATGGGGGCCCTCAGAGTATTCCTCTTCGGATCTAGAGCCCGCGACGATAATCGCCCGAACAGCGACTACGATTTCTGTGTAGTGACCTCCGACTATTGCAACCTCTTCGAGTTCAGCCGATCCTGCATGAATCTGGGGGATGCTCCAGGGGCGGAGATATATCTCGTTTCTACGAATCCCTCCAAAACGTTTTTTCAAGAATGGATCCTCAAAAACAGGAAGGTCCTTCATCAGATGTGGAATCGAATCCGTTTCACAATGGATTTATTTGTGAGCCTATATCAAATAATCCATGTAACTAATCGGGGGGTTGTTGATACCAGCCGATTTATGATAATTGATCACAGTGTCCGCTTTCTCAGGTAACGTTATGGTGCTGCCGGCATGGCCT
>CAZCMJ010000071.1:0-5786 GCA_964499845.1 uncultured Methanomassiliicoccales archaeon
GTGGCTCTGCGTCATACCGATGTCCTTGCGGATCTTGTATGCGAGCTCGGGGGTCCTCTCATCCATGTTCCAATCCGGAGGGATCATGAGGACACCGTCGCGGATGACGATGGTGGTGCATCCATCGGCCCCGACCTTGATCCCGGCATCCCTCTGCTCCATACCGTTGACGACCTTGTCGGCCCCACCGATGACGAGCACGCCCTGTTGACACTGACCTGCGACGGAACCCTCCACGAAGATGTTGACAGGACGGATGGGGAGCTGGTCCAGGAACGACATCCCGGCTTTGGTGATAGTGATGCCGGTCTGTTTGATGTTGATGAAATCCCACTCCTTCAGGGTATCGATGATCCTGCGCATACTGCCCTCTCCGACACCGACCTCGTCAGCCAGTCTCTTGCGACCCATCCTGCGCCCATCAGATAGGAGATGGAGTGACCAATACACGTTTGCGTCATTGAATCTGAACATCGGACCGAACTGTGGCTCATCGATAATCTTCATGTGAGAACTCTCCCGCTGGATGGGTACTCCGACGTCCTTAAGGTTTAATAAGATTTGTATGGCCAGACGGTACGGCGACCGTCCGGCCATGGTTGGAAAAACTATCCGTTTATGACCAATCAGAAGGTCCTGACCTTGCCCTCGATGATCATGTCGGAGACCTTGTCGACATTGTCGAGCCACTCGGCTGCGATCGACTCGGCCTCGGACTTCCAGGTGGGCAGCTTGGGGTCGTTCTCCGCATCGGGGAGGACGATCTGGATGGAAGCGTTGAGGGGCTCGGAAACGGGCTTTCCGATCTGGGAGAGCAGCCTGACCCTGATCTCCGCCTCGTTGGTGACCTTCTTGGCGACATCCTCTGCGATGAGCTTGGACATGACGTTGTAGATCTTTCCGATGTGTGTGATCGGGTTCTTTCCGGAGGTGGCCTCCATGGACATGGGCCTGTAGGGTGTGATCAGACCGTTGCACCTGTTACCCCTTCCGACGGATCCGTCATCTCCCATCTCCTGGGAGAGTCCGGTGACGGTGAGGTAGTAGACTCCGCGGTCGTAGTCGTCTCCGGTGTTGATCTCGAGCTTGAAGTTGACGTCCTCATTTCCGATGACCTTCAGTGCGTTGTCGGTGACCTTGTCGTACATCTGCTCGATGACAGACTTGTAGTGGCTGGGGTCGGGGATGTACCTGTCGACCATTGCGCATGCGATGGTGAGGGTGAGGTCGTTGTCGATACGGGAGGCCATGACCTTGACATCCTGTCCGGTCTCGGGGAGCTCCTTCTTCATGATGCCGTTGACATACTCCTCGGTCTTGAGGACGACCTGGTCGGTGATGGAGTAGGGTGCGTATCCGACTCCGAAGGATGTGTCGTTGGCCAGGTGTCCGGATGCCTTGTAGACCCCGGTGAGGTCGTCGGAACCCATTCCGATCTTGGCGTCGAGGATGATGTCGGAGTCGACGTCCAGGTTGGGGAAGGTCTTCACGAGGTAATCGTGGGCGGCCTTCAGGGCGACGGGCTTGCAGGGCAGGGACTTGAGGTCCTCTCCGGATCCGACGTGTGTGGTGGCACGTCCCACGAGGAGGATGTATGTGGGGTCGATGACGGATCCTCCGCCGAACCTGGGGGCGGCCTGTCCGGCTGCGATCTGGGTCTCGTCGGTGTTGTGGTGGAGGACGTGTCCGAACTCCTTCTTGTACATCCTACAGAGGGCCTTGGAGACCTCCTCTGCGAGTGCATCGGAGACGGAATCGGGGTGTCCGATTCCCTTCCTCTCGACGATCTCGACTTTCTTCATGGGAACGGGGATCTCGTTGAGTCCCTCTACGTAGATGTTCTTGGACATGTTATATCTCCTATTGGGGGTCGTGAATAATCCTGTATAGATAAACTATATGGACAATAATATTCATATACGAATATTATCCTTCAGACGGACATGAAATTCCCGCCGGCCTCGGACATCAGGAAGATAAGGAAATCACTGGACGTCACCCAGATGGAGCTGGCCCATTCCTCCGGGATCAGCCAGAGCACCATCGCCAAGATCGAGAGCGGGAAGATCTCCGCCAGCTACGAGACCGTCGTGAAGCTCTTCGACACCCTCGAGGGGATGAAGCACAGGGACCACAGGGACCTGACGGCGGACGATGTGGCCACAAAATCCGTCATAACCATCCAATGCACCGAACTTGTCCATCAGGCATCGGACCTCATGAGGACCACCGGTTACTCCCAGTTGCCCGTTCTGAAGGGGGACATCCCCGTGGGCAGCATATCGGAGAGGGGGATTTTCGAACTGGTGAGACAGGGGTACACCATGGAACAGCTCGGTCAGACGGTGATATCCAAGGTTATGGACGAGTCGTTCCCCGTGGTGTCGGACAACACACCCATATCCGCGGTGACGACGTTGATGAGCAACTGCAACGCGGTCCTGGTGTCTAAGAAGGGGAAGATAGTCGGCCTGATCACCAACGCCGACATGCTCAAGCTGATGTGACCTTCCTGCGGAAGGAGCCGGACATGACCTCGAACCAATCCATGTCCTCCACCGCGACGGAGTCCGGGAAGATCTCCCGGGCCTCTGCCTCCACGGCCGTACGGTCATCGTAACGGTTGCTTATGTGGGTCAGGAGGAGTGTCTTCACCCCGGCGGCATCCGCGGTCTCCGCGGCCTGACGTGCGGTGGAATGGAAATGGTCAGCGGCCAACCCCTCCTCCGTGGACATGTAGGTGGACTCGTGGACCAACACGGTGGCGCCCCTGCATCCCTCTGTGACCGTATCGCAGGGCATGGTGTCCCCCGTGTACGCTATGGATGCCCCGGGCGTCTTCGGACCGACCACCATCTCCGGCGTGACATCCCCCACGGTCTCGCCGTTCTTCAGACGGGCCATGTCCGGACCGTCCCTTACCCCCAGGGAGGCCGCCTTGGCACGGTCCAACCTGCCGGGTTTGTCCCTCTCCCTCACAACGAAACCCACGGAGGGCATCCCGTGCTCCGTCCTGAACGAACATACTGTGAGGTCCCTGACCTTGAACTCCTCCCCTCCGTCGAGTTCCACCACCTCGAGGGGGTACATGGTCTCCCCTTCGGTGGCCGTCATCATCATGTCGAGACCTCTGGCCAACCCCTTGGGTCCGTAGACCGTGAGGGGTTCGGTCCTTCCGGAGAGGCTCATGGTCTGCAACAATCCGGGGAGTCCGAACACATGGTCCCCGTGGAGGTGCGTTATGAGCACCGCCCTGATCTTCATGAACGAGAATGGCGAGATCATCAGCTGACGCTGTGAGCCCTCGCCGCAGTCCATGAGGATTATGTCGGAGCCGCCCCTGACGGCTATGCAGGATGTGGCCCTGTCACGGGACGGCACACTGGCCCCCGTTCCCAGAAAGAGCAGCTCCAACATGTTTGAACACCGGCTCAGTAGAGCTGGTCGATGGCCCTGTCGGATTTGGTCTCCTTCTTGAACTCCTTGTAGTGCTCCTTGCACATGTGGACCTGACGGATGTCGGGGTTCTTGAGCTTCAGGGAGGACCTGGAGACCTGTTTGATGTTGAACGATCTCTCGGCGACCTTGTCGCATCCGAGGACGTCGCAGACCTCCTCGACGGTGTTGTGTTTCGCTAATGCCATGGTATCGCGATTGCTCCCACCAGTTCTTATAATCTGGCTCCGGAAGTTCGTTCGGAACGGCTCACATCCCCTTCGCCTTATGGGCGACCCTCTTGGAAAGCTTCTTCCCCTTCGTCCTGGTGTTCCCGATGCCCATCGTATCCATCAGGAGATATGGCGACAATCATTGGTCACCTTTTCATGAAGATGCCATCCGATGGACAGAACGGTGGTGTCGCGACATCCCCGCTTTCGAAAGCCATGATGAGCCGTGGTGCGGACCGCGGGTGTACCCGGGGGGATGCCGTTGGTCACTCTTATCTAGTTCCACAACCTTGGACCGCCCATGACCAAGGTTTCCCCGTCGATGCTCTCGGCGGATTTCTCCAAGCTCGGACAGGAGCTCGCACGCATCGATGAGGCGGGTGCCGATTGGGCGCACCTGGATGTGATGGACGGTATGTTCGTCCCCAACATCACCTTCGGACCCCCTGTGATCAAGGCCATCAGAAGATACTCGGACATCCCCTTCGATGCCCACCTCATGATCCAGGACCCGATACGCTACATCGATGCCTTCACCGATGCCGGATGCGACCTCATCACGGTGCACTGCGAAGCCGACGGTGATATCAAAGGGGCCATGGACAGGATCCATGAGAGGGGACTCAGGGCAGGGATATCCCTGAATCCGGAGACGCCGTTCGAGAGGGTGGAGCCGTTCCTCCAATATGCGGACCTCGCCCTTGTTATGACGGTCCATCCCGGATTCGGCGAACAGTCGTTCATAGCCGACTGCGTCCCCAAGATCACCATGGTCTCCGAATGGGCCGAATCCAATGGCAGGGAGATCGAGATCTCGGTGGACGGAGGGGTCAACCCCCAGACCGGGAGACAGTGCACCGATGCAGGGGCCACTGTCCTCGTTGCCGGTTCCTCCCTCTTCAAACTCGAGGACATGGCCCCGACCATCGCCGAATGGAAGGGCTATGGAAGGACCCTGTGAGGTGCTCCGATGGGAGTGAATCTGTCCCCCATAGTCGAGGCGACCGAGGTAGACCTCACCGAACTCCGTGGGAAGACCGTGGCGGTCGATGCCTACAACACCATATTCCAATTCCTGTCCATAATCAGACAGTCCGACGGGAAACCCCTCCAGGACTCCCAGGGGCGTGTCACATCCCATCTGTCGGGGATACTGTACCGCACCGCCAACCTCATCGAAGCGGGGATAGAGCCGTCATTCGTCTTCGACGGGAAACCCAACGAGCTGAAATCCGGTACGATCGAGGACAGGATCGCCCGCAGGGAGAAGGCGAGGGAGGAGTACGAGGCCGCATTGGCCGAGGGCGACATGAAGAAGGCGTTCTCCAAGGCACAGCAGACCTCCAGGATGACCCCCGAGATCCTCGAGAGCTCCAAGGAGCTCCTGAGGCTCATGGGGATCCCCGTTGTCCAGGCCCCCAGCGACGGAGAGGCCCAGGCAGCGTACATGTGCGGGAAGGGCGATGTCTATGCCGCCGCATCACAGGATTTCGACTCCATTCTCTTCGGAGCCCCTTTATTGGTCAGGAACCTCACCATATCCGGTAGGAGGAAGGTCCCCGGGAAGAACATCTACAAGGATGTGAAGACCGAGATCATCGATTCGAAGCAGATGTTGGAGAACCTTGGGATCACCAGGGAACAGCTCGTGGACGTCTGCATACTCATAGGGACCGACTTCAACCCCGGCGTGTCCGGGATCGGCCCTAAGAAGGGACTCAAGCTGATACAGAAGCACGGTGACCTCGAAGACGTGATCGCCAACACCGAGATCGAGGTCGAAGGTTACGAGGATGTCAGACAGATATTCCTCAACGGTCCGAGGTCCGACGATTACTCCGTTAAGACAGGACAGATGGACCCCGACGGGATCGTCGAACTCATGACCGAGTACGGCTTCTCCGAGGACAGGGTCGTCACCGTCATCAACAAGATCGAGGCGGCACGCAAGGCCGAATCCAACAGAAGGAAACAGAGGTCGTTGGACGCCTGGTTCTGAGATCATCCGCGTACTGCGAGCCTCTCCAGGCGGGTCCCCTCGGACAATCTGCGGACGAACACGTCCCTGCAGCGTTTGAACTGGGTGAACCTCCTCTCGGCCTGCTCCACATCACCGTA
>CAZCMJ010000072.1:0-5778 GCA_964499845.1 uncultured Methanomassiliicoccales archaeon
CCCGGAGTCGGAGGAGTGGGTATCCTGTCGAACTTCGCATAGACTGTCATGTCCCTGCAGATGTTTTCCAATGTGTATGTGGACAAACCCGTCCCCACGGAGACCCCGTCGACCGTCAGGGCGGACAGCCTGTATCCGCTGATCGGCCTCATCTCGAAGGTCAGACTCTCCCCCGATCCCACAACGGTCTCCCCGCTGGGGGTGATCGTCCCCCCGTACGAAGCCGAAGAGGACACCGTGTACGTCACGGCCATCCTATGGGCCACCGTGATGGACACGGACCTGTCCTCGACGATGTTCTCGATGGTGAACTCCTCCGATGCCCCCATGTCCTCATCATCGACCATGACGGACACCAGACTGAATCCGGGATTCAATGCAATGGTCACTGTCAGCGAACCTCCGTACGCGACCCTCACCTTCCCGCTGGGCTCCACCGTTCCGAAGTCATATCCGGTCGTCATCACCTGGACATCGATGTCGATGTCCACCACGGGATCCGCCGGTAGGCCGGCGGAACCATCGGACACCGCCCTGAACGTGACCCCGATGACATGGTCCGAGTCCATGACGACCCTGTACAGGTTCACGGACCCCACGGATGCCCCGTCCACGGTCACATCCCCGATCACATACCCATCATCGGGAGTGATCCTCACAACGACCTCCTCGCCGTAATCATGGTACGACTCTCCGACAGGGGACACGGTTCCGTTCTCCCCGGGGATTACCGTTAGCTTCGCCTCGATCTCGGCGAACACCACCTTCACGGAATGGTCCCCATGGACATCCGCGATGGTCAGCACGTTCCCGGTGACATCCACCGGGACACCGTCGAGCAACACCTCCGCGAGATACCAACCCTCCGCAGGGGTCATGGTGATCTCCACGGAATCGCCGTCCTCCACAACAGCGGAGGAGGGCTCTACATTCCCCTCTCCGTCGACCTCCACCTTGACGTTCCATTCCTGGCCGTCGTCGGTGACGATCACAACAGCGGCCGCGGCCAACGCCAGTATCACAATGACTATGGCCGCGATGCCTATACCGCTCATCTTCTCCATCCCAACACTCTCCGAAACCTTTCATTCCACGATGTCGGAGGCCATCAGATGGACCTCCGGAACAATCCGTCATCGGGGACCTCGCGGACCTCCACGGAATCCGTGAAGACCGTGTCCTCCGTCCCTTCCACGACCGTGGGTCCGTCCTCCGTCTCCGCCTCGCACCCCTCATCCCCGTCCTTCCCGGACCTGAGGATCCTGACGATGTTCAGTATCTCCGATGCCACAAGCACCAGACAGGGTACGATGATCAGACAGACCTTCCCCGTCCATGTGGACATGAACACCACGGCCTTCCCCAACCAGGGGGACACACCCGTGACCTTTCCGATCACATCCCCGCTCAGGGACGTGACCACCTGCACCGACCCGTTGGTCGGGTCGTCGGCGATGGAATCACCCTTCAGGGTGTAGGTGTACACCCCGTCGGCCTCATCGATACCGATGATCCTGTGGGTGACCACCATGTCCTCCCTGCTCACGGGATGGGTGTAATCAAAGGTGAGCACATCGCCCACCTCCAGGGACGAGTAGAACTCCCCCGAGGCGTCCCCTGAGGGGACCTTCTGGATGAACACCAGGCTGCCGACTGGTATCGTCGGGATGTCGTACTGGTCCCTGGGCTCCCCGTCCATGGACCCGGTCACGACTATCTTGAAGTCTGTGTCCGAGAAGTCCAGGGAACCCCCGTTGTGGGACCACGCGTACCCAACGGCAGCTCCCGCTACCACTACCAGAATGGCGATTGGAGCTATCCTCCCGATGACGGCACGATGTTCTGAATCCATAATATTCGATACTAAGAGTATCAAATCCATAATTAAAAAGTGACAAGGTTCAACTCTAAGTAATCTAGAGTAACAACATCAACCTTTTTCTACATCGTTTGTGTGTTCCATCCATGGTCAATCCCAGAGTCAGCAATGAACTGTTCCTCTCGAAGGCAATGGACCTTGTCGCAGAGAAGGAGACCGTGACACAGACAGATCTGAAGGAATGCATCGGAGACCAGGGCAGGATCAGAGGCCTCATGGAGATCCTCGAGGCCCAGGGCCTGATCCAGGTCAGCTACACAACCAAGGGAAAGCTCGTCATGCTCTACTCCTTCACCGAGAAGGGCAGGGTTTGGCACAAGATGGCCCGTGCCCAGAGGCTCCTGGAGAACGGACACGGCGACGATTCCGAACTGATATCGAAGGTATCGGCTCAGCTCGATGACATCATCGAGGAACTCAGAAAGTGATTCACAGACCGTAGAACGGTTTCGTGCATCTGCATGAAGGGTAGTCGCAGCAACCGTGGAATCTGCGTCCGCCCACCTTTACGATCCTCATCGGCCCGATGCACTCATCGCAAAGTACGGTGCTTTTGACGAGTATCGGGCCGTTATCCGTTATCACCTCGGACATGAACCGTCCCGTCGAGGACAGACCGTAGCGGTCCTCCTCCATCATGTTCACCAGGAACAGCCTCCTCCTCGCCCTGGTCATCGCCACGTAGAACACCCTCCTCTCCTCCGCGAACGGTATCCCCTCGTCCCTCACCGGGAACAGGTCGGAGATGTCGTCGGACGTCTGCGACGGGAACCCACCGTGCTCCCTGTCGGCCATCACGAACACGTTGTCCGCCTCCAGACCCTTGGATGAATGCGCTGTCAGGAACCTCAGCCTCCTGTCCTCCCTCCAATCGGAGACATCCTCATCCCAGACACGGAACACCACCTCCGCGGAACCGGACTCCCTCCCCATGGAGAACTGGAACTGCCCGTTACCGTTCCCCAACGCATAGATGTCGTTCCTGGTCCTCCCTATTATGAATATGTCCTCCGACGGGTCCAGGTTCTCGATCCTGTTCGCCACCATCCTCGAGATGTCCCTGTCGGTGGCGCACGGCAACAGTATCACGGGCGGCATCCCCGGGGAGTACGTACCCCTGATCTCCTTCGCCAACTGGTTCGGGTTGGCCCTGATGAACCTCGATGCCACATCCACGATCTGCTGCGGGGACCTGTAGGTGTGCTCTATCCTGTGCACGTGGACCTCCCCGAACGGTCTCCATATCTCCGTGAAGTCCACCATCTGCCAGACATCCCCTCCGGAGAAACCGTAGATGCTCTGCCAATCGTCCCCCACGCAGAACAGGTCGAAACCCATCCTCTCCCTCATGGCCCTGACGAGGTCCACCAGCACCCCGGAGACATCCTGGTACTCGTCGATGAGCACATGTGTGTACCCCTTGACGTGGCATCCGGACCTCACCGCCTGTGCGCTCTGTATCACCATGTCGTCGTAATCCGAGAGCCCTTTGGCGATGCACTCCAAGGTGTAGAGGTCCCACACCCTGTCAATCAGATACAGCCTGTCCTCCACGGGACCCCTGATGCTGGGGGGATTGGACATGTTCCGTTCCAGAAGGTCGTGCACGGTCATCCCGGACGTCTTGCACCTGGAGATCACCGTACCCACCGCATCCGATATCCTGCGTCCCCAGCACCTCAGCACCTCCGATGCCAGGTCGTTGGGGTTCAGCATATCCATACCCACGTTCCTGGATTGGATGTACTCCCTGGCGGAGGCGGGGTCCTTGGACGCCGCCGACACGGAGATGTCATCCGAATAGAGTCTGAACCTGTGCCCCCTGCCGTCGTCCACATCCAACGATGCGGGCAGGGGGTCCTGCCCCTTGTAATCGGGAGGGTTGTAGGTGAACCCCACCCTCCCCTCAAACAGGGCATCCGCCATCACACGCAGACCCCTGTTCCTTATGGGCGCACCGCTGTATGACAGGTCCGATGCACCCGACCTCCTCATGGCATCCACCTGGGCCATCATGGCCCTGGCGGCCCTCCTGTCCGTCTGCACCAGGTCGTTGATGATCCCGCACAGCAGCTCCGACCTCTCGGCGCCCACCATGGGCCTCTTTCTGAGGATCCTGTTCCCCAGGGCATGTATCGTCATCACATCCGGACGGAAACCGGGCATCTCCGCGGATATCCTCCCCTTCAGGTCGTCCACGCTGGCGTTGGTCAGGGATATCACCAGTATCCCGTCGGGGTCCACACCCGTCTCCGACAGATGCTCCAACCTCCCGACCAGGGTGGTGGTCTTCCCGGTCCCCGCACCGGCTATCACCAGCTTGGTGGGACAGTCGTCCGTGGCCGCGGCGGTCTGCTGACCGTCCAGCTCCCTTCCGCCCACCGTATACGGTGTCATGGTCGCTGTTCCCTGCAGAAGGACATCACGATGCCGTACGCCTCGTGGTAGGACATCCCCGACTCCGAACACACGGCCCTCAGACTCTCGTACTCGGGATAGTGCCTCAGGACATCACCGTACCTGCAGACCTTCACGTCCACCCTCCCGATCGGCGTGTCCATGCGGACGACCTCCCTGTCCATGGTCACCTTCTCCATCACCGTCCTGCGGACACCGATGGTGGTGGTCTCCCTGAACAGCAGCTCCGTCATCCTGTCGCGATCCTCCACGGAGCACAGCACGGTGACCTTCTGGGCGGGACGGGACTTCTTCATGACCATGGGGGTGAAGAACACGTCCATGGCACCCTCGGACATCAACCTCTCCAGGGTGTACCCCAACGTCTCCCCCGAGCAGTCGTCGATGTTGCATTCGATCTGACAGACCTCCGTCACCTTCCCCCGGACATCGATCGTCATCGCCCTCAGAACCCCGGGCCTGTCGGTCTCCCTCTTCCCGGAGCCCATCCCCACCTTCCCGATACGGAACGTCCCATCTGGGGGGTCGCATGTCCCCACCGCAGCTGCGAACGCGGCACCGGTGGGGGTGACGAACTCCCCCCGGGAGGATGTGATCCTCATCCTCAGACCGTATGATGAGACGATGTTGGCCACCGCGGGCACCGGCACCGGCAGGACCCCGTGCTGACACCTCACCGTGCCCGTACCCTCGTACAGGTCCGAGAAGCACACATCGTCGGGATCAAGATCGTCAAGGCACACCGCCAACGCAACTATGTCCACTATGGAGTCCACCGCACCCACCTCGTGGAAGTGCACCTGCTCCAAGGGGACACCGTGCGCTTCGGATTCCGCCTCCGCCAGTACGGAGAATATCCTCAGCGCGATGTCCCTGGCCCCGTCGGTCATCCTCCCCTTGCGGATGATCTCCGTGATCTCGGCCATCCCCCTGTGGGGATGGTCATGGTGATGACCGTGATGATGACCGTCGCCGTACAGGTAGTCCATGTCATGGTCGTGGTTGTCCTCGTCCAGGATGACGTTGAAATCGGCCACATCCAGCCCGGACCTCGTCCTCCTGGAGACCTCCACCCTGTAACCTTCCAGCGGGAGGCTGTCCAGCACATCCATCAGCTTCGATTGGTCGGCCCCCAGGTCCAGCATGGCAGCCACGGCCATGTCCCCGCTTATCCCGGAGAAGCATTCGAAGTAGAGCATCCCGCCCATCTCATCCCACCTCCGTCATGTCACTGATCTTCTGGGGACGGATATCCTCCCCTGCGGGGTGCACTGTTTCGGATCCGGGTGTGATAGTCATCGGACGGTCATCGTGTTTGGATATAAAAGGGGGTGAATGGGGGGCAGGTGATTTCAAAGATTACTTGTATTACTTTCATTACAAACATTACAGACCAGAATAATTATACTCCGGCACCCATGTGGGGACCATGACATGGGAATCGGACGAAAGGCCGATATCATTATCAGAACAGATGGTAT
>CAZCMJ010000073.1:0-5698 GCA_964499845.1 uncultured Methanomassiliicoccales archaeon
ACCTACGGAGGATGGAGGAAGAGGGGACACATCTACGGATCCCCGACGGTGATCGAAGGGGAGGGGGACCTCGGACCCTGTCTCTCGCCGTACCACCTGGGCGTGGCCGAGGGACACACGGTCTTCAGACCCGGTGATGTCCTGGACATAGACGGCATGAGAGTGGATATCACCAAGGCCGTCCACAGCGACCCCACGAACGTGGGATTCAGATTCCACACGGACCATGGCGTGATCTCCTATGTGAGCGACACCGAGTACTCGGATGAGATAGCGGACCAATACATCGGAGACCGCGTTCTGATCCTCCCTGTGACGACACCCATGGGCAACAGAATAAGATATCACCTATGCACGGATGATGCCCTGACGTTCGTTGAGAGGATCAGACCTGAGCTGGCGATATTCATCCACCTGGGCGTGGTCATAATCAAAAAGGGGCCGGACAACGAGGCGGCCCTAGTCCAAGAGGCCACAGGAGTCCGTACCATCGCCGGAAGGGACCTGATGGTCCTGGACGTGGGAGAGGAACTGAGGATCTCCGACGCCGAGAGGTTCGACGACGATTGGATCCCCGGATCGTCACCCTGACACCGGATAGAATCCTGCATATCCCCAGAACGTCTTCTTGTCCAGGGAATCGTTTCCTGTGGCCAGATATCCCACCGGGATCTGTCCGCGGATCGTCTCGACCGAATGGTAGAGCACATCGCCGTACACGGGCTTACCGTCGATATCGAATCCGATGATGCCGTATGCATAGGAGGGCTTGTAATATGAGTGGTCCACAAGGACCCTGTCCTGGAAATCCTCTATGGCCACACCTGCGAAGACATGTCCCGAATGGCCTCCCATCGCAGCATCATATCCTGCCACGAGGTACAGTGCACACAACAGGGCGGATGTGTCCTCACAGTCCCCGATCTTATGGTAGAGGGTCTCCAATGGAACACACCAATATTCATCCGAACCCCAGACGAAGTAATCGAAACTCTGCTTGGACACGCTGGACGGATACTTTACCCCCAATTGTACGAAGCATGCCATGAAGTCGGCGAAACCCTGTCTGTCGTTCAGATCCCCTCCGATACGGACGAACTCCTCCTCCAGAGAAGATTCCAAAGAACGTATCACATCGTCCACAACGACCAGGCGGGGAAGCTGTTCGAAGGGCATGAACGTATAGGCCGCGATGGTCTCCCTGTTCCATACCCTGTTGGAATCGCATGCCTCCATGAACTCCTCCATTGGGATCGAGACGAATACAGACACAGGTTCGGTCACGTCCCCCATCCTGTACTTCCAGGAGAACGTACGTTCGACATCACCGGCCACACGGACCTCGAACTCCTCGTCCCCGACGGTTATGACGTAACCTCCCGGGGCCAACTTCACCTCCTCGGAGACTATGTCCGTCCCGTGATACTCCGTGTAACGGTCCTCCATGAAGGTGTGATACATGTCGAAGATGTGCCAGGACACCGTCTCCGTCGCCGACAGGATGTTAGTCCTCTGATCGAAGGAGAAACCCTCTGGGATCTGATTATCGAAGGGATATTCCGGCAACACGGGTTCGTCGGGGGCCTCGGGGGACTCCGGCGCCCATGAGCACATCAGAGCCGCCAGGATGACCGTTATGAGGGCCAACACCAAGACATACACCACAGGACGATGGCTCATGCCGGGACCTCCCTGCGATGATCGTACGGAGGGACGAATGTGACCTCATCCAACAAGGAGACCTCCCTGCTGGTGCCCGATGACACATATCCCACAGGAACGGCGTTCTCGAACGTGGTCTCACAGAAATAGAGATTGAATTCATGGTCAGGGATCCTCTTAGCGGTGAACACGACGGAGGGATTGACCATCCTCGGCTGGAAACCCTCCAACTCGACAGCTGCCAACATGTGTCCCGGAACCGTGACCATGGCGGATCCGAATCCCGCCGCGGAATAGATGGAGCACAGGAGGATGGTCGTATCCTCGCAATCCCCTTGTTTGGTGTACAGCGTCTCCATGGGATACGCCCAGTACTCCTCCACCCCGTAGAGATAGATGTCGCCGTTACCGGCATCATCCCACACATACGATCCGCCCGCGGATGATACGGTGGGAGGGTACGTGATGTTACATTGGACAAATGACAGGAGATAATCGGCGTACCTCTGATCGGCGAGTGATACGTCCTGGCCGTACACAGCCCTGTATCCATCGGCGAGAGCGTTCACAAGCCTCTGGACCGATGCATCCACGGTGACGAATCTGGCATCACTGAGGGACACCACCTGCCAACGGACGGCATCGTCATGGGAGTACTTCAGGAACTCATCCAACGTGTAATTGTAATCGACGATGAACGACATGGTCTTCCCGTCGATGACCGCGGTCCACGAATAGGAATCAACGATCGTTCCCCTCACTATGAGCTGGCCCTTCGCCACATCCGCCCCGTTGACGTTTAATACGACCTCATATTCACCGGGCCCCGGGGACAGGTCCCGCCCCTCCACCACATCATAACCGCGGACCGTGTACATGCTGCCCGCCTCCACAAGGTACGGGGCATGCAGGTCTTTGATATACCATACGCAATCCGTTCCGTCGTAACGCAGACCGTCACCCACGATGGAGATGTCATCCCTCACCATGTCACCGCGTATCGTCACATTGCCATGGGTCCTTTCGGGCACATCCTCGCTGTACGAGACCATGATGCAGGCTGCAACGATCACGATCATCACCACAAGCCCCGCGATGACCCATTTCAAAGGATCCTTGGGGCGATCGCCTCCGATCGACTGTGATGCGGATATGGAAACATCCACCGACGCCCCGCATCCGCTGCAGAATCTGGCATCCTGTGGGAGCTCCTTCCCGCATATACGACAGAACATAGGACTCCGCATTCCCCCTGCATTGATAATGATGATGCCGGCTAACTCAGAGCAGTTCCCATTCGATGAGGACCTCGTCAGTGAACTCCAGATCCTCAGGCACAGTGTCGCCGGAGCCGTTCATGGATCTGCCGCACAACATCACCGTATCTCCCCCGTTATCACCGTACCTTATGGACACGATATCGCCGAGACGCACACCTGCGGCCGAGGATATCTGCTCCGCCTTCGACACGGCGTCGGCCACTGCGGACCTGCGGGCGTCGGCCTCCGCATGGCTCGGATCCGACAACACATACTCCAACGAGAAGCGGGGGCAACCCTCTCCCGAGAGCGCACCCAGGATCCTGTTGACGGTGTCGGGATTGCATCCGATCTCCATCCTGAGTGTGTGAACATACTCGAAACCGACCAACACCTGCCTTTGGCGGTCGCCGCCTTCATACTCATAACGGGGCCTGACGGAGACGGAGACGGACCTCAGGGTCTCGGAATCGAATCCGGCCTCCATCAGTCTCATCCTCAGAGGTGACACACAGATGACCGATCTGTCGACGGCCTCATCGTATGTCTGACAGACCTCCTGCACCGCACCGTTGAGCCTCACCGTGTCGGGCCTCACACGGACCTTTCCCTCACCCCTGATGGATATTTTCCTTTCCATAGTGCGTGTCAGAACATCGGTGCAGATAATGTTCACCATACTCACATACCCTTAGAGAATGAATCGGCGAACAGGACGAGTTCTCCCTCCTCTTCAGGGTCCACTTGACGGAAACGGGACCTGTCCAGAACCTCGACGTAATACGGCCTCAGATCGGATACCGTCCTCACGCGCACACCATCCTCGGACCCGGACACCTTGGCCCAACGGAACCCGTCCGTGGCGATGCCCGACCCGGATCCGTCCGCATGCATGGCGGACATCACCCGTGACAGGGCCGAGGGCAAAGGACTGTTCATGGGGGACACTGCCATCGCCATCCCGGGAACACAACCATCGGCCACGTCGTACGACGAAACCCTGCCATATCCCAGGGCCTCCATCATCGGGACCACCAGGACACGTAATGTCAGATACAACGGATCCTCCCCGGAGCGGACATCCTTGTGAGCGGGGATATGTGCTCCTGAGATGACACGTCCGGCCTTTCTGGGACCGAGGCACCTCTCCAATTCGGAAAGAGCGCATTCCATGATGTTCCGGATCTCCGTGGACTCCATGTATGGATGACCTGAAGGACACTTTATAACGATGATACGGACGGGACGTCGAAAGTACCGAAAGTGAATAAGACGTGAAACGGAGTGGTGGGCCCGCCCAGATTTGAACTGGAGTTACGTGCACCCCAAGCACGAAGGATACCAAGCTACCCCACGGGCCCAACAAAACTGGGCAAGGACTTATGATTTAAATAATTACGCATGGAACTGAAAATGAAAGACGTACAACCGTCAGAAACATTGGAGTGGTGGGCCCGCCCAGATTTGAACTGGAGTTACGTGCACCCCAAGCACGAAGGATACCAAGCTACCCCACGGGCCCATGCAAAACAGTGGAATAGGTTTTCATTTAAAAGGTTAACGCTTCCGGACGGCAACTAGTACCGGCCGGAAGCTCTGAGTTTCATCCGAGAGGCGCAATCTCCCCGATCAGGTCAGCATGGGAGACGATCATCCTGCGGCAGCAGTATCTTTCGAATCCGAGCTCATCAAGGATGGCCTTGGGATCCTCGCCCTGCTGCTTGCGTTTGACGTACTCGGGGTAGGCGGAGCCCACGACCTTTCCGCATGTGAAACATCTCACCGGAATTATCATGCTATCACCTTAACGGTACGACTTCTGCTTCTTGGCACGGGCACCGGGTCCGAGGGGGTTCTTAGGCAGTTTCCTTCTGTCATCGTTGATGATGAGGGTCCTGTCATATGCCCTGAAGATTGCCTCGAGCTCCTCGTCCTTGTAGAACTCAACGAGTCCTCTGGCGATGGCGGTCCTTGCTGCAGCGGCCTGTCCCATCACTCCGCCACCGTTGACGGTGACTGCGATGTCGACCTTCTCTGCTTTCTCGGGGACCAGACCGAGGGGCTCCTCGATCTTGAGCCTTGCCAGCTCAGGTGTGAAGACGTTGATAGGGACGCTGTTGATGGTGACCTTTCCGTTACCCTCTTTGACAACAGCCCTGGCGATGGCGGTCTTCCTCTTTCCGCTTGTGTTTACGCACTCGACCATGGGATCATCTCACATTGGAACCCAGGAATTTGGAAACGGCTCCCAGGGTTGTGTACTTGCCGGTGATCTTTCTGTTTGCCTCTGCGGGCCTCTCCTTCTCACAGTCCTCGAACTGTTTGGGAGTTCCGACAAAGACATGGAGCCTCCTGTAGGCGTCCCTTCCGCTGGTGGATGTCCAAGGGATCATTCCCCTGACACACCTCTTGAAGAGAAGATCTGCCCTGCGGGGGTAGAAGGGTCCCTTCCTCTTGGTGGTGTCTCCGCGGTCGACCTTGGCTTTGAAGTCTGCGAAGATGTTCTCCTTGACTCCGGTGATGACGATGGCCTCTGCGTTGAGAACAACAACTTCCTCGCCGTTCATGATCTTCTCTGCGACAACGCTTGCGAGCCTGCCGTGGATGAGATTCCTTCCGTCGATAATTGTAACCATCCAAATCACCTCATGATCCTGACACCGGTTCCCTTGGGGTTGGCATCGGCCAGCTCCTCGATGGACAGTGTCTTTCCGCCTGCAGCCACGATTGCCTTTGCGGCAGCCTCGGAGAAGCTGTATGCGGCTACGGTGATCTTC
>CAZCMJ010000074.1:0-5569 GCA_964499845.1 uncultured Methanomassiliicoccales archaeon
ATGCGCTGATCATCGGTGGAGGGGAGACCCAGTCTGTGGCCACCGAGGCCGCCATCACCGCTGCGCTCCAGATGTTCTGAGCAATCCGTTTTATCAACCGATAGACAGATTGACTTTCATGCGCCATCTGCTGAGCCACTCGGTCTATCAGGACCTTTCACTTTTCGGTGACGATCCCATCACATGTTTATCATCCATGGGATGCGACGGCATCGAGCTCCTCACGGGCTTCGGACCGGTCGATCCGATGTACCGCGGTATCACCAGGACGGTCCATCTTCCGTATGCGACCGATTGGATGGCCGCCTGGGAAGGTAGGCCCTATGACATGGACGAGGAGATCTCCCGTTACGTCATGTACGGCCGCGACAGGTCCGACATAATCTCCAACCTGACATCCGCCATAGGGTATGCCGCGGAACTCGGACCCGAACACGGTGTCATCCATGTCACCAACATCCCTTTGGACGAGGTCTGCAGGCGCACGTACACCCAGGACCCCGACAGGGTCATAGATTCCTTTTGTGAGCTGATGAACACCGTCGTGGGCGGTTTGAGGGGTGGGGAACCGCCTTTCAGGATCGCGTTCGAGAACCTCTGGTGGCCCGGACTCAGGCTCCTGGACCCGTCGGACTACAGGAGGTTGGAGGATGGCATCGAGTTCGACAATTGGGGCATCTGTCTGGACACAGGCCATATGATGAACTGCCTTCCGGGGATCGACACCGAGGCCAAGGGGATAGATGCCCTTCTGGACATATTCGACGGATATCCCCAGGACCTCATCGACAGGATCGGTGCGGTGCATTTCCATTGGAGCGCCAGTTGGGATTACAGGTCCACATTCGAGGAGAGGTCTCTGGAGGGGGATCCATCGGAGTTCTACTTCAGTGCCTATCCCCATGTCTCCAGGATGGACCAGCATATGCCGTTCTCCGATCCCAGGTGCAACGAGCTTCTGGACATACTGAGGCCGGAGATGGTGATACATGAGATGCCAGGGTCCAAGACCGGGGTTCTGGAGGATTTTGTCCAACAGCGCTCGCTCATCAGGTGATGTCATTGGATGTAACGCCGTTTATCGGCAAAGCCTGCCAGTCAGCCAATCCTTTTATATTACTTCTATAATCGGTAGCCCAGAGGATTTCAAATGGCACGTTTCAAAGAGGCTGAGCACAGGCTCCTTGACAAGACTGTTTGCATGAACTGCTATGCCACCAACCCCAAGAAGGCTGACAGGTGCAGGAAGTGCGGATACAGCAACCTCAGGCCCAAGGCCAAAGAGAGCAGGAAGCAGTGATTACTGTTTCCATCATTGATTTTTACGGCCGGCTATCGGCCGGTTCTGCCCAGGCGTAAGTCTGGGCTCTGGAGGGGAGGAAACCCCTCCCACATCCTTTGTCGATAGGGTTCCATATATAGGCCCGATTACATTGCCAGGAGTGTCGGAGTGGGCATCATGAAGATTCTAATCGTCGATGACAACGTCGCAGTCCAGGAGATCATCCAGGACATCCTCCTGGAGGAAGGTTATGCGAAGGATGAGGTCAGATGCGTGAGCAGTGTCGATGAGGCCGTCGCCGCTGTGACCGAATTCCATCCGGATGTCATCATGCTCGACACATGGGTCGGTGATGAGGACGGTCTCCGTGTCATCAACAGATGCAGGGAGAACCAGGTCGAGGAACCGCCCAACGTCATTCTGATCAAGAGCTCAAGCGAACAGATCCCCACGGACAATCCGTCAATCAGGGGTTTCATCGACAAGCCGTTCAAATCCACCGACGTCCTGGACGCCCTCAAGGACATCTCGGAGGTCATGGACCTGGAGGAGGAGCAGAACTCCGAGAAGAAGAGGAAGAAGAAGGAGTCGAAGTCCCTTTTCCGCAGGAAGAAGAAGGCCAAGGTGGAGATGTCCACCGTGGACATCGAGGACAAAGGTCTCTCATTCGGCACATCCTATATGATCTACGAGTCCGAACCCGAGAGGATCTACGATTTCGTGGGGTTCTTCGATCCCGACAGATACAGCATCCTGATGGTCTCCTCGGACAAGGTCAAGGCCGTGAGGGAGCGTTTCGACAGAGGGAACATCGACGTCGTCTCCCTGTCACCGTCCGCCAAGGGCGGTACCATGGACCTGTACGGTCTCGGTTCACTGATGGTCTATGTAGACGATTTCATCAAGATGCATCAGCTCCCCGTGGTGGTCTTCGACAACTTCGCGGACCTGGTGGAGGCTGACGGTCTCAACAACGTCCTGGTGTTCTTCCACCAGATGATCAACGGTTCCAAGGATGAGGCCACGTTCCTGATATCGGTAGATGACGGTCCGTTGACCGACAAGGATGAGAACATACTCAAACTAGATTTCAAACTCCATAAGTTCTGAAGAGGTATTCCATATGCAGATAGAGAAGGTATGGGCAAGAGAGGTATTGGATTCCAGAGGCAACCCCACTGTGGAGGCCGAGGTCACAGTATGCGGACACAGGATCACCGCCATTGCACCCTCAGGTGCATCCACCGGTTCCTGGGAGGCCCACGAGCTCCGTGACGGTGGCGACAGGTACGGGGGCAAAGGTGTCCTCAAGGCCGTGGAGAACGTCCGTGGCGAGATCGCCAAGAGGATCGTCGGGATGGACCCCACCGACCAGAGGGCCATCGACGAGGCCATGATCGAGCTGGACGGCACCGAGAACAAGAAGAGGCTCGGAGGCAACGCCACCGTCGCAGTGTCCCTCGCGGTCGCCAGGGCCGGTGCCATGTGCAACAACATCCCCGTGTACGAGCACATCGGAGGGGACCACGTGACCCTTCCCGTCCCCATGTTGAACATCATCAACGGTGGGAAGCACGCAGGAGGCAACCTGAAGATCCAGGAGTGCATGATCATCCCCGCAGGCGCGAAGACCTTCTCCGACTGCCTCAGGATGTCGACCGAGGTCTATATGCACCTCAAGTCCATCCTCAAGGCCAAATACGGTGTCGGCGCCATCAACATCGGTGACGAGGGCGGATTCGCACCTCCCCTCGACACTGTGGACGAGGCCCTCTCCACCATCGTGGAGGCCATCTCCGATGCGGGATATGTCCCCGGAAAGGATGTCTACCTCGCAATGGATGCGGCATCCTCCGAGTTCTTCGAGAACGGAGTCTACAACGTGGACGGCATGAACCTGTCCGCCGGTGAGCTTGCAGACCACTATGTGGAGCTGACCAAGGCCCACCCCCTCATCAGTATCGAGGACCCCTTTTTCGAGGATGATTTCGAGACGACCGCCGAGCTCACCAGGAAGGTCGGAGGTCATGTGCAGATCGTGGGTGACGACCTCTTCGTCACCAACACCAAGCGTCTCAGCCGCGGTATCGAGCAGGGAGCCGCCAATGCGCTGCTCCTGAAGGTCAACCAGATCGGAACCGTCACCGAGTCCGGTGATGCTGCCAAGATGAGTTTCGACAACGGTTACAACGTGGTCGTGTCCCACAGGTCCGGAGAGTCCGAGGACACCACCATCGCCGACCTGTCCGTGGGATGGGGATCCGGTGAGATCAAGACCGGTGCACCCGCACGCGGTGAGAGGACCGCCAAATACAACCGCCTCCTCAGGATCGAGGAGGACCTCGGATCCAAGGCCGTCTTCCCCGGTGTCAGCAAGTTCCACCTCTGATCCAACTGTCGGATACGGGCTTCGGCCCTTATCCGGCTTATATAAACCTTTTTACTACATTTTTATCTGGATATTGAACTAACGCCGTTATCCCGGGTGTTCGGTGATGCTACGAAATTGTTTCGGAACAAGGCTTATATTGTGGCTGTTTGATGAGGTGGATACGCGTTCCGACGGGATAGGATGTGATTATTTCTGTATGGGGTCGCGTGAAAATGGGGAGAATACTAGTGTACGAATCATACTCTGAAGATAGCGTCAGCTACGCGTCATCCAACGGTCACACCAAAATGCTGGACGATGTCATGTCGTCGTCCATGATGAGTGTCTACTGTGGTTGTGGGCGCATCGTCAATCAGGACCGTTCAGAGATGAAGCTCAAGCTGGACCTGGGGAAGGAGTTGGAGTGCAACACTTGTCGCAACACCCGTATCTCCCACGAGATCGACGAGCTCAACCAGCACTTCGATCCCACTCCCGAAGAGGTCGATGAGCACCTCTGAGAATCATTCTAACTTCCTTAGTGGGTAACACCCATTACTCTTTTTGTAATACTGAAAAAGGAACCCGGGGATATCCCCGGTAAGATCATTCCGCAGGGGTCTTCGTCTCGGAGGACTCCTTCTTATCCGTGGTCTTCTTGGATCTGGTGGTCTTCTTCCTTCCGGGGCAGTCGGGGTTGATGCACTCCTCGATGTTCCCCAGGGAGATCATCGGTGCCTTGCATATGGTACATATCCTTCCCGCAGAGGTTATGGTTCCTCTGGGCCTGAGCGGATAGGTCTGTGTGCATGCAGGCCATGCCGAACAGCCTGCGAACCTCCTTCCGGCCTTGGAGAACATGATCCTGATGTTGCCGTTGCCGCATGTGGGGCAGGGGCCCAGGTCGTTCCTCTCGGTGTTGCTGGTGCACTTGGGGTCCACGCACTGGATCGAAGGCGGGTTGCCCTTCCTGATGACCTTCAGCTGGGGCAGTCCGCACACGGGACAGGTCGTCTCTGTGGTCTGGACCAATGCCCCTCTGGGCAGGGGGTATGCGCGCTTGCAGTCGGGGTATCCGTCGCAACCGATGAAATTCCCGTTCTTGGACCTCTTGATGGTCATGTTGTTGCCGCATGTGGGGCATATACCGATGTGCTGTTGCGAACGGAGTGCGGCTTTGATCTCCTGCCCGATCTCCTCCGAATCGGTGGATATCTGGGAGGCGACCTGATGGAGCATGTCCTGGGATTCCTTCACAACGGAGTCCAGGGTGCGTTCGCCCTCGGTGATCCTCAGCATGTCCGCCTCCAGTTTGGCGGTCATGTCCGGTTCGGTGATGCCCCCTCCGTGCTTCTCCAGTGATTTGGTGAGCGCGATACCGCTGGGGGTGGGGATCATGTAGTTCCCCTGGACGTAGTTCCTGGAGAACAGCTTCCCGATGATGTCGTGCCTCGTACTCTTGGTACCGAGCTGGAGTCTGTCCATCTCCTGGATCAGGGATCCCTGGTTGTACCTGTACGGGGGTTTGGTCTCGGATTCGGCGATCGTCATGGACCTGATGTCCACCTCATCACCGATCTTCATGACAGGAAGTTTGGAGTCGTTGGATTTGAGGTACTTCTTGTAGTACTTCTTCCAACCCTGTTTCTTGAGGACGTATCCTTCGGAGAGGAACCTCTCCCCTGCGACCTCTATGGTGCATTTGGTGATCTCCGCCTCGGCGTTGGGTCCGACGGTGGCCAGGAACCTTCTGACGATGAGCTCGTAGAGCTTCCATTTGTCACCCTTCATCTTGTCGGATGATGCCCCCGCGGTGGGGTATATGGGCGGATGGTCGGTGGTCCTCCTCTTACCCTTGGAGGGGATGATCTTCTCCTGGGCGAGGATTTCCTCGGCCTCGTTCTTGAATTCGGAGT
>CAZCMJ010000075.1:0-4988 GCA_964499845.1 uncultured Methanomassiliicoccales archaeon
ATAGACGGTGGCCTCAGGATCATGTACGAGAAACCCCGCGGATGCACGAGGGTGCCCACATCGGCCCCGTCATGATCCTCTCCGAGGTCGAGAACGTCCACATCGAACCCATAGACGGTGGCCTCAGGATCATGTACGAGAAACCCCGCGGATGCACGAGGGTGCGTCTCTGGAGGGCCGATGACTCGTCAGGGAACGGTACCGGCATAGAGATCGCCCTGAACGGGGAGACCGTCTACGACGACACCGGACTCATCGGGGGCAAGAAGTACTACTACCTGTTCGTGGCCGAGTACGAGGCACGCAACCGTGTGGAGAGGTCCGCAGGCAACACCTTCGCGGCCACCCCCATCGATGCACCCCAACCCGTGAAGGACATGAAGATCGGATGGAACAAGTCCGACGGCAGCTTCACCGCCAAATGGTCCACAACGGAATCGGTGGAGCTGTATGTGAGCCCGAAGAGATTCACCATCTCCGGGAAACTGGTGAAGATGGACGACATCCGCTCGTGGATGACCAAGGTCGAGCCCATACAGGAGTATGCGGACGGAGCCAGGTTCATGCTCCCCGACGGTGCGGTGCAGTATGTGTACCCCATCATCCCCAGGGGCAAGATGGGTGTCAGGGGCACCGAGATGATGGTCGCCAACGTGAAGCCCTTCCGCGATGTGAAGACGACCCTCAGCAACAGGGACTGCATCCTCACCATGGTCTGGCCCCCCGATGCCATCGAGGCCAAGGTCGTGATCTCCAACAACGAGGTCAGGGGCCTGGACGACGGTGATGCGGAGATACTGACCGTCAGACTCGAGGAGTACCAGGAGGACAAGCTCATCAGGATCCCCATGGGGAAGTCCGTGAAGAAATGCCTCAACATCTTCGCCATCTACAGGGTGGACGGCAACGACATCCCATCCAGAGGGGTGGCCGTCGATGTGTACTCCGCCGAATGCAGGAAGATCAGATACAACGTGAAGCAGGATCGCTCCGGCACCGCACTGGAGATCACCACCGACAAGACCGTCACCGAACTGCCGGAGATCATCGCCGTGCAGGTGGACGAGGGGATCCCCCTCAAGAGGTGCGACGGAGAGGTCGTCTGGAGGTCCGGACAGCCCATCAGGCTCTCGGGCGGAGCAACACAGGTTGTCATCCCCAACGGGAAGGTGACCGACATCAGGAAGATGAGACTCTTCTTCGACAACGAGGAGAACTACTATCTCTACAGGTTCATCCACCCGCTCTACAGGAGGGATTGAAACGGCAAGGAAGGATAAGAACGCCATCAACTACGTCTGTCCCTACTGCTTCAGCAAGATAGACCTCAACGACGTGCACTACGCGTGCAGCGGGAGCACCTGCGCCAGATCGTTCGCATCCGCGGCGTTCAGCATGAAGGATGTGGATTCCAAGAGGTACGTCTCCAGAGACGGACTGTCGGAGATCGACCTGGAGAAGAGCCGTTACTACGGTAAGGACCCGGACGGACCCGATGCGGTGATCGCCAAACAGCACATCATCAGGAACACATCGGGACTCTGCGACGTCTGCAGGCGTCCGGTGTACACCAGGCTGTGTCCGGTGTGCCACAACGACATCCCTCCGGGTGCGGAGGAGGACGGGAGCAACATCTTCGTCATCCTGGGGCCCAAGGGGGTCGGGAAGAGCCACTACATCGCGGTCCTGATCCACCAGCTGAGGAACTTCGTGTCCAGCGAGTTCGGCGCTGTGCTCCAGGCGGCCAACGACAGCACCACCCTCCGTTACAGGGACATGTACCAACGCCGCCTGTTCGAGGAGAAGAGGAAGCTACTGCCCACCAAATCCTACGACATATCCAACGAGGCCAGGGAGCCCCTGATCTACTACTTCAGGATGTTCGACGGGGACAGACCGAGGGTCTACACCTTCGCGTTCTTCGACACCGCCGGGGAGGACCTCACATCCAGCGGGAAGATGTCGTCCCTGAGCATGGACGCGTTCATCACCAACGCCGCGGGGATCGTCTACCTGGTGGACCCGCTCCAGATCAGGTACATCAACAACAGGATCAAGATGGAGAACAAACCCCCGGTGGGGCCGGACATCTCCGACATACTGAACAACATCTGTCAGACGATCCGCAGGAACAAGAAGATCAAGTCCAAGGACAGGATCGATATCCCCCTGGCGGTCTGCCTCACCAAGTGCGACGTGCTCATGAAGAACGCGGAGAACGACGAGGAGGACAAGGTGCTGTTCGGAAGGAACTCGGCGGTGTTCATCCCCAGGGAGCATGGCAGGTTCGACGAGGAGAACTTCCTCCAGATAGATGCCGAACTCTCAGAGTATCTGAGGAGGGCTGTGGGGGACAACTTCATCCAGATGGTGAGCGGATTCAAGGAGCACTGCCTCTTCGCCGTCTCCGCACTGGGATGCAACCCTGTGGGGAGCAGCCTCCCCAGGGGAGTGTCACCGATGAGGGTCGAGGACCCGTTCATATGGCTGCTCAACAGGGAGGGACTCAGATGAACGAGAACAAACTCAAGAACTTCCTCGTCAACGGATTCGCCGCCAAGGAGGGTTCGGGGGAGATCCCCTTGGACATCACCGGGGCCGACGGACAGCATGCCGAGGGACAGTACGCGTACGAGGAGGGCGGAGAGTTCCGCTTCGACACACCCGAGACCGTTCCGGAGAGCGAGGATATGAAGGAGATCCGCAGCGAACTCCTGAAGATCAGGTACATCCTCGAGGACCTCAGGGACAGGGAACCCGGAACGGAGGGACAGCAGGTCGGCGTGCAGATGCCCGATATGTCGGCGTACCTCACATCCAGGGAGCAGATGAAGACCCTCACCGCATCCCTCGACAAGAGGGATGCGGACTCTTCCAACAAGAGCCTGGTCAGGGCCATGGAGCAGATCTCCGTCATGAGGGAGGACTTCTTCAAACTCTGTCAGGGCATGAGGGAGCGCATCGGCGAGATGAGCGCGGAGGATGTGCTCGCCTCGTTCGAGGCATACAGCGTCGACATGGAGAACATCCTCACAGACGGAGGGGTCTACATCGGACCCTTCCCATACGACAGACTCAACACACTCCACCAGAGGATCATCGGTGTCATACCGACCGATGACGAGGAGAAGAACGGTATGATCGCAGAGAGGCTCTCGGACGGGTACAAGATCGGTAACAAGGTCCTTCTCAAGGAGAAGGTCATGACCTACAGGTACACCGAGACCACGGAAGCGGAGGAAACAGCTTGCGAAACTATTTCAGACAAAGAATCCGAAGAAAAGGAATCCGAGAGACAGGAGGAAGAAGAATGAGTGAGTATTGCATCGGTATCGACCTCGGTACGACCTATTCGTGCCTTGCATATATCGACGAGGATGGGGACCCCGTTGTGGAGAAGAACTTCGAACAGGAAGACACAACGCCCTCGGTCATCCTCTTCAACGAGAACGGCGAGATCATCGTCGGATCACCCGCCAAGGACATGGCAATGATGTATCCCCCCGAGAGGATCATCACCGCGATCAAAAGACAGATGGGAACCGACTACGAGGTCGACATCGACGGCGAGAAGTACAACCCCATCATGCTCTCCGCGGTCATCCTCAGGAAAATGATCAACGACTTCAACGAGAACCACGGCTGCGATGTCAAGAAAGCGGTCATCACCTGTCCCGCATACTTCGGTCAGAACGAGAGGGACGCCACCAAGACCGCCGGAACCATCGCTGGTCTGGACGACGTCACCGTCATCAACGAACCCACAGCGGCCGCCATCTCATTCGGATTCGGAAACAACTCCGATGGGAAGAAGAGGGTCCTCGTTTACGATCTGGGAGGAGGAACCTTCGATGTCACCGTCCTCGAGATCGAGGGAAGCGCCTTCACCGCCGTGGCAACGGACGGAGAGAGGTTCCTCGGAGGAAAGGACTGGGACGCCGTCATCTCCAAGATCATCAAGGAGAAGGTCTCCGAGGAGTCTGGAGTGGACATGGAGACCCTGGACGAGGACGAGGAGATCAGGCAGGGACTCATCAACGACTCCGAGACCATCAAGAAGAGGCTCTCCACAGCCGAGTCCACCAAGGGAACCATGACCGTCGAGGGACAGAAGGTCGTCTACAGCATCACCCGTGACGAGTTCGAGGCCGCATCCGCAGGACTCATCCAGAAGACCGTGGAGGTCATCGACAAGGTGCTCGCATCCAAGGACTTCAGCATGGCGGACATCGACGAGGTCGTCCTCGTCGGAGGATCCTCTAGGATGCCTCAGGTCAAGAACGCCATCGCGGCCAAGTACCCCGACGCGAACGTCAAGGTCTTCGACCCCGACCAGTCCGTCGCAAAGGGAGCTGCGATCTTCGCGAAGTCCAACGCACTGATGCCCGCAGATGCACCCATCGACCCCCAGACCGGAGCCCCCGCAGAGCCCGTCGAGGGAGTCCTGAGCGTCCACAACGTCCTGAGCAAGACCTTCGGTATCAAGGCCATCTACGAGGACGGAACCGAGATGATCTCCAACATCATCTTCAGGAACGAGGTTCTGCCCATCGAGTCCATCAAGACATACTACCCCGTTGACGACGGACAGTCCACCATCAAGGTGGAGATCTACGAAGATGCCGCGGTCAACGACGCCGACGGAAAGAAGACCGCCATCATCGACGGAGCCCCTGTCGGAGAGTTCATGATGGAGCTGCCCATGGATGTGACCAAGAACACACCTATCACCGTGAAGTTCACCGCCACCGACGAGGGTATCCTCATCGCATCCGTGGACTGTATGGACCAGCACACGGACTATCAGATCGAGAACGACCTGAAGATGTCCGAGGAATCCATCGCCAAGTCCCAGGGACTCATGGAGAAGGTCACAAACGGGAACTGATCCCGGAAGAACGGGGCTTCGGCCCCCAAACCACTTTTTCTTTTCTCGTAACTAATCAGCACCCCTTTCCTTTCCTCCCTTTTCGAATTGAAAGACCAGC
>CAZCMJ010000076.1:0-4977 GCA_964499845.1 uncultured Methanomassiliicoccales archaeon
TTATGAGGAGTCTGCCCATCCTCCCGTTACCGTCGGTGAACGGATGTATCGTCTCTTACCTGCAGTAGATAGGTGGACTCCGCAGATTTCGACAACGTCCGCCTTCCTTACAAAGGGGTTGACGAACAGGGAATCAATGAGACGCAATGTATTGGGATCGGTTTCGGATTCATGTAACTGTTTCCTGTAGGCGAACAGGGAATCGATCAGTTCGATAGATTGTCTGGACTGTTCGATCAATGCGTTCAGGAACAGTTCGATCCATGTTCCAAAATCATCCCTCTCCCTGATTCCGTTCAGAGAAGCGATGTATTCATCACGGCAGTTGTTGAAGTATCCGCTCAGATACAGGACAGGATATTCCAGGACCCCGCATCTGTTCAGTATCAGCATTATGAGGAGTCTGCCCATCCTCCCGTTACCGTCGGTGAACGGATGTATCGTCTCGAACTGATAATGTGAGAGTGCGGCACACAGCAGAGCATTCTCCTCATCATCGTTCATGTACTCGAACAGGTTCTGAATCTTCCAAGGTACCTGTTCCGGGGGTATTGGAACGAACCTTGCGGAATCCAATGTATCTCCCTTAGACCCCACTAGGACCTGTGTTCTCCGATATTCTCCAGGAGATTTATTCTCACCACGGACACCTTCCATCAATATCCTGTGGAGATCGAACAGAAGGGCCTCGGTAATTTCCTTGGAATCCAAACATGTTGCATACTTCAACGCATCTCTGTAATTCGTGACCTCGCGGTTGTCATCGATCTTCCGAGGATCTGTCTCTGGCACCCTCTCCGATATGTAAATATCCTCTATCGTGGTTCCCGTACCTTCGATGGCAGAGGATTTTGTGGATTCCATCAGGATGAATGGTATCAGAAGGGCATCCCTCTCCTCCGGAGTCATCTGAGACACCTTACCATCAAGTTTGGACAGACTGATGAGCGCAGTCTCGATCTTCTTTCCCACCCTACGGTCTAATCCGATGTCGAAGGGAAGATCGTTCGGCCAGAAATAGCTGAATCCACCGTTATTCGAATATCTAACCTCTCCTGAGATTTCTGGATGATAGTTCTCCTCCCTCATACACCACGTTAATTGCGTCTACGCAATTAAGGATTATGTTAATTGCGAAAAACCACTTTTTCGCAATTTATACATTTTGGTATGTATGATATAGGACATATACGTATGAAAAAAGGATACGGAGATAGAAGGAAAACAGCGGCCGGAGCACTGGGGTCCGACCGCCTTGTTGATGGTTTCAGGATCAGGCCGATGCCTGGATCAATCTGTTGATGACGAACTTCTTGTCCATACTGGCAAGGAACGCTCCGAGCCTGGGTCCGGCGGTCTTGCCAATCAGGATCTTGTACATCGCCTTGTATGCACCCTTGGACCCCACGGGGGACTCCTTGGCCACATCGGACACGATGGTATTGATGGTCTCGGCATCCCAGTTGCAGTCGTTCATCCTCGTGACCAACGCCTGGAAGAACACCTTCTCGTTCATGGACAGCTCCACGCCCGCGGGAATGGACTGCTGGATGGAGAACTTCACCTGGTCGGGGGCGAATCCGTTCAACCAAAATCTGACGCACTCAACCCTGCGCTTCAACCTCTCAAGGTCCTCAGGCGTTGCCTTGGACATGTCCTCGGTCCTCGAGAGCACCTCCAGGACACCGTCGAAGTCGGTGGTCATCTGGGCGACGTTCACCAGGTGCCTGTAGGGGATCTGCAGGGGCATCTGCTTGGGGACGTGGTTGTGCTGGGCGATCTCGTATGCCCTAACAGAGTTCTCCTCGGCCTCGGTCCACTCCCCTCCGAAGAACTGCCTCTCCATCCTGTCGTACTCATCGGCCATGTCCAGGGTTCCCATACCGTAATCGTAGTCGATGGCCCTGGAGGGATTGACCCTGAGGAACAGGTAGTTGAGGACCTCGGGAGGAGTCATACCGATGGCATCCAATCCGGTGACGGAGCATCCGAGGGATTTGTGCATCTGCTGTGTAACACCGCCGGTCTTCAACTGGACGAACTCGTAGGGTATGGGATAGGGTGCCTTTCCGCCGAAGATCTCCGAAACGATCCTCTTACCGGAATCATACGATCCACCCGCGGCCGCATGGTCCTTTCCGAAGGGCTCGGCGGATGTTCCGAAGATGGTCCACTTCGCGGGCCACTCGAGCCTCCAGGTGAGCTTTCCCTCACCCTTGCGGACATCGGCCTTCCCACAGTGTCCGCAGGAGCACTCGTACCACATGTAGGGGAACTCGTAGTTGTCGAACTGAGGGGTGGCGAACCTTCCGCACTTCTCGCAGAGGGGGTTGTAGGGCGCATAATCGGCCTTGGCCTCCTTACCGGTGACCTCATGGAGGATCTGGATGACCTGGTCCCTCTTCTTCATGGCCATGTCGATGCACTCGGCGAACCTCCCCTGCTCGTAGAGCTCGTGGGTCCAGATGATCTCGCAGTGGACCCCGAGGGAATCCACGGCATCGAGGAAGGGCTGCACGAAGTGGTGGGCGTAGTTCTTGTGCTTACCACAGGGGCAGGGGATCCTCGAGATGGGCATACCGACATACTTCTCATACTCGGGGGGAAGGAAATCGTATCTCTTCCTGAGGGGGTCGAAGGAGTCGATGAGATAGATGAGCCTGACCTCTTTGCCCATACCTTCGACGGCGCTGCGCACGGATTCTCCCGTGATCGCTTCCCTGAGACTTCCTACATGGATGATACCGGTGGGGCTGATACCGGTGGCGATCAACGGATGATCGCAGGTCTCGGCCACCTCCTTCGCTACTACGTCTGCCCAGTGCATGTTAATCGGCGCTTCGTATCAGAGTGATATAAATAGCACTTTCGGTGGAGCCATAATCAGGGAAGTGACCCGGAACATCCATGTGGGAAAACGTCGAACTGACATCTCCATACAACGGACAATACGTTGTTCTGAAAAGTTAAGAAATGTCAAAATAGTTTAATTTGACTTTTCTTTAAATATATAGACTACATCCCAATATTGTGAAGAAGATACCCCCCGTTCCTACAATGGATTCCATCGACCGCTCACTGATTCCCGAGATACTGTCAGACCCCCAGAGGATGAGGGAAATCAACAGATTCAACAACGAATACTACCACTGGGAGGAGGTCAAATACAGGGTTGATGACAGGGAGCTTGAGAGCACCTGGGCCCTAATGAGGATGATACGCGAGTCAAACAGCAGACACATGGACCTATGCGGATTGAATCTAAGCTATTCTCTCATATCCAGCTTTCAGGAATCCCTTCACATCATCGACCGTAACTCCGCAGGATTGATCGAACTGGAGAACCCTGGAAAGAAGGAGGTTCAGAGATACGTCATCAGTTCACTTATGGAGGAGGCCATCGCCTCGAGTCAGATCGAGGGTGCGGCAACGACCCGCAAAGAGGCCAAACATATGCTAAGGTCCCAAAGGAAACCTAGGAACACTAGCGAACGGATGATCCTCAACAACTATCTCGCCATGGAATATCTGAAAAACACAATGAATGAGAGGATGAGCATAGACCTCATCCTGAACATCCATCGTACCATCACCAATGACACCCTGTATGAAGGGAAGGAATGGGAGGGGAGGTTCAGAGAGGACAACGACACGGTCGTCGGAGATACACAGAGGGAGGATGTGATATTCCACATACCTCCAACCTATGACAGGATACCGGAACTGATGCAGGAACTCTGTGATTTCGTAAACAATGATTACGGAGACTTCATGCACCCTATCGTCAAGGGGATAATAATCCACTATCTGATAGGTTATATCCACCCGTTCGTCGACGGAAACGGACGTCTTGCGAGAGCACTCTTCTACTGGTTTGTGATCAAAAAAGGCTATTGGCTCATGGAATACACATCGATATCCAGGATCATCAAGAGGTCCCACACAAAATACGGCTTGGCATACCAATATTCCGAATCCGACTCCCACGACCTGACCTATTTCATAAAATTCAACCTGTTCTGCATACTCAAGGCGATTGATGACCTCCGCCAGTACATCGAGAGGAAATCATCCGAACAGAGGGAAACATCGCGTCTGATTGAATCCAATCCCGAACTGAACCTGTCGGAGAGGATGATACTCAAAGACTACACAACAAGTCAGGATACCTTCTCCATAAGAGAGATTTCCAACAGATACTCCGTATCATATCAAACTGCGAGGAACTACATCAACCACCTACTCGGACTGGGCCACATAAGGATCGTATCGAAAGAGGGTAAAACCCGGATATATGCATCGAACATGGTCAAATGAGTTGGATGATGGTATGTCAAGAAATGTCAAAATAGTTTAATTTGACTTTTCTTCAAATACTCAAGATGAAACGACATGAGAGTTCTATACCCCGTCCGGACCGTTCTCCATCAACTCCATACAGACGCGGGGGACCTTCACGAAGAACGCCATCCCTACGAGGACGACCCTCTCCGGCATCCCCAGATAGTACCTCCGCCTGTGGATCTGCCCTATGGCATCATCGACCTCGGCATAGAGCATTGTAAGGTTCGTGGTCTTCCCGAACCTCCTCGGACGTGTGTAAAGAAATACATCCCTGTCGTTGTAGCTGAGGAATCTTTGATGAGAAGTGACTTGTCTACAAGCACTTGTCACACTCACGTATGTCCATGAATGACAATACTCCCGTATCCACAGCTTTCATGATACGTAATCACCTGCCAAATTGATAGTGATATAAGCTTACACAACGGGCACTCATCCAGAAGTTTCACGGATCGCTGGTTGGGTTGATCTTCAAACAGAGGGCACTTCGAACAAAGCGAACACTTGAGGAGATCTGTGACCGGAGAGTTTGAGTTTTCAAAAACCACGAGGCTCCGCATATGCCGGGATTCAGATGAATCCGTTAACCTTCGACCCGGATATCGAGGAAACGAAACCACACACCTCAGATCA
>CAZCMJ010000077.1:0-4843 GCA_964499845.1 uncultured Methanomassiliicoccales archaeon
TACTTCAGTGACCTGGTGTCCCCGAAGGCCAATGCCACCAGTTCCATGATGTACAGCACGGGTTTACCCTCGGGCCATGCATCGTATCTGGTGTAACACATGGGGCAGCCCACCACTATCACATCGGCATCCCCCGCGGCCTCCTGTCTTTCGGTCATCAGGGGTTCGGACACTTTCTTCGATGCCTTTCCGCAACATCCGGGTTCGTTCCCGACGGGTTCGCATCCCAGGGCACGGATGATGTCGTTCATCTGCGACAGGTTGTCCATCGACGAGCATCCAGGTTCCGCGGATACCCTCAGAGGTCTGTCCATCTTGGGTAGTCTGTCGATGTTCCTGTGGAGGAACGGTATCGTATGCTCGCAGTCGACCTCGGATTCCTGCATCAGTTCGCTGCATCCGGCGCACAGGGTCAGTATCTCCTTCCCTCCTGCGTTCTCCCCCATCTTCCTGCGGTAGTCATCCCTCTCCGCATCGGCCATCACGCCGAATTGGATCGGATACATGCAGCAGGTGTGGTCCGGAAGTTCCGAAGCCCTCACGCCCATGCTCCTCAGGGCGGATGCGGATGCGGACTCCAGATGGGGTGCGAGGCAGTTCACTATGCACCCGGGCATGACGTACAGGTCGTCACCTGTCCACTCCGGAGGCAGTTCCTCCCTCGCAGGCAGGTTCTCGACAGGTCTGGACATCCCGGTGTCGAGGAAGCACTGGGAGACGGGTTTGTCGATGTTGATGTTGTAAACCGCCAGCATCACCGTCTTCGGGTCCGTGAACCCGCATACCATGGAGCAGTTCCCACACCCTACGCAATCCCAGACCTTGGAGTTGTCCCCCTGCATCACTGCCAGGGGGTCGCATCCTTCGTTCCTGTACGAAGGGCAGACGTCCCTGCAGCTTCCGCATCCCACGCACTTCTCCCTGTATTCGTTCAGGTGGTCGCGTGTCCTGTAACCTTTGTCCTGAGTTCCGTTCATCTCCATATCCCCTTGTATAGTTCCCAGAAATTCCTTGTCTCGGGGTAGTCCTGTTGTAACTGTGATCTGAATTCGGAATGACTCACATCGAGTCCCTCCAGTGACCCCATACCATCCATGACCCTCAGCATCTCCGCCGCATCCTCGTAGCGGTCCGTGTCCTTCATATCGAGGCGGAGTCTGATCAGTCCGCGACCCACGATCGCTGCGGATTCGGGGAATCCGTTCATCTCCAGGGTCCTGCAGAGGTCCACCGAGCGGTCGCAGTCCATGAACCTGCAGCCTCCGTTGGGTTTGTATCCGACCCTCTTTAGATATCTGTCGACATCCTCGGAATGGCCGTTCCCGGCAAGGCAGACCAATGCGTGAGGGGAGAATGTCTCCTCGGATGCTATCTCGTCCATCATCCTGTCCAGTTCCGCATCGATGTCCACGGACCGGGATCCGTTTCTGATCCTGTCGATGTATTCCTGGCTGTATGTCTTGCGGAGGAGTTTCAGATCGATCTCCGATGCCTCATCCCCCAATCCATATCTGGACATTATCGCCGACATCTTCATGTTGTAATGTCCGCCGTCCTTCCCCACCAGCATGCGTGCGAATTCGGATGCCCTTTCGGTGTCACCTTTCCTCTCGAGTTCACCGATCACGCGGACTATGGACTCGACGGACCCGTGGTCCTTCTCCACGTACGTCTCGTAATCCCCTCTTCTGAAGATGAGGTTCAGGCCGTATCTGCCTATGTCATCATAGCCTTTCAACGATTCGTATGCATCATCCAGGACACTCTGTTGAACACATCCGCGGTATCTTTCGCAGATCACCGAGGCCAGATATTCCTTGCATTTCATCAGGGTGGCGAATGCATCCCCGTTGATGTGCGAGAACAGTCTCCTCAGATCCCTGTCGTGGTCTTCGAAGGCCCTTCCGAAACCGCCGTTGTCGGACTCCAGATCTCCCATGGATTCGAAGAGTTCACCGATCAGTGTGATGGCGGTGTCAGGGTCACTGACCCCGAATATGATGTCCGAGAGGATGGCATCGGTGTGTGAGTGCCCCACCTTGTCGTTATCGTTCGAAAGGCTGTTCTTCTCGATCCCCTGATCCTCGTAGCAGTCGGCATCCTCATCGTAGTCGGGGTCCTCCAGGATGTCCGAGACGAAGGTGTCGATCCTGTCGCGTATCCCCTTGATGAACCCCTCATCATCCTCGTACGATCCCATCGGTCCCAGGTCCCTGACGAGGACGGCGGCCATATGTGCACAGGCCTTGGATCCGCAGTCGCAATCCAGCAGGATCCTCCCATCGGGGCGGTCTCTTCTCAGCACTTTGAACGATGAATCCCCGTCTTTGACGGTGATGATGTACACACAGGGGTGCACCTTCTCGGTCACCATCGCCTCTGTATCGCCGGCGAGTCCCATGGCCCGTTCGTAACCATCGATACCGAAGTCATGTCTGATTCTGTAATCGTCGAAGTCGGATCCTATGTACATCGGTCGATGATGAGTATACTGATATTTCAACGGATGGAGCCATCATCCCATCATGTCATCCGCATGACCATCGGCCTCTTTCATCCTCCCTATGAGGTATGAGACGGTGATGATCAGGGCCACCAGGGTGAACGCCCCTCCGATGTATCCTATCGACCCCACCGATGCGGAGTCGGTGACGGCACCGCCGATGATGGACCCCATGGCGATTCCCACGTTGAATATTCCGGAGAACATGGACATGGATATGGCGGTGGCATCGGATGGGGATGCGCGTATGGCCTCGTTCTGGAAGGCGACGTTGAACAGTGTCACGAAGAACCCCCAGAATGCGCACAGGGCCACCATGGTGACCATGGTCGCGGCGGATGCTCTCATGAGGTGCAGGCACAGGCATACCCCTCCGATGGCGAGGATGATGAATCCGAATCTGGACCTGTCATAGTATTTCGAGAACACGGCGCTCCCGATGATCCCGGTGAGTCCGAAGATGGTGAGCGCGACGGTCGTCACCGATTCGGACAGTCCCGCCACCTGGATCATGAACGGCTCGATGTAGCTGTATCCGGTGTAGTATCCGGTGATGAAGATCGCCAGAACGACGTAGATCCCGACCAGGACCTTTATCCTGAACAGCTCCGGGAGCCTCCTGACGGTGAACGTCCCGGGGTTCTCCAGCCTCGGGAACACTACCATCAGCAGCAGGAGGGCCAACACGGACACGACGGCTATGGTGATGAAGGACATCCTCCACCCCAGGGCCAGACCGATGATCCTTCCCAAGGGGAGTCCGGCTATCATTGCGACGGATGTGCCCGCGGCTATCATGCTGATCGCCAGCTTCTGCATCTCCGGGGCGACAACCCTGACTGCAAGCGGTGATGCTATGGACCAGAATATCGCATGGGCGACGGCCACTCCGAGACGGGAGGCCATGAGCATCCAATAGCTGTCCGACAGTCCCGAGAGGATCTGGAAGAATGCGAAGAGTGCGACGCACATCAGTAGCATCCTCCTGAACTCCATCCTTCTAAGGAGGAGCATCAGGGGCAGGGACAGTATGGCCACGGCCCAGGCGTAGATGGAGATGATCATGCCCACGGTGGATTCCGAAACGCAGAAATCCGCCGCGATATCGGTCAGAAGGCCGATGGGCATGAACTCAGACATGTTGAAGATGAAGACGCATATCGTTATGCCGATGAGCGGGAGCCATTGTCTGGGGGACATCATCGTCCGCGAGATGCGGGGCCACAATAAAGGTTTCCGACCGGGATGTGTCTCATTTGACGATCCACTTGCCACTTTTCTTCGAACCGACCCTTTCGATCCTGCCCCATTCCCTGAGCGTTGATATGCGACGCGTCAGAGTACTCGTGGACAACCCGAGGGCCTCGGATGTGACCTTGAGCGAATCGCCACCATGTGATGCGAGGTATTCCAGGATGGCCTCATCGATGTCATCACAATTCATTGTGCCTTGGGGGACAGGAGGTTTGGGATCCCTCCTGATGCGGACGGTGACCCTCGTGGGATCAACCTCCTCATCGATCTCAGGTATCGGGATGCCGAGTTCATTGCATACCGATACCACTCTGGGAAGGCCGCTTCCCGCCCTTTCTACGAGACCGACCAGTCTGAACATCTTCATTATGGTGGGGTTACGCGGGTCGCTGTCTCCTTCTCTGAAAACCTTCGTTTTTTTTGCACGGAATGATCCGGGGTTGCTTATCGTGAGTGTGTGCGGCCTCAGTTCTATGCGCACTCCGCCCCTTCCAGAGAAATAATCTGCATGGACCAGGGCATTCATCATCAGTTCCCTTTCGGCCTTTATTTGGTCGTTGTCATCTTTGCGTATGATGCCGTCAAGGATGAATGGTTGGGGTGTGTTTTTGCGGAGTATCTCTGATGCACTCATCACAAATGAGAATAGATTTCCTGGCCAATCTCCCGTGTCTGTGGATAGCCTTCTCCTCCAATCCTGATCCTCCTCATCATCATATTGGAGCAGATCCAAGAAGTAATAGGGCAGTTCCTTGGTGATCGTGTAGTCTCTGAAGAACATGAGGAGTCCTGCGATTGTTGGATGCAGTGTGCCATCCTCATTCTCATCTGCGGCCCCTATAGATCTGAGGAATTCTTCATCTGATTGTTTCAGCCATACATGAGTGGGATGGATGTTGGTCATGATTTGTTTGAACTCTTTTAACGATTGCTCATCGATATCTGATAATCTGGTCCTTGTACACAACGTGGAGTCAGATGATCTTTCCATGGAATCTCTGATCATCTCTGCGATTTCGGACATGCTGCAGTGGTAATCTCCCTCTCCATTTCTGCGGTATGTTCCGTTGTTCATGTTGTTGTTTA
>CAZCMJ010000078.1:0-4336 GCA_964499845.1 uncultured Methanomassiliicoccales archaeon
CCCTATGGCCATGATCTCTCCCTTCCTCATGATGATGCAGAGATCGCAGTACCTGGCCATCAGCGAGATGTCGTGTTCCGCCACGAGGATGGTCATGTCCTTCTTCACCATGGCGTTGAGGTACTCCATCACACCCAGCTTGTACTTCATGTCCAGATGCGACGTGGGTTCGTCCACCAGCATCAGCCGGGGTTCCTGGACGTACGCCTTCGCGATGAGCACACGCTGCATCTCACCGGAGGACAGCATGTTCAGCTGTCTGTCCTGGAGATGGTCCACACCGAACTTCCTCAGTGCGTCCAACACGGCGGTCTCGTCGTTGTCGGTCTCCCACCACACGTTCTTCAGGAACGGGTAGCGGCCCATCATGACGGTCTCGTAAACGGTGAGTCCGAAGCTGTTCCTCAGTTCCGCGGGGACGTTGGAGACCAGCTTTGCCACCTCTGCGGGCGTCTTCTTCAGGACGGATTCACCGTCTATGAGTATCTCACCTGACGAGGGGTTGTGCATCCTGTTGATGCACTTCATCATGGTGGACTTACCGCATCCGTTCGGTCCGATCAGCCCGACCAGCATCCCCGGGGGGATCTGATAGGATACACCGCGGACCGCGTGGTACCCGTCGTCGTAGTATTTGTGGAGGTCCCTGACCTCCAACAGTGGTGCCTCATCCATCGTACATCCTCCCTTTCTTGATGAGGAGATATGCGAACACCGGGGCCCCGATGACGGTGGTGATTGCTCCGACCGGGAGCTCCAACGGGTTCATTATCAGCTTTGCGAACAGGTCCGCCGCGAGCATCAGTGCGGCCCCCACGACCATGGATGCGGGCATCACCAGTCTGTGGTCGCCTCCGAGGATCATACGGCACAGATGGGGGACCACGAGTCCCACGAATCCGATGATACCGACGAACGCGACACACACGGATGCCAACACGGATGCGAGGATCAACATCCATCTGTTGAACCTCCTGACATCCAATCCCATCTGACGGGCCTGCTCCTCACCCAGGAGGACCAAGTTGAACTCCTTGGCCCACACCAGGGGAACGAGGGACATGGCCAATGAGGGGATCAGGACCATGATGGCCTCTTCCCAATCGATGTTGGCGAAGGATCCGAACAGCCAGGACATGGCGCTGTTGAGCTTGTCACCTGCCATGCTGAGCATCAGGGTCTGGATGGCCGAGAACACCAATCCTATGATGACACCGGCCAGGACGTAGTTGGTGGAGGAACCTCCGGCCTTCTCGGCCAGGAGCATGGTGCATCCGAATGCGATCACACCTCCGACCATGGCCACGATGGGCGTTGCATAGGTGACGTCGCCCAGGAGTCCGAAGAAGGTGAAGTTGAACGCTATGGTCGAAACGGCCGCCACTCCCGCTCCTGCGGAAACCCCCATAATGTACGGATCGACCATGGGGTTCCTGATGATGGCCTGATAGATGGAACCGGAGATGGACAGACCGACACCCACTGCGACGGCGGCGACTGCACGGCATCCCCTGGAATCGAAGACCATGATCTCATCATAGGTGAGCCCCTGTCCGGATATCGTTGCGGACAGTCCGGAGCAGAAGTTGGACAGCGCATCCACGAAGGAGTAGTTGCCGGAGGGACCGTACATCAGGCTCATGACGAACAGGATGAAGGTCAGGATCAATCCGATGATCAACACTGTGACCAGACGGCGCTTGTTCCTCCTGACCTTGGAACCGCCGGCGTTGTTGAATCCGCTGGCCTCCTTGAACTTTGAGCGGATGAAGGGTACCAAGGGCATTCCGGCCTCGCGTGCCCTTCTGAACATCATGAACACGATCACTACGAGCAGGATGATCAGCACGGCGAGGATGACGAGTCCGATGTCGATGGAGAAGGACGGCCCCCCTGTCGGTACGGATGCCGCGGGGACTGTCCCCTTGTAGGCGAAGGCCCCTCCGTCGGTACCGTTGTAGATCATACCGTCGATGACGACCGGGGCGCCCATACAGAACTGGTCAGAATCCGAAGGACGGTCCATCTTGGCGGTGATGTCACCGGACAGATCGAAGACGAATATCTTACCGGGGATGTCGTATGTGGATGCGTAGAGGTCTGTACCGTTCACCAGGACCATGGGTGCCTTGAAGGTGTTCTTGACCTCGGACATGACCTCATATGCACCCGTCGTACTGACACGGAACATTGTCCTGTACCCGGTGCTGTAGATTCCCTTGAAGGATCCGTCCTCCACGGGGACGATGTAGGACCCACTGAGTCCGGGCTCCATGGTCTTGAACACCTGGACGAATCCCGAATCGGTCATGCGGTAACCGGCGATACCCCCCTCGGAGGAATCCATTCCGCGTCCATCCGAGAAGGAGAGCATGAGGACCCCGTCCACGATGACGGGCGTGTTGGCCACACCGTAGATCTTGTCCCTGTGTTCGACCGTGTGGACCGTGACGGAATCTACGAGGTCCCCCGTGACCTGGTCGAAGGCGTATAGGACACCGTCCAATGCACCGTAGTAGACGATACCGTCGTACACGGTGGGCGAGGTGTAGTATCCGCGGCCCCCGATCTCCGATTTCCAAACGATATTCAGATCCTGATCGACGCAGTAGACGTATCCGTCGGATGCGCCGAAATAGAGCATCCCCGAATCGTAGACGAGGGATGCGGGACCGGTGGAGTAACCGAGTCCGATGAGTGTGTGACCGGCTGCCCTGGGGATATCGAGGCTCTTCACAAGGGAGTTCTCGGCCCCGGGGCCGGTGAGGGGTATCCTGTACAGCTTACCCTCGGTTGCGGGGATGTAGATGTGGTCACCGACGATGGCACCGGTGGCGGTCTCGTAACCGGCACCGATCTCATAAGTGAACGACCAGATGGTCTCCCCGGTGAAACGGTCGTAGCAGTAGATGGTGGGCTTGTCCATCATCGTGGTGTACCCTCCGCCTGCGACCACGTATGCGTACTTCCCCTCGACGAGGATGGTGGATGTCACGTAGTTGGCCTTGCCATAGGTGAACGACCACTCCACGGACCCGTCTCCGGATGTGTCCAGGTCGGCGGTCTGATGACCGGTGGAGAGTGCGTCACCACGGACCATGGTCCAGGAGGACCTGTACTCGGGGGTCTCCACGGGGGCGATGCCCTCGGGGTGGAATCCCAATGCCACGGAACCCCCGTTGTAGGGTGCCGAAGGATCGAGGTAGGATGTCGCATCCTTCCATGATCCGTTCTCCCAGACGTAGAACCTCCATGATGTCGTCGTATCGCCGATCTTCACCGTCTCCCTCCCATCCAGGGTTATGGACGGCGATAGGGACAGTTCGTGTCCGAGGGTGTCGGCGGCCCCCTTCAGGACATCGGATATGGTGTCTCCCGAGGCCCCGGTCCATTCGGTGATGCCGTTGCCCTGGTCTATTAGCACCATGTCGCCAGGGGCCGCATCGGTGTCACAGGGTGCCAGGACCACCAGGCACAGAGCGGCCACAGCGATGACGGCCAGAGGTAGTTTGAGGTGTTTGTTCAGATAGAACCCTCCTTGCTTATGGTGAGATAGTCCCTGTATTCGTCTCCGACGAACTTGGGGACGGTGATGCCGTCATCGAATGCACTGCCCTGCATGGTCCTGGCGAACAGTTCCGTGATCTGCGCCACACGGGGTCCCGGACGGGACACGAGGTCGCAGGCGTCTTCACAGAGGAGATAGATGTCACCGCTCTTGTATGCGGATGTCGCCTTCCATTCGGTGGACATGGATGCCAGCATGGAATCGTAATTGGATTGTGTCGCCTTGTAATCGCTCGACACGATGATGATGTACTCCGGATCGTACTGGAGGATGGTCTCGGCATTGACCTGAACCCATCCTGATTCGGATGAATAGATGTTGACGAGCCTTATCCCGGACATGACATCGGAGATGTATGTGTCGGAACCTGAGACCCAAGGGGATTTGACCGCGGACAGGGCGACCATCACGCGCTTGTCCCATACGTTGTCACCGTTCTCCACGATCTCCTCGACCTGGTCTATCTGACCCTCTATGGTCCTGATCGTGACGTTGGTGGTGTCCTGTGTCCCCAGGACCACTCCGACCATGAAGATGTTGTCCATGAGGATGTCGCTCTCCTCACCGCCACTGATGATCAGCACATCTATCCCGTGCTGTCTGAGCTTCTCGGCGGTCTGGACATGGGCGTTCTGGGAGTCTATGCAGACCACCAGGTCCGGTGATGCCTTGAGGATCATCTCATAACTCGGATTGGTGAAACCTCCGACGGTGGAGATCTCCCCTGCGTTCCTGCGGTCGACGATCTCGGAAGGGTAGTTGCTGTAC
>CAZCMJ010000079.1:0-4084 GCA_964499845.1 uncultured Methanomassiliicoccales archaeon
TGGCCGCATACATCAGGGATCTCATTTTCGAGATGCAGATGGGGGACATCTCATGCAAGTTCACGGAGACCGTCACCGACGGACCCAACACCGTCCTCATCAACGGCAGGACCATCCCCGAGATCATCGATGGACTGGAAATCAAGCTGCTGGAGGTGGAGGACAGCTGCGACCTGGGTCAGGGAGGCAAGGTCGTGTTCGGACGTCCCACACTTGATTGGAAGAGGGAGTATGTGGAGGATGTTCCCGACACCATCATGAAGAACGCCATAGCCAAGGTGTTCGCCGACATGAACAGGGACAACATCCCCCTCATGGACCAATGATGACCCTCCCCGCCCTCCGGGGCGGGACCCTCAACACCTTCCCCTTATCCCATCACCGTGTCCGTTCCCACGGACAACATTATAACCGTCCTGCCGATGCTCTCGTCATGTTTGAGATCATCCGCCGTGACGGGATGGCCCGTATCGGCAAATTCACCACCAATTCCGGGAAGACCATGGAGACCCCTGCCCTGTTCCCGGTGATAAACCCGAAGATCAACACCGTCCCCGCCAGGGAGCTCTATGAGAAGTTCGGGTTCAAGAGCCTCATCACCAACTCATACATCATCAAGAACACCAAGGACCTCAACGAGAAGGCCAGAGAGGTGGGGCTCCATGAGATGCTCGATTTCCCCGGGATCATCATGACCGACTCTGGAACCTTCCAGAGTCACATGTACGGTGAGGTCGAACTCACCAACGAAGAGATCATCGAGTTCCAGAAGGCCATCGGCACCGACATCGGAACCGTCCTGGACATCTTCACCGAACCCTACTGGACCAAGGAGCAGACCGCCAAGTCCATCGAGGTCACCCTCGAGAGGACACAGAAGGCCTGCGAGATGAAGGGCGACATGATGATCAACGGTGTGGCCCAGGGGTCCATCTACACAGACCTGAGGGAGGACTGCGCCAAGAGGATGGCATCCATGGATATCGATGTCCACCCGGTGGGAGGGATCGTTCCCCTGATGGAGCAGTACCGTTACTCCGAGCTGGTGGATGTCATCATGTCCTCCAAGAAGGGACTCAACCCCAACAGACCCGTCCACGCCTTCGGTGCCGGTCACCCCATGGTCCTGGCCCTCCTCGCACTCATGGGATGCGACTTCTTCGACTCCGCATCCTACGCCAAGTTCGCCAGGGACGACAGGATGATGTTCGTGGACGGTACGTTCCGTCTCCAGGACATGGAGACCCTGGACTGCAACTGTCCCGCATGCAGGGGATACACCCTCGATCAGCTCAGGAAGATGGAGAAGAAGGCCAAGACCAAGCTCATCGCCGAGCACAACCTCTATCAGATCACCCAGGAACTGGCCCTTGTCAGGAGGTACATCAAGGAGGGTAGGCTCTGGGAACTGGCCGAGATCAGATGCAGGGCACACCCCGCCCTCCTGGATGCCCTCAGGAGGCTCAGGGAGTACCAGGACCTCACCGAGAACTACGACCCCATCAGCAGGGACGGTGCCATCTTCTACACCGGACCCGAGACCAGGAACCGCCCCGTGTTCAAGAGGTACCTGGACAGATTGGGTACGAGGTATATCCCTCCGACCGACAAGGCGGTCCTGTTCGAGGACATCAAGGGGAAACCCTACAGCAGACCCTATGCCGAGGAGTTCGCCAAGGCACGCAGGGCAGGATATACACCCATCGTCGTCTCCGCATTCGGACCCGTTCCCGCGGAACTGGACGAGATGTACCCCTTGGCCCAGTCCCTGTTCCCCGAGAACATGGACATGGAGACCGAGACGGAATCCGAGAGGATCACATTCCAGTTCCTGAGCACCATGAGGTTCAAGGAGGCCATCGAGCCCTCGCAGATTCCCGAAGACGGTACCGAGGAGTTCGACGCCGACCTGCTCAGGGCCAAGGCGGTCTCCAGATACCAGTTCGGCATCGAGGCCACCGAGGCACTGTTCAGAGGGAAGATAGAACTGATCACCAGCAAGAAGACAGGGAAGATCAGGAACGTCATCTCCGACGGGGAACATGTCCTGTCCATGCGTGCCGGTGACGGGATGTACACCCTCAGAATGGAGGGTGCCAAGAGGATCGTCGAAGCCTGTCCCGCACCCCATATGAGGGTCTCCGTCATGGACGATTCGATCCCGTTCGTATCGGACGGACGCAACGTGTTCGCCCAGTTCGTCCTCGATTGCGATCCCGACCTCCGCCCCATGGACGAGGTCATCGTCACCGACAAGGACGACAACCCCATCGCCACCGGACGTGCGTTCCTCATCCCCTTCGAGATCAAACAGATGAAGAAAGGAATGGCCGTGAAGGTCAGATCCGGTTCCAGCGACGAGTGATCCGCTCGGAAAACGATCCTTTGGAAACGGCCTCCCGCTCCATTCGTTGTCGACGGATGGGGCAGGGGGGTCACAACCCCTTACCTCCACAACATCACCGGTTCTGATGTGTGGCCATGAGATGTCAGGATTCGGAGGACATAAACCGATCGATGACATTCATGATCTCCACTCCGTTCTCCGAACCCGGGACGAGAGTATCGGATGTCAGAACGATCTTCGGGTGATTGTCCCATATGGACTCCAATGAACACAGCCCCCTCCCACGTGTGTTCTCGGACAACATCGTCAGACCACGACCACTACGGAGTGACTCCATCGGTCTCCTGCGGACCACCTGCCCATGACAGCGATATCGGGACCCCTAGGACGAACATCATCATATATCCGAACTCGATGGCCGACATGATACATTGGGTTCGTACAAGGAGGCCATGAAAAGGGCGTTCCCCTACACCATTCCGGTGCTCACAGGATATCTCTTCATAGGCCTGGCCTTCGGGGTCATGTTCGCTGACAAAGGATACAACGTCCTGTGGGCCATCCTGATGAGCGTCCTCGTCTATGCCGGCTCCGGCCAGTATCTGGCGGTAAACTTCTTCGTACCCGGATTCTCCATCCTCCAGGCGGTGTTCCTGACACTGATGGTCAACATCAGACATGTCTTCTATGGACTGTCCCTGGTGGAGAGGTACAACCGCTTCAGTTCCAAAAGATGGTACCTGATATTCGGTATGACGGATGAGACCTACTCGCTCATATGCACGACGAAGGTCCCCGATGATGTGGATGAGGAGAAGTTCCTCCTGTCCATCACACTGCTCAACCAGCTCTACTGGATCCTCGGATCCGTGATCGGTGCGGTCATTGCCGGAACGCTCCCGTTCAACTCCGAGGGTATCGAATTCGCCATGACCGCGCTGTTCATAGTGATGTTCGTTGAACTCTGGTGCCACAGGAACAACCGTCTCCCCGAACTCATCGGAGTCAGCGCATCATTTGTCTGTCTCCTGATATTCGGAGCGGACAACTTCGTCCTGCCCACGATGCTGCTGATCATCGCGGTCATCATGCTGGGCAAGAAGAGGATAGAGGGACAGGAGGCTTCGAAGGATGCTTGACTCCGTATCATCATTGGTCATGATCCTGGCCATTGCCATAGCGACGTTCGCCACCCGTGCGGCATCGTTCATCGTCTTCCCCAAAGGGAAGGAGATCCCTCCGAAGGTCCTGTTCATCGGAAGGGTCCTGCCTCCGGCCATCATCGGAATGCTGGTTGTGTACTGCCTCAGGTCCACCTCGGTACTGGCATACCCCTACGGGATACCCGAGCTCATCGCGGGACTGACCGTCGTTGCGTTGCACATCTGGAAGAGGAACATCTTCCTGAGCATCGGAGCGGGTACGATCCTGTACATGGTCCTGGTGCAGATGGTGTTCTGATACAGGTTCCACCATACTGGGATCATCTCCGGCATATCCTATGGGATCATACAGGGACGGATCGACCATTCCTCAAAAGACATCCGAACTCCGGAATGACGAAGCTCGCCCTTGTTTCCGATTCCGATGATGCCGACATACGATCGGCACTGTACAAAATCAGGGGATTGTAGACAGGGGGACGTCAATCCTTCGATCCGATACCGACCGCTTCCTCAGCGATCTTTATGCAGGCCATGAGGTCATCCGCAGAGTTCCTGACGGTACCTGACCTCT
>CAZCMJ010000080.1:0-4065 GCA_964499845.1 uncultured Methanomassiliicoccales archaeon
TCTTCCTCCTTGTTCCTCTCATGTGAACCCTATAGGCGTATCCCGTATTATAACCTTGACTTGTAATCTCTGTAATCTTTGTAATGAAAGAAATACCGACAATTACCGTAACGTTCACAATCCCTCCCCTCCGAGACGATTATCACAGTGTCATCATGGAGGATCACACCGTACAGGATGGTGCCCCGTTCCTATATGCATCTCCCACTGAAGGACCCGGATGGATCTCTCGGCCTGTTCACAGGGATCCTCAGCACATCCCCTCGAACATGACCTGATTCAATCCTCTCTCCATTGCTCATCGATGCATATGTTCAGAATCCGAACGGAGGCTACCACCTATGCACGTCAGATACAGGTTGTTCCTCTCCTCACAGAACTTACTGATCGATGTTGATTTCCCAACACGCCTACGTCCGAAGATGAGAACCGCCATACCCCGTCCATAGACCTGTTCGATTTCTCCAATTCCTTCTTACGACCTACGAACGACTCCATGAAGGTACGATGATCATCGACGATGAATTATCATGAAATGATTTTCAAAGAATCGAAAACTTCCGAGAGGACTCTGGAATCCTAGCTCAATACCTCAACGGAATCCCTATGATCCTCCCGTTGAAATCGGGATGGTGATACCTCCCCCTCCCCTGGGTGGTGTCACCGAACTCTATGGCCCCCTTGGGACAGAGGTTCAGGCATGACATGCACATGGAGCATCTGTCCTCATCCCATACGGGCTTCCTGTGATAGATCCTGATGACCTGTTCGGGACATACGTCCTCGCAGATCCTGCATTCGATGCACCTGTCGTTGATGGAGAAGGGCTCCGTGACCCTGGCATCCTCGTAGTGGGAGTACAGTTCACGGGAGTTGTCGGGACCTGAGTGCTCCCTGTGGTCGCCGGTGTCACCGGACATCAGCATGCCGATGATATCCTGTATCCTGACGTCGGCCTCCGAGTTGATCCTCCTCTGCTCATCCTCGGACGGGGGATCCTGGAAGAACACGGCATTGTCCGGCATGAGGATGTCATGGAGGGAATCGATGTGCAACCTGTCCCCGAGGCATTCAGAGAGCATCTCCCCGGCCATGCCGGAGTGTCCGCCGCAGGTGAGGATGCAGAACACCCTCCCGGGATTGCGGACCTCCAGGTTCTCGGCGAAGACCCTGACCATATGGGGGAGTCCGAGGAAGTACACGGGGAAGACGAAGCCCACATCCTCCCCCTCGGCGTCGTACAGATAACGTTTGTAGCGTACGGCCGCGGCGATGTCCACCTTCGGTATCCCCAGTGATTCCGATACGAGACGGGACACATGGTACGAGTTGCCGGTGGCGGAGAATGTGAATATCATGGAAGGTGGATGTCCGTGGATCCGTTATTAATGGTTGACAGGGGACACAGGAACGTTAAGAGGTGTTCATCCCCTGTGACCGGGGATGGTGGACCGGCCCCGCCGTGTCCCCACAGGCAGGAATACCGATCCAGAGGGCCGGTTTCACCGACGGGACCTGTCAGAAGTCGTCCATCGGCACCGGTTTGAATGTTCCGCTGACCTTGCCGTCAGGGTATATGCCCATCTTCACCAGGTCGACCTCGTCACGTGGACGGGTCTTGAGGATCCTGCTGAGGTTGAGGACGACCTGGGTCACGAGTGCCCCGTAGTCGGTGAGCTCCACATCCCCGCGGGCATTGCTGTTGCCCTCGTAGTTGTGGACGACTATCAATCCCGCGTGATGGAGGCGGGTGAGCTTCTCAGGCATACGGGAGTTGAGGCTGATCCCTTTGTAGATGTCCGTCTTCTTGGAACGTCCGTGGGTGTAGAGGTACATGAGGATGTCCATCATATGCCTCTCCTCCAGGACCGGGAGGGGATTGTCGGGGTCATACTCGTAAGGGGTCGAGGTCAGCATCGAGTTCCTCTTCTTATACATCTTCCTCTCACCGTTGCTCTGTACGATCTCTTGTTCAAGTGTCATTGTCATCTCCACCTTCCTGCTCTTTTCGATGTGGGCCTGACCGATGAGGACCTGGACCTCCGGACCGGAGTGGGTGTCCCTCGTCGGATATGGTTCCGACGGAGGATCCCGTTCACCGTCCGGAGGCGGGCCGTTCCCATCCCCCTTCCTTTCAATTGAGACCTATCCGTCTCGATGGGATGGGGAGCGGCCCCTTGTGCGGTACGTCATTATCTGTACCGCCTATCCAGGACCGGGAGGGGATTGTCGGGGTCATACTCGTAAGGGGTCGAGGTCAGCATCGAGTTCCTCTTCTTATACATCTTCCTCTCACCGTTGCTCTGTACGATCTCTTGTTCAAGTGTCATTGTCATCTCCACCTTCCTGCTCTTTTCGATGTGGGCCTGACCGATGAGGACCTGGACCTCCGGACCGGAGTGGGTGTCCCTCGTCGGATATGGTTCCGACGGAGGATCCCGTTCACCGTCCGGAGGCGGGCCGTTCCCATCCCCCTTCCTTTCAATTGAGACCTATCCGTCTCGATGGGATGGGGAGCGGCCCCTTGTGCGGTACGTCATTATCTGTACCGCCTATCCTCACTCTCTTCGGTTCTGGGTGGGACCGTCGTATGCCCCGGGATCGTTTCCTCTCCCTGAGGGATGTTCATAAACGGTCCTCCCGGTGCCCATGGCACCGGTCTCTTCAGCTCCTCATCATCCTGATGGCGACCACGACAACCAGGATGGCTGCGAGGATGACCAGGACGATCAGAAGGTACTCGGTGATTCCAATGCTGCCGTCCTTTGCGGGCTCGACAGTGACCCCGGGCTCAGAGACAGAGACTCCGGACCCGGTGATGGTAGTGGTGTCGGTGTCGACTACGATGTACGCCTTCCCGTTGACGAGCGCGTTTCCGGTGTATCCGTAATCAGCGACTGCAGTGACGGTGGATCCGTATGCAACGTAGACGGGTGCTCCGACCAGGTTCTGCTTCTCGTTGTCGACGTAATATGAGATTCCGTCGACCTTGGTGAAGGTGACCTTGACCATGGATGCCTTCATGTTGGCTTCGAAGTCAGTTTCTCCGACTCCTTCATCTTTCACCAAAGCATTCCAACCAAGGAACCTGTATCCATCAATCTCAGGAACAAGAACCTCTTCCACATCCGAATCATCAGTAGTCGGCCCAATATACACTGTCGCATAGACCTCATTGAGGATGGAGTACTGACTATTCTTCGGTGCTGTTTCCGATCCCTCGCTGACAACCACAATCTCCGCCTTGGACATGTCCACACTGTTATCTGAATAAACAACAACAAATGCATTTTCCTCAAGAACAACTTTACCCTGGATACTAGTTGTAGCTCCCAGGGCCTTCATAGGCGTTCCAACAGTTATGAACATGTTTTGAGGCACGATGATTCTCTTGTCATCTGCGATAATGAGTGTGACACCTGCAGGAACCTGCATACTTTTAGTGATTTTGACGTCGTCAGTTACTTCGAAGGAATCTCCTGCAGTTGCGTTGGACACCCCTGTGGAAAGCATCGTATACACGGTGTACTCACCATCAATGTATGTGATCTGATAAGTGAGAGTTCCGAATTCGTTGGTAGTGGAGTCATTCTCGACAGACATATTGAGATTTCCTGCTACTTTGAGAAGTCCGTTCGCACATATTTCCTTTCCATCCACCTTTGTGATGGTCAGTGTAGCACTAGCAGGGATGATAAAGATCGCCTCCGATCCAATATCGAAACCGTCATTTCCGAATCCAAGAGCTGTGTTGCCCTCAGACGTTACGGTTCCCTCAAGGATGGTTCCGGAGATGGTCAGATATGCCGCCTTAGTGGCAGCCTTTGCCACTGATGATACAACGAAGGCTTTTGATTTTTCCTCATCAACGGTTCCATCAGCCAGGTACTTTTTCCCACTTACATTATCGAACACAAATCCGTCAGCTCCGTTTGTAAGGGTTAACCCTACGGTTGCAGTTTTTGTGAACGTAACGCTGACTCCGTCCTTGAGAACGATGGATCCTGTTCCGTGGACCTTTCCATTTATTTCTAATTCAACCCTAAGGTCGAGGGTTCCGTTGAT
>CAZCMJ010000081.1:0-4062 GCA_964499845.1 uncultured Methanomassiliicoccales archaeon
TCGAAGACGTCTTCTGCGCGATAATGAAGGTATTCGCAGAGGGGATTTGACAACAGGCGGTGATCAGTGCGTTGGCCTATTCCATTTGTGTTGAGACTGTGGGGTCCAACGATCAGGAGGCGTCCGTCGACGGGATCTGTGAGAAGATAAGGGAGTTCGTGAGGTCATCGGACCTGTATTCCTGATCGGTACCGGGGTGATCCCGGGCACCCGGCGGTTACCTCCTTTCCGCCGGGCTGGAAACCCATTAATTCGGAGGATGGGCGGTGACCATGTCACCGGGGTGGGTGTTTCGGGTATCAGTCGAACTTTCCGACGACGGCCTTGATACGTCTGACGCCTGCCGCGGAACTCTCCTCCTTCTTGATCTTGAAGCCCTGGAGTTCGGATGTGTTGCTCACATGGGGGCCTCCGCAGATCTCGCAGGAGAAGTCGCCGATCGTGTAGACCTTTACCATCTCGCCGTATTTGTCAGCGAAGACTCCGACCGCATTGCGGGCCTTGGCCTCCTCATAGGTCATCTCCTCACACACGACGGGGACTTCGGCCTTGATGACCTCGTTGACCAGTCTCTCGACCTCCTTGATCTCCTCGGGGGTGCACTTCCTGTCGAGGTTGAAATCGAATCTAAGTCTGTCCGCGGTGATGTTGGAACCCTTCTGGTTGATGTCGGGGCTGATGACCCTCTTGAGGGCGGCATTCAGGAGATGGGTGGCGGTATGCAGTTTGGTGGTCTCCTCGCTGTGGTCCGCGAGACCTCCCTTGAACTGCTGGTCAGCTCCGGCACGGGAGTTGTCCTGATGGGCCTTGAACCTCTTGTCGAAGTCCTCCATATCCACTTGGAGTCCTTTCTCTGCGGCGAGTTCGGTGGTGAGTTCCACAGGGAATCCGAATGTGTCATAGAGTCTGAAGACCATCTCTCCGTCCAGGACCTTCTTATCGCCGTTTTCGGAGATCATCTCATTGAACCTCTTGAGTCCCTTGGTGAGGGTTTCGCGGAACTTCTCCTCCTCTGCTGTGATGTTGGAGTAGATGAAGTCCTTGTTCCTCTCCAACTCGGGGTAGGCCTTGGAGTACTCTGAGACGACGACCTCTGAGACCTCCCTCATACAGGTCTTCTCGATACCGAGCTTCGACATGTATCTGCTGGCCCTTCTGATGAGTCTTCTGAGGATGTATCCCTGGCCGACTTTGGCGGGAGTGACTCCGTCTCCGAGGATGAATGTAGCGGCCCTCAGGTGGTCGGAGACGATTCTGAATGCTTTGGTGTCCTCCGCATCCTCGCCGTACCTCTTGCCGGAGAGTTCCTCCAGTTTGCTGATGATCCCTGTGAACAGGGGGGTGTCATAGACCGTTTCCTTCCCGTTCAGGATACGGAGTATCCTCTCAAGACCCATTCCGGTATCGACATTCATCTGTTTGAGGGGGGTGAATTTGCCATCGGAGTCCTTGAAGTACTGCATGAAGACATTGTTCCATATCTCGGTGAACTTCCCGCAGTGGCATGAGGGTCCACAGTCGGGTCCGCATTTGGGTCTGCCATCGTCATAGAAGATCTCTGTGTCAGGTCCGCAGGGTCCGGTCTGGCCTGCAGGCCCCCACCAGTTGTCCTCCTTGCCGTAGAAATAGATCTGGTCATCCCTCATGCCGTGGCTCTTCCAGATCTCAGCGGTCTCATCGTCACGGGGGATGTTGCCCTCTCCGGCGAACGCGGTGACAGCAAGTTGATCGGGGTCCATGCCGAGCACGGATGTCAGGAACTCGTAACTCCATCCGATGGATTCCTTTTTGAAGTAGTCTCCGAGGGACCAGTTGCCGAGCATCTCGAAGAACGTCAGGTGGCTGGCGTCTCCGACCTCGTCGATGTCCCCTGTCCTCACACACTTCTGGAAATCCGTGAGCCTGTTCCCTGCCGGGTGCTTTTCGCCGAGGAGGTAGGGTACCAGAGGGTGCATACCTGCGGTGGTGAAGAGCACGGTGGGGTCGTTCTCAGGGATGAGGGGAGCGGACCTGATGTAGGCGTGTCCCCTCTCTTTGAAAAAGTCAACGTATGTTTCTCTCATCTGTTGAGCGTCCATAGTGTACACTCCATTCAATGGACGCCACCTATGGCACCATTATAAAAATGGTTGTCGGGGTGTGAACCCCGGTCAGAGTAAGGTCTCGAGGGCATCTCCGATGTTGCCGTCGGTGACGGTCACCTTTATGCCGATGTTGTTGAGGACCTTGGAGGGAAGCGGGCCGATCTCCTTCACGATGACCGTCCCGCAATCGTTGATCGTGTCTATGACCGATTCGATATGCTTTCTGTGGCTGTCTCCGGAGACCGATCCCCCTTTGACTATGGTCCTCTCCTCAAGGAATCTGTATGTATTGTTTTCGATGAGATATACACGGAATGTTCCGGCGTTGCCGAAACCGCTGTCCACAGTCTCCCCGTCGAATGATGCGACTGCGACCCTGTCACTATCACGGTCGGGGGTGAGGGCGACATCGACACGCCTCTGGGGGCCGCATCCGGATCCGCATCCGCTGAAATGAACGAACTCCGCAGATCTGTCCTCCCCCAGTTTTCCGATGGCGTCGGCACGGCACTGTCTGCAGTGGCGCATCATCTTGGCATCTATGGAGCACCTGTCCATCAGTTCCTTCCTTTCAAGGGGGGTGGGTGCACGTCTGTCCGAGAACCTGGTACCCTCCACGGGGATGAGTGGGAGGATGTTGACGATGTATGCACCGATGGATCTGACCTTCTTTACCAGTTCGGGTATGTGACCATCGTTGATACCGGGGATCATGACGATATTGACCTTTACCATCATGCCCAGATCAGCGGCCAGAAGTATCCCTTCCAACTGTCTCTTGATGAGTGCTGCCGCACCCTCGGTTCCGGTGAGTATCCTGCCATCTATGTTCACGGACCCATAGATCTCCGCTCCGATGGATGGGTCGCAACTGTTCATGGTCACCGTTATAAACCTGACTCCGAGGTTATAGAGCCGTTCGGCGGAATCCGGAAGTGCGAGCCCGTTCGTCGACACACACAGTGTGAGGTCTGGAAAATCCTTGGCGATCAACTGTATCGACTCAAACGTCTCTTCATTTGCCAGAGGATCCCCCGGTCCGGCTATGCCTATGACCCTGAGTTCCGGGACTTTCTCCCTGACGGCACGTACCTTCAGTGCAGCGTCCAGTGGGGAAAGGATCTCACTGGTGACTCCGGGACGGGATTCATTGCAGCAGTCGAATTTGCGGTTGCAGTAGTTGCATTGGATGTTGCAACGGGGTGCAACGGGGATGTGCATTCTGGCGAACTTGCGGTGGGCCTCCTCGTTGTAACAGGGGTGTTCCGACAATGCCTTCAGAATCTCCGTTTGATCCATACCTCCGCATCTATGATGATCAATATATGATGTGCTCCGTGAGGTGGTCAACTTATGTCTGTCGTTCTTCTATAATATAATATGAGAGATATTGGGAAACATGAAGGGATTTACGATCGAGTCCATGATGTCCGAACTCAACAACAGTCTTGCCGTTGGGAAGAGGTCATTGGAGGAGATGAGGTCCTCGGGGGATTATACATACAATGTCCGCGGAGGATGCAAGGTGGAAATACCCTCGGAACAGTTTGACGCCGTGTGGGATATCTGCGATGATGCCGAGAGGCTCCGGTTGCGTCTTCCAATATATGTTTCAACGGACACTTCATCGGATTCCGGTGCGTGGAAGGTTGAGGGCAAGGTCGAGGCCGCGGTTGTCGCCAAGCTCCTTGGAAAGAGATTGTATGCGGACGGGTTCCTCCGGATCCATTATCCGGACTATAAAGTACTGAAAACACTGATTCCTGATGCGATCATGGTCATATTCGCACCTTAACAACTTTTATGTATAGATAAGTTTAAATACAAGTGGGAAATAGAGGGGAATGCGCGATGTGTGGCATCGTGTGGTTGCGACGTGAAGTCGTTCAATCAAGATCAACGATTCAGATTGAATCGTCGAAAACCCGGACCCATCGGAAGCCTTATATACTTCCCTTGTGTACGGGGATTTCGCGCC
>CAZCMJ010000082.1:0-3919 GCA_964499845.1 uncultured Methanomassiliicoccales archaeon
TGGGTCCGAAGAAACCGTTTGCCCCCATATAGAAGTCCTCTGTGTTCTCCCTGAGGAAGTGGATGTCGAAATCCACCTCCCTCTTGAGGGGGACCAAGGGGAACCAGGATGTGACGGGCCTGAGGTTGATGTACTGGTCGAAGACCGCCCTCATCTTCAGGAGGATGCCCTGCTCAAGGACACCGGGTTTGACCCTGGGGTCACCGATGGCACCGAAGTAGATGGCGTCCTTGGACTTCAGGAGGGAGATGTCCTCATCGGTTAGGAGCTCACCGGTCTCGAGGTACCTGTCGGATCCGATGTCCACATACTCGGGCTCGAACTGGAAGGATGAGATCTCGGAGACCGCATCGAGGACCTCCATACCGGCCGCGATGACCTCCTTTCCGATACCGTCACCGGGGATGATTGCCAACTGCTTCACAGCTTCCCCTCCTTGATCAGATTCATGAGTCCGCCCTCTTTGATCAGTTCGGTGATGAACGGGGGATATTCGGGGAAGTTGTACTCCCTGCCATCGACGGTGACCTTTCCGTGGTCCGGGTCCACGACGGCCTCACATCCCTCCTTGGGTGCGTCGACCTTGCACTCGACCAACAGGAGTCCGATGTTCATAGAGTTCCTGTAGAAGATGCGTGCGAAGGACTCGGCGATGATGCAGGAGAAACCTGCCTCGATGAGGGACAGAGGGGCATGCTCCCTGGACGATCCGCAACCGAAGTTCCTCCCCGCCACCAGGATATCGCCCTTCTGGACCTGCTGGGCGAAGCCCGGCCTGACCTTCTCGAAGATGTAGTCGTTGAGGTGGTCCAGATTGGATGCCACCAGTCTCTCCGCGGGGATGATCTGATCGGTGTCGACGTTGTCCCCGAAGACCCATACCTTTCCTTTGAACTGCTCCATTCACTGTCCCTCCAGCTGATCGGGTGTGACGATCTTCCCGGCGATGGCGGATGCCGCCACGACGGCGGGTCCGGCGAGGTAGACCTCCGAGGTCTTGTCCCCCATCCTTCCGATGAAGTTCCTGTTGGTGGATGACACGGACCTCTCCCCGGCGGCGAGGATACCCATGTATCCGCCGAGACATGCACCGCATGTGGGTCCGGAGATGAACGCACCGGCATCGAGGAAGATCTGCATCAGACCCTCCTCCACCATCTGGCGGTAGACCTTCTGTGATGCGGGGACCACGAGGAACCTGACGTCGGGGTGGACCTTCCTTCCCTTGACGATCTCGGCCCCGATCCTCATGTCCTCGATCCTCCCGTTGGTGCAGGATCCGAGGTACGCCTGGTCGATCCTGACGTCCGTGTCCTTCACCTCGTGTCCGTTGCTGGGCAGGTGGGGGAATGCCACCATGGGCTCCAGCTCGTCCAGGTTGTACTCCAGGGTCTGGCAGTACACCGCATCGGGGTCCGCCTCCACAGGTGTGTACTCCCCTCTGACGGTGTCCTTGATGTACTCGCGGGTCAGGTCGTCACAGGGGAAGATACCTGCCTTGCCCCCGGCCTCGATGGCCATGTTGGAGACTGCGAGCCTGTCCGCCACTGGGATGTTCTGGATATCGCCGTGGAACTCGAAGGCCTTGTAGTTGGCCCCGTCCACCCCGATATCGGTGATGATCTTGATGATCAGGTCCTTTCCACCCACATAGGGTTTGAAATGTCCCTTGACGACGACCTTGATGGTCTCGGGGACCTTGAACCAGAGCCTTCCCGTTGCGAACGCACCCGCGGCCTCGGTGGATCCGATACCGGTGGAGAGGGCGTTGATACCCCCGTATGTGCATGTGTGGGAATCGGCCCCGACGATGAGCCTTCCGGGTGCGGCGAAACCCTCCTCCACCATCAGCTGGTGGCAGACCCCGCTCTTACCGACCTCGAAGTAGTTGGGAAGCTCGTGCTTCCTCACGAAATCCCTCATCTCCTTGGCCTGCTCCGCGGAGGCGATGTCCTTGTTGGGGACATAGTGGTCGGGGATCAGGACCATACGGTCCTTGAACATGGTCTGTGTTCCGAGTTTGTCGTACTCGCGGAACGCGATGGGACCGGTGACGTCGTTGACCATGACGTAGTCCACGTCGGCCATGACGATCTGTCCCGCGCGTGCGTCGGTCCCGGATTTCTCCGAGAGGATCTTCTCTGCGATGGTTTTTCCTGTCATCTCTAATCACTCGTTCCTGATTGTGGTCTTACGTGCGAAATCCCTGTTGATGGCCGCGATCATGGCGTCCACGCTGGTCATGACCACATCGAGTCCGACCGCACGTCCGACGGATGAGAATCCATCGCCCTGGACGTTCTTCACCATGACGGTGACCTCGCACAGCGAATCGCTGTTACCGTTGATGGCCCCGAGCTTGTACTCCTCGAGGGTGATGGCCGGGTTGACGGCCTCTGCGATGGCCCTGAGTGAGGCGTCCACGGGACCCACTCCGACCTCCGCGAAGGTACGTGCCTCCCCGTTGATCCTCATGTTGACAGTGGCCGTGGAAGTGACACCCTTTCCGGACATCACCGCGACACCGTCCAGGATGACCGCGGGCTCAACCATGCTGCTCTTGTAGAGGACGTGGTCGGCCAATGCGATCAACTCCGCATCGTCGATCTCCTTGTCACCGATGGCGGTGGCCTTGATGGTCTCCATCAGCTCGCCCATGCGCTCCTCGGGGAATGAGACGTTCAGGGCCTCCAGACGCTGGTGGACGGAGTGTGCACCGGAGTGCTTCCCGATGACGATGTGCCTCTGGACACCGACCATCTCGGGGCGGAAGGGTTCGTATGTGGCGGAGTTGCCCATGACACCATGGACATGGATACCGGACTCGTGTGCGAACGCGTTGCGGCCGACAACGGGCTGGTTCAGTCCCATGGGGAATCCGGTCAGACGCTGGATCAGTGCGGATGTCTGACCGATCTTCTGCAGGTCGATGGTGTTCACGTTGTAGTTGGCGAACAGGTTGACAGCCACCTGCTCCAATGCGGCGTTACCGGTACGCTCGCCGATACCGTTGACGGTGGCCTGACAGATGGTTGCACCGGCTTCGACCGCCGCCAGGGTGTTGGCCACAGCCATTCCCATATCGTTGTGGCAGTGGACGCTGATGGGGACCTTGACCTCCTTGGCGATCTCGCCCACCAGATACCTCATACCCTGGGGGACGATGACACCGACGGTGTCGGGGACGTTGATGGCGCATGCGCCCGCATCCACGACCGCCTTGTACACCTCGATCATGTAGTCCAGCTCGGTACGGGTGGCGTCCTCGCAGGAGAACTGGACCTCCATGCCCCTGGACCTTGCATACTCGACGGATTCCACGGCCTTCTCGATGATCTGCTCCTTGCTCATCTTGAGCTTGTACTCCCTGTGCAGAGGGGATGTGCCGATGAAGGTGTGGACGTACTTCACACCGGTCTCGGCGGCGGCATCGATGTCCTTGTGGACGGACCTGGCCAGACTCAGCACGGTTGCGTGCATGCCGGCGTCCATGATCGTCTTGATCGTCTCGCTCTCGACGGCGGATGAGACGGCGAACCCCGCTTCGATGTAATCGACGCCCAGGTCGTCCAGGGCGTAGGCTATCCTCACCTTGTCCTCGGGACTCAGTGCGATACCGGGGGCCTGTTCTCCGTCGCGGAGGGTGGTGTCGAAAATCTCAATCTTCCCACGGTCCTCCGGAAGCACGGGGAGCGCATCCTGATTGTATTGACTGACAGCCAGGTAATCGTGCAACTGTTTAACGCTCTCACTAGTTTGAGTATTCATAGACACACCTCAAACCGTCACAGTATCCACTGATCAAAGAAGAAGGATCGAATCAGCGTGGATGTTGTAGATCATTTCTTGACCTCTGACGGTGTTGTTTTGGATACACCGATTGTATAAAAATATGACTATCGACGTGAAAATGACGTTT
>CAZCMJ010000083.1:0-3563 GCA_964499845.1 uncultured Methanomassiliicoccales archaeon
GGGTGATGGCGGCGAATCACGATCTGAGAAGATTGGGGTTATGGGTTGTTTTCATGACACCGGCCGATCAAGGTCCATGTTTAGTCTTGGATATGGATCACAGGTGCCGGTCATCGTCCGGGGATTCTGGATCCGCAGACCCCGGCAAACCTCTATCGCCTATCGGATTCACAGTTATATGACGCATCCACAACGGTAATCGGACGATACCGCATATGGGAGTACGGATTCCGTAGGAAAATGGCCGTTTCCCGTAATCGGTTCGGGCTGGGTTATATACTGGTAGGAGATTCGGAAGATGCATACATCTGTATGCGCACCTCGAAAGAGGGGGTATACAACTGTCAAAGATCAAAAGGGCAATTATCAGCGTCTCCGATAAGAGCGGAATCGTGGATTTCGCCAAGGAGCTTTCCTCGCTCGGGGTCGAGATCATCTCGACCGGTGGAACATACAAACTTCTGAAAGAGAACGGACTCCCCGTGACCGAGGTCTCCGATGTCACAGGTTTCCCCGAGATGCTGGACGGACGCGTCAAGACCCTCCACCCCAAGGTGCACGCAGGGATCCTCGCCCGCAGGGACGTCCCCGAGCACATGTCCGCCATCAAGGACAAGGGCATCGAACCCATCGACATGGTCGTCATCAACCTCTATCCGTTCAAGCAGACCGTTCTCAAAGAGGGCGTGAGCTTCGAGGACATAGTGGAGAACATCGACATCGGTGGGCCCAGCATGATCCGTGCGGCTGCCAAGAACTACGAGTCTGTGGCCGTGGTCACAGGTCCCGAGCAGTACTCCGACGTCCTCACCCAGCTGAGGGAGAAGGGGGAGCTCGACCTGGAGCTCCATCAGAGGCTCATGGCCGAGGCCTTCGTGGTCACCGCCAACTATGATGCCATGATCGCATCCCGCATGTGCGGAAGGTTCTGTGAGGGATTCCCCGCATCCTTCCCCATCCCGCTGGAGAAGGTGGAGGACCTCAGATACGGTGAGAACCCCAACCAGAAGGCCGCCTTCTACAAGGACCCCTTCACACCCGGAATCTCTGTCGCCAACGCGGAGCTCCTGGACCACGGGAAGCAGCTGTCCTACAACAACATCCTGGACCTGGACAAGGCCCTGGACATCTGTATGGACTTCGAGAAGCCCACCGCCGTGGTCATGAAACACACCAACCCCTGCGGACTCGCATCCGAGGACAACATCTACGATGCGTTCATGACCGCATACAACGTGGATCCCCTTTCCGCATTCGGTTGTGTCATCTGTCTCAACAGGAACTGTGACGTCAAGACCGCACAGGAGATCTCCCAGCACTTCGTCGAGGCCGTCATCTGTCCCGGATACGATGAGGGTGCCATCGAGATCATGGAGGTCAAGAAGAACATCCGTCTCCTCAGGACCAACTCCCCCATCGGGCCCGCATACAGGCACAGGGAGTACAAGATGAAGAAGGTCCAGGGTGGAATGCTCATCCAGACCGATGAGGATGTGGTCATCGACCCCGCCAACCTCAAGGTCGTCACAGAAAGGGCTCCCACAGAGGAGGAGATCCACTCTCTCCTGTTCGCATGGAAGCTCGCAAAGCATGTCACTTCCAACGCGGTCGTGTATGTGAGGGGTGAGCGTGCGGTCGGTATCGGAGCCGGTCAGATGAGCCGTGTCGATTCCGCCAAGATCGCTACCATGAAGGCCAACGAGCCCACGGAGGGCTGCGTCATGGCATCCGATGCGTTCTTCCCGTTCAGGGACGGTGTCGACGAGGCCGCAAGTGCGGGTGTCACCGCCATCATTCAGCCCGGAGGGAGCATCAGGGACCAGGAGGTCATCGATGCCGCCAATGAGCACGGTATGGCCATGGTGTTCACCGGTTGCCGTGTCTTCAGGCACTGAGTAAAACAGAAGGGGCCCCGGAACCTTTCACCGGGGTCCCGATTCAATATGATCGAGGATTCAGCGGATCCTCACGCAGCATTTCTTCTTGTTGAACGATATCCCGCAGAGAATCGCTCCTTCGCCTGATGCGTAGTCGCGCTCTTCAATCTGTTTCAGGGCTGATTCGGCCATGTTCTGGAGGTTCCTTGCCGTCTTGGTGACCTTGATCTCCATGATGATGGCAGGGTGGTCGGATGTGGGATGTACATAGATGTCTATGAATCCGTCTCCCGACTCCCTCTCCGTCACATTGTCATATCCCATGTACTGGAAGAGGATCATCATCGCATGTTTGTAGTCATTATGGCATCATTCATCCCTGATGCTTCCCGGAGAGAACAGGCGGTTGAGTTCGCCCTCCGCCGATTTCGAATCCTTGGAGGTGAGGTAAGAATACAGTTTGGATTGTCTTGTGCGCCCGAATCCGAACAATCTGGTGATCAGTCTGTTATATGAGTATAGTACCTCTTTGTTGGGAATGCTCAATTGATACAGATTACCGTCTTTGACGGCCTTCAGATATCCGGACATGACCATGAGGGAATGCAGGTTTGTTTTCAGAACCTCGGGATTGTTGTTTTCGACCAAGAGCTCTCTGAATGTGACAGAGGGGAGTATGCTTGATTCGATGACCGTTTCCGGATTGGATATCAGAGATATGATATCATCAGCGACACCTTTGCCACGGTTTCTCACGATGATGTCTTCGATGATTTCGGAACTTCCGCTATTCACCCAATAGTCTGAGGTCTTACCTCCATTCTGGAGACAGCACATGATGCTCCAGGGGTTGTATACATCTGTGGATCCAAAGCGGTATCCATCATACCATTCCTTCAGATCGTCAAGAATATTGGGCATTCCGCATTTTCCGATGAGTGATGCGACCTCTTCCTGAGTGAATCCGTAGAATTCATCATAGATGTCGTTGAAGATATCATAGACGTCGAGGGAGTTCAGGCCACTGAATATATCCTCCTTTGCCGCACGCATTATTCCGCTGACGATACCGAATGACAGGTTCGTGTTGTTTTTGAGTGATAGTCTCAGAAACTCCGACATGATTCCTGTAATTTCATCGTATTCCGGAGTTTGGAATGATCTGTGATAACAGAAGTCGTATTCATCAAAGATGATGATGGGTGCAGTGCCATGGATCCTTTTCAGGATCATGGAGAGGTTGTACACCGACTTCACTATGTAGCGGTCCGAATCCTTTCCTGTGGAGAGGCGCGTGTAAATTTCCCTCTCCCGCGACGACAGGTCCTCCTTTTCGAGATAATCGAAACCTGCCATCATATCGGCTATCATCTCTGTGAATGTGTTTTTGAACGTTTCAAATGAGGTGCAGGAGATTGTGGATAGGTCCAGGCGGATGACGGGGGTATTTGGAGCGGTGTTCGAAGCATTCCGGGTGTTCGGAGATGAGGAGCCCATCGAATAGATCGGTCTCATCTTTGTACTTGATGTTGAAGAAATAATCTATCATGGACAGGTTCAGTGTTTTGCCGAACCGTCTCGGACGCATGAATAAAGATACTTTGGCCTTCGTATCGATGATCCGTTTGATTATCAACGTCTTGTCAACATAGACGCATCCATCTCTGACGAGTTCACGGAAATCCT
>CAZCMJ010000084.1:0-2866 GCA_964499845.1 uncultured Methanomassiliicoccales archaeon
GTTCCTTTCCATGGTTCTCAGGATGAAGGTATAACTATTTAAGATTATATGTATTTGTCAATTTACATAATCTGTAAACCGACTGAAATGAAGGTGGGAACGGCGGTACATGGCGGGCAGGTAGGTTGGAGGATAGATACAACAGGTTGCAGAAGGTGATGGTCCCGACAGGGGAGGATGGTTTCAGAGGGTTTACCGATGCTCGGAGGATATGCTCAGCCGAGCATCTTCCTGTGGGATTTCCGGTTCAGTCCGGAGGTCCCGTCGCGGAAGGATTCCATGGCCCTTATGTAGGCCTCGGAATCGACCCAATCATAGACCGCCTGGATCGCGGTGAGCCTCACCGCATCGGCCATGGTCAGTCCGTGGGCCTCCGCATAGCATCTGATGTCCTCCGCCTCCTCGCGACTGACATCGACTTTGATCTTCATACACCGAGGCAGGATGGCATGGGATATGAACAGATGTATGGATAGCTCGAAGGGTCTGATTGGGGTTTATGTCGGTTCCGAGCATCTTCCGCGGTGTTGAGGATTTCCAGTCAACTGGGATATTGGTATGGATGGCATTCCATTCCGTACCCATGGCGGATTGTATCGGAGGGAAACATCTCATGGGGATGTTCGATAGGATCGGGACATCCGATATGATGTATGTGTTCCCGTACGGGGTCCGTAACGCCGTCGGTGGATTCCTCGGAGGATGACAGGTTCTGCGGGGACAGGTTGCGGGGTTGTTGAACACCATCATCATAGAGGACGTCATGTCCGGGACGGGGAAGGTGGATGTCGCCACTCTGCGTTCCCTTATAGATTATCTATATAGGGATGTGGGCGGGGCGGATCGGTGTGCTCTCGGCCATCAGGGTGACCATAGGAAGGCCGTCCTCGCCCTGGACATCTTCGGAACCGGCGATCGGGACGGTATCGGGGTCGTGAACGTCATCGATTGGCTACTCGCCGGATGATTGGACACAATCCTTGGATACGGTGATGTCACTGGATGATTGTCTATTATTGCACAGATTATCTGAACAGATGTTGGATTTTGTTCAGGTCGACCCAAGGCATTATAGACAACCAACGGATTCGCTCGGATGATGAACGGCGGATTCGACAACGACATGTACCTCAGGACGCAGTCGGAGCACATCAGGGAACGCATAGAGCACTTCGGTGGGAAACTCTATCTGGAGTTCGGAGGGAAGCTCTTCGATGACTACCACGCATCCCGTGTCCTCCCCGGGTTCAGACCCGACAGCAAGATCTCCATGCTCATGGAGTTCGGGAACCAGGCGGAGGCGATCATCGTCATCAACGCCGAGGACATAGTCAAGAACAAGATCCGCAAGGACATCGGTATAGGTTATGATTCCGAGGTCTTCAGGTTGGTCGATTCATTCACCGACAGGGGGATCCATGTCTGCGGACTCGTCATAACCCACTACACCGGGCAGGAGGTTGCCGACAGGTTCCAGAGGAAGGCCGAGGCACTGGGGCTGAAGGTCTACAGGCACTACCCCATCGCCGGATACCCTTCGAACATCCCGTTGATCGCAAGCGACGAGGGGTACGGGAGGAACGAGTTCGTGGAGACCACCAAGCCCTTGGTGGTGGTCACCGCCCCCGGACCCGGGAGCGGGAAGATGGCCGTCTGCCTGTCGCAGCTGTACCACGAGAACAAGAGGGGTGTGTCCGCGGGATACGCGAAGTTCGAGACGTTCCCCATATGGAACCTCCCTCTGAGCCATCCGGTGAACATCGCCTACGAGGCCGCCACATCCGATCTGAGCGACAGCAACATGATCGACCCGTTCCACCTGGAGGCGTACGGGAAGACGGCGGTGAACTACAACAGGGATGTGGAGATATTCCCCGTCCTGAACTCCATCCTGGAGGGGATATCCGGCGAATCACCGTACAGGTCCCCCACGGACATGGGTGTCAACATGGCCGGGAACTGCATCGTCGATGACGAGGCGGTGCGCAGGGCCGCGAACAACGAGATCGTCCGCAGGTACTTCGCCACCCTCAGGGACAGGAGGGAGGGGAAGGCCGATGACGAGGCGGTCTTCAAGACCGAGCTGCTGATGAAGCGTGCGGGGATATCGCCGGAGTACAGGAAGGTGGTCTCCGTGGTCAGGGAGAGGATGGCCGAGACCGAACGCCCCGTGGTCGCCGCGGAGATGCCCTGCGGGATAATCGTCGAGGGTAAGGCATCCCCCCTGCTGACCGCATCATCCGCCATGATACTGAATGCATTGAAGATCCTCGCCAGGATCGACGATTCCGTTCTGTTGATCTCCCCGGAGGTCATCAGGTCCATGCAGAGGCTGAAGGTGGATTATCTGGGCAACAGGAATCCCCGTCTCCATATCGACGAGATGCTCGTGGCGTTGTCCATAGCCGCGAACACCGACCCACTGGCGGAGAAGGCATTCGCCAAGCTGCCCTCGCTGAGGGGATGCGATGTGCACTCGTCCGTCGTGATATCGCAGGTCGACGAGGGCATATACAAGAAACTGGGGATGTATGTCTCCAGCGAACCCGAGTACCAGACCAAGTGCCTGTTCCACGGGAACTGAGTTTTACCAACCTCCTTTCCATATCATCAACGCTGTGAAGTGATATGGAAAGGGGGTGAACATCAAATGCCGGATGTCCGGAATGATATGCGTCAATGGTGTTCATGTGTACATTCACATGAACGCCTGTGTCATCTTCCCGGATACGGTTGGAGAAGATGTCCGTGCGGTCATCGTGGACCGCATGGGATTGAGAACAGTTGTCAGAGGTCCATCTCCTCCAAGAAGACCTTGGCCTTCTTGTTGTCGAAGACGATCCCGTAAAGTAATGTGCGGCCTCTG
>CAZCMJ010000085.1:0-2525 GCA_964499845.1 uncultured Methanomassiliicoccales archaeon
ATCAACGTCTTGTCAACATAGACGCATCCATCTCTGACGAGTTCACGGAAATCCTGAACGCCTATTGGAAACGATGTGGTCATAGTCCTTGCAGAGTCAAACCTTCCTGCTCTCTTCGACAACGGGCTCGAGCTCGCAGGGGATGATGGGTTTGCCTTCGGCCTTCCTCTTCATATGTCCGCCGGGTCCGCCACGGGCGATCCTGGCCTTCTCGAGGCATTCGACATCATCACAGACGAATGCGGCGTATACAAGGTTCTTACAGGGTTTACCGCAGAATTCGCAGACGTAGTCGTCGAGATTGATTGACATACCTCGATGAACACCCTACTCGGATATAGAGTTACCCGGAAACGTATTCGGACAGTGGCGGGCGGTTCATTCCACGTCCATCGAAAACTGTATGGACCCTGCGGAGTGTGTGAGGCATCCCATCGATATGATGTCCGCCTTCCCGATATAGTTCCTGAGTTTTGCGAGGTCCATGTTGCCGGACGCCTCCACGAGGATGCGGGGATTGATCCCTTTGACACAATCACGGAGTTCGCCGGTCTCTTCCGGGCCCATGTTGTCGGCCATGATGATATCGGCTCCCATCTCTGCCGCGGTGACGGCATCGGGGATGCTCTGGACCTCCACTTCCACCTTCACGGCGAATGATGCACGGGACACGGCCTCCATGGCCCTTCTCACGGATCCGCAGGCCTTGATATGGTTGTCCTTGACCATGATCATGCTGTCGAGGGCATATCTGTGGGGGTCTCCGCCGCCCAGTGCGACGGCCTTCTTCTGATAATCACCGAAACCCGGTGTCGTCTTCCTCGTTGCGGCGATGATGACCTTGCCCTCGCAGGCGTCCACGGCCTCCGAGGTCGCGGTGGCCACACCGCTCATGTGCATGAGGAAGTTGAGTGCGGTCCTCTCAGCGGTGATGAGTCCGCGGAGTGGCCCGGTCATGGTCATGACGCAGGTTCCCGCCCTGACGCGGTCCCCGTCATGAACCAGACTCCGGACGTCCGCACCGATGGATCCGAAGATTGCCTCCGCCTCCTCCATCCCGGCCACGACACAGTCCTGTTCAACGGTGATGTACGCCGAACCGTCCGTATCGGGCACGGTGAGCTCGGTGGTCAGGTCACCCCTGCCCACGTCCGCTCCGAGGAAGGCGGAGGGGTCCAACCTCAGACCTCCAGCTCAAACTCCTTTCCGGTCTCCGGGAGGATGACGTTGTAGTCCTGGAGGTCGGGGAGGAACAGGTCGCGGGTCTCCGAGTGCATCATGATGACGTTCTCGGGGTCGCAGGCCTTGATGAAGTCGATGATCTGCTTGTGGTCGGCGTGTGCGGAGAAGTCGTACTTCTGCAGTTCGCACTGGACCTTGTGGACCTCGCCGTCGATCTTCACGCAGCCCTCGTCCATGAGGAGCTTCCCGTTGGTGTCATCGGCCTGGTATCCGACCAGGAGGATGGCGCTCTTGGGGTCGTCCTTGAGGTAGTTGAGGTATCCGAGCACAGGGCCTCCGTCGAGCATTCCACCGGTGGTGACGATGATGTCGCCCTTCTTGGCCGCGTCCCTGGAGTGTCCGTTCCTGACCTCGTTGAACTTCCTCTTGGCGGCCTTCAGGTGCCTGACGTCCTTGATGTACTCGGGGTAGTCCAGGAACAGGCGGGTCACGGACCTTCCCATTCCGTCCACCCACATCTCATAGCCCATGTTCCTCAGGAGGAGCATGATCTCCTGTGTCCTTCCGACGGCGAAACAGGGGATGAGCACGGTTCCGCCACGGTCGATGACCTCTTCGATCTTGGCAATGAACTCCTTCTCGGTGTTCTTCCTGGAGGGGTGGAGACGTCCTCCATAGGTACCCTCGATGAACAGGTTGGTGCAGTCGTGGGGTTTCGCGCCCCCGACGAGCCTCTGAGCCTCTGTGTGGATATCTCCGGAGTAGATGGTGGTGACATCCTTCTGGAACTCGAACATGGCAGCTCCGGGGATGTGTCCCGCATCGAGCATCCTGACGTCCACATGGTTGATGCTGATCTCATCCTCGTAGGTCATGGGCACGACGGCCTTCATTGTCCTCTCGATGTCGCCGGATGTGTAGGGCTGGACGTAGTTCTCGGCCTTGGCGATCTTGAGGGTGTCGTACATCATGAGCTCCGCGATCTCGGCGGACAGGGGCGTGGTGAAGAGGTCGCACCTGTTCCTTCCGCAGACCTGGGGGATCATACCGCAGTGGTCCAGGTGTGCGTGGGTGAGGAACGCGTAATCGATGTGGGGTGCCGGCAGGGGGAACTCCGGGGGTTTGGTGGGACTGAGTCCGTACTCCACGAGCACGGTCATTCCGTCTCCCTCCATCGTCATACCCATGCGACCGACCATATCGGCTCCGCCCAGGAATTTGAATTTCATTTTCATAGATTTCAGCTCCTTTTCGTATTCTGCCTCCGAACGGAGGGCTTTGTGAAAGGAGGCGCCAAAATGCCTCCCTTGACTTGTGAGATGATACAGGGCTCTCTATACCCC
>CAZCMJ010000086.1:0-2385 GCA_964499845.1 uncultured Methanomassiliicoccales archaeon
TCTTCGGTTCTCTGTCATTCCGAATTCATCGAGGGGTCGGTCCGACGGGTCATCAGGATCATTTCCCTTTGTCATCACTTCGCCTCCATCGTTGTGGAAACGTTGTACCGGAACTCTGACCTGCCTTGTCAATCACTGGGGTTCACAGGGTGGGAACACCTGACGCAGGAGTGGAAGTCCTGTATCGTACCTCCTTCCTTGACACTTCTCAAACATGGATGATCGCCAAGCGGCGATTCATCTGAACCTCGATGCTACCTTCGTGACCAAGCGATGGACGGTCGTAGTGCCCGGGCGATCGATACAATCCTTTATATCCAGCTTCGATGGCAGTGCCCGCTCCGCCCTGCCGAGTGCGGCCCTGACGGATTCATCCGAGATACCTATCCCCCGGGCCTTATCGTACCTCTTCCCCAGATGTCTGCCAAGCGAATCCTCCAGATCATGCTGGGAGGAGCTGGATGGAACATTTGCGAAGTGCATCAAAAGATATACTTCGAAGGACGGATTCGAAATATAGACCTCTATCCCATTCTTCTCGCACCATCCGACGAATTCCAAGAGGTCCTTCTTCGGTGTGTTGTCCACATCCATCACGACACCGAGATCACCATCATGCATCGTGTTCCTGTCCTCCAATATTCACTCACAGACATGGCGGACTCTTTTCAGGTCTCCGCCATGGCAGTTTATGGTCCTGATGGCCATATCGGTGTCTCCCAGGCGGAGGAGTCTGTCGAAATAGATCTTCTCGGATGATCCCTCCACGGCAAGGACCTCAAGAATCCTTCTGCGTTCGATGAAGGTGTTGCCCTTTCTGCGCGTCATAACTTATTGACCCCGATGACAGAAGGGATCGCACTGAAACGTCCCATGAGGTAATCGTCACGTATATCAGACCCCTTCTTGACCCCCTTCACATCGGCGAGGCTGTACAGGGCGGCCGCCCCGTTCCTACGGTCTCTGGAGGTGAACCATATCTGATCGCGCCTGAACAGTTCGCGGATGTCCATGAGGGATATGTCATGGGTGTTGACGATGAGTTGGGCCCCATTGGTGTTCGCCTCGGTGTTGAAGAGTCCCACGAGCCATCTGGTGAGCAGAGGATGCAGATCGGATCCGAACTCATCGACGATGACGGTGCCACCGTATTTCAGGGTCGAGCTGATGGGGCCTATGATCGAGAACATCTCTATGGTCCCGTTGGATTCCATCGATATGGGGAACGCAAGGTCCTTCACACCCTCATCCTGGAATTCATGGACCAGACGGATGTCTGTGACCTTCCTGACCATCTCCTTTCCCCCAGGATTGTATTTGGGGACGTACGAACCCACGATGCGTTCCTCTCCGTAGAAATCACGGATCCCGAGGTCGGCCGCATCGAGGGCGGACAACATCATCCTCTTGATCTCCGGATCTTCCTGGGTGAGCATCAGCGGTCCACGGGTATCCTGTTCCCGGCCCTGATACACTATGAATATCCTTCTGATCTCCCGGAGGACGGCGGTACATAAGCGGTCGTTGTACTTTGCGGCCATGTAGAGGTATGATGTGGAGGGGGAGACCTTCGCGATGATTTCCTGATCCAATCCTTTGTTGCCATCACCTCTCCTGAAGATCAGTGCCCTCCTGCCGTTCGGAGAATGGAAAAGGGATTCGGAGACGATGTGGTCCCTGCAGTATGATACCCCATACGAGAACAGGACGCCGTCCACGACCATCCGAAGTTCCATGGACACCGGTTCCGACGGGTTCCTCTCCGAGAGTGCATACGGTATGTATCCCGGGACAGGGTCATCTTCCGACCGTGCGTAGCTAACGATGTCCTTCAGGTACCCGATTGCATCTACCAGGAACGTCTTGCCGGATGCATTGGGCCCGAAGATCGCGGCTGCTTTGAGGATACCATCCTTCAACGCAGGTGTGTCCGTTATGGCAGGCACATCGTCCGAAATGGCGGCGGGTTCCATGCTCAGAACGACGCGGTCCCTGAAGGGCCCGAAGTTCTGAACAGAGAAATCAACGATCATACCATCGAATTTTATTATTGATATTTGAATTTTTTAATCAAATCCGAATGATAAAATATCCAATCAATAGGTTTTAAACAATCATTCTGACAACGTTCCGCCTCATTTCCCGACAACCGCCACCCTTATGTCCAGGTCTCTTATCGGGTCTGGATCACGCCTTATATGCGTTCTTTCCTGTTTTTACTATTTCACTGGTGAATGAGAAACGGTTATCTTTCTCCTTCCCGAACTCCTCTGGTGTCAAAACGAGGATATCTTTGGGAATGTGGATTTTATACACGGCTTGATAGATTTTGGATGGCTGTCTGATGTATTTTTCATCAGTATCTATAACTACCAGGATATCTAG
>CAZCMJ010000087.1:0-2238 GCA_964499845.1 uncultured Methanomassiliicoccales archaeon
GAATACGTCAGGGTGTATGACGCCATCCCATCCATGACCAACCATGAACGCCTCGCACTTCACAGCATGCTGAGGGATGCCGGGATGGAACTGGTCCTGAAGAGGCCCCAGGCTGTGGAGAACAACATGGAGAGGACCTGTGAGCAGAAGGAGGTGGACACATCCCTGGTGGTGGATGTGGTGTCGGGGGGTTATGAGGGCCTCTTCGATGTGGCGATGATAGTCTCCGGTGACCGTGACATGCGTCCCGCGGGGGAGTGTCTGGAGAGGATCGGGAAGGGCGTGGTCTATGCCGCATTCCACGATGCGTTCTGTTCCGAACTCAGGGACATGCCCGGGAGCCTGGTCCTGGAGGACCTCTATGTCCTGGAGGCGGCGGGTAACAGCGATGACAGAGGGTGCAGGAGCATGGTCTCCTGCCTAACCGTCCCCGAGATGGGAGGTGTGACCGATGGCGCGTAAGGATCCCGGTTCGTTCAGGGGAAGGGGCGACCTGCCCAAGGCATTGCGCGGACCGAAGTCCAAGAAGAGGGACGGGAACGTGGGGGATGCCGGACCGAGGGTCCCCGAAAACGGCAACGTCGACCTGGAGATCAGGAAGGATGACAAGGGGCTGTACGTCAGGGTCGGCGGTCAGAGGGTGTCCCAATCCCCATACTCGGGGCAGGAGTCGGCCCCGGGGGAGGTCTGGACATGCATGATCGATCGTTCATCCCCGATGGGGCCGTCGTTCATCGCGGCGAGGAAGGTGTCCGATGCCCCGGAGGTCCCGGAACCCGTTCCGGAGGACCCTGTCCCCGATGTGACGGAGATCGCCACCTTCGTGGGTGATGTGCCCAGGGAGGCCGACCCCGAGGTGGTGGGGTCCCTGAGGAGGGAGATATCCGAGCTCAAGGAACTGAACAATGCTCTCAGGTCCAGGGCCTCCAAGGTGGACGACCTCAACGAAGTGATAGAGGGGAGGGACCGCACCATCGCGGAGCAGAGGCGGGCCCTGGCCTCCCTCAAGAAGCAGGTGGAGGTCCTGGGGTCCAGGGATGCCTCGGGGACCATCACCAACCTGGAGTCCCTGATAGGGAAACTGAACGACACCATCGAATCAAAGGATCTGGAGATCGAGAGGCTGAGGGCCAAGTTGAAGTCCCTGGGCATCGATGACCTGCAGGTGGTCCCCCGTATGCCAAAGGTCCCGAAGGCGGTCCTGACGGGTCCGGGGAGCATCCACTGCACCATCCTGGAGGATGGGAGGTACACTGTGCTCGTGAACCCCCGTGCGAAGAGGATACGCATAACGCCCGACAGGTCGGGCAGGGTCTCCTGTTGGAACGGGGCCATGGATATAGGATGCATCGTATCCTTCTCCCGTTTCGACACCGTCAGGAACCTCTCCATCGAGGAGGGTGACGGGTCCGTTGAGATCCAGCTGTGAGGTCCATCATATGACAAGGTATTCCAACACGCGTCTCACCCAATTCGAGAACTGCCCGTACGCATACGATCTGAAGTACAACAGGAAGGTGGAGACACCGTACAACACCATCGAGGCGTTCATGGGTTCCAGGGTCCACGAGGCCCTGGAGAAGCTGTACACCGACCTGCAGAACGACAGGTTGGACAGTCTGGAGGAGCTCCTGGCGTTCTACGATGACAGGTGGTTCACGGAGTTCGACCCGGAGACCATCATAAACAACTCGAGGTACAGTGATGACGAACAGTTGGAGATAGGGGAGGAGTGCATCACCCGTTACTACGAGAGGATGAAGCCCTTCGACCAGATCAACATCGCCGGTCTGGAGACCGATGACGAGCTGGAGTTGCCGGACGGGAACACCTATTCGGTGAGGATCGACAAGTTCGGGTTCAGGGACGGCGTGTTCTACGTCTGTGACTACAAGACCTCGTCCAGGATGAAGAGTCAGTACGAGGCGGACAACGACAGGCAGTTGCAGATGTACGCCCTGTGGGTCAAGAGGAGGTACGGCGCGACCAAGAGGGTCAGGATGGTCTGGCATATGCTCAAGTTCGACGAGGATGTGACCGCTGAGAAGTCATTGTTCATGTTGGAGGCATGCGAGCAGCAGGTCGTCAGGGAGATCGCCGAGATCGAGTCGTGCACCCAGTGGGAGCCCAGGCAGAGCAGTCTGTGCGGGTGGTGCACATACAGGCACATGTGCCCCTGTTTCGTGAAGGTGTCCGATGGGGGTGGAGAGGACGATCCGGGTTACGTGATGGACATCT
>CAZCMJ010000088.1:0-2226 GCA_964499845.1 uncultured Methanomassiliicoccales archaeon
CATGGAGAGGTTCAGACTCTTCCCGAACCTCCTCGGTCTGGTGAAGAGGAAGACCTCCTTCATGCTCCCGACGATATCCGAGATGAGTTCGGATTTGTCCACATAGTAGAATCCTCCCTCACGGAGCTTACCGAAATCGTCGATCCCGATCGGGATCATAGGCCTCTCCCCTTCCATACGGATTCCGATACCATCTGTTCTGATAATGATATCGGCCTTTCGTCCGATTCCCATGTCATGGTTCCCACATGGGCGCCGGAGTATAATTACCCTGGCCTGTAATGGTTGTAATGGAAGTAATAATAGTAATCCATGTCAGGTCTGTGTTCCGTCATTGGGCCTGATGAGGTTCAATGCGGCGGTGACCGTGGAGAATCTGGCGGTGTGGATGTCATCGGCACTGCCGATGATCGGGGCCGACGGCTTCATCGATGACGACATGCATCCGACGGTGAGGTTCGTGGAGACCATCCGTCTGCCGAACGGTGTGTTCCTTTTGGGGGTCAGGGTCCGCGGTGCGATAGACAGGGATTTCCAGGAGATCCTGGGGAGGACGGGCTGTTTCTGGGGCACCATGAGGCTCAACGGCCCCTCCGTGGACGGGGCCGATGGCCACGATGTGGAGATGAACTCCGTCTGGATGATCGGATACTCCAGGATGGACCCCGACGATGTCCTGGTCCTGTTCACCCACTTCGACCATCGTGTGGCCGTGGACAGGTGCATCTACGCCGCTCTGGAGCTCGCATCTGGGTCGGAGTGATGGAGGTATGTCCCATCTGTTTCTACGGATTCCGTAATTCTTCTACGGATTCCGTAGAAAAACTTTCGAAACACAGCAAAAAATGACCCTAAGATTTCTATATCCGATAATTTGAGCCCGAAATGAACACAAGGGTTTAAATGACCGTAGCCATACGGGGATTCAGTGGTACTTATGGACATTGAAATATGTTGGCACGGAAGGGGAGGTCAGGGACTCGTCACCGCGAACGAGATCCTCGCCGAGACCGCCATCGCCGCAGGAAAGTACGTCAAGGCATTCCCGGAGTTCGGACCCGAGAGGATGGGTGCGCCCATCAGGGGTTTCACCAGGATCTCCGAGACCCCCGTCAGGGTCCACAGTCAGGTCTACGAGCCCGACATCGTCATCATCATGGACGGGACCCTCGTCGGAAAGGTCGACGTCACCAGGGGGATCAAGAAGGACTCCGTCATCCTCGCCAACTACGCGGGATCGCCCAAGGAGCTCCAGGACGCCCTCGGCATCGAGGCCGAGTGCCACACCCTGGACGCCATCAAGATCTCCATGGAGGAGATCGGTAAGCCCATGGTGAACACCGTCATGCTCGGTGCCCTGATCAGGATCAAGGAGCTGGTCCTCTACGACATGCTCGAGGACCAGATCACGACCAAGTTCTCCGGGAAGCTCTCGGACAAGGTCATCGTGAAGAACCTTTCGGCCCTCAAGAGGGGATTCAAGGAGGTGCAGTGAATGGCAATGGCAAACATCAAGGACCTGGTCATCGGAGGACGCATCATCCAGGCGGGGAACTCCGAGAAGTTCTTCACCGGTGACTGGAGGAGTTTCGTCCCGGTCGTCGACCAGGACAAGTGCATCGACTGTCTGACCTGCTGGATCTACTGTCCCGACAACAGCATCGTGTTCAGGGACGGAAGGATGTCCGGTATCAAGATGAGCCACTGCAAGGGATGCGGGATCTGCGCCAAGGTCTGTCCCAAGAAGGCCATCACAATGAAGGAGGAGTGAGAATGGCACACGATATCGCAATCAACGGAGACAACGCGGTCGCACTGGCATGGAAACAGGTGGACCCCGATGTCTGCGCCGCATACCCCATCACCCCTCAGACCATCATCGTCGAGAAGTTCGCCGAGTACGTCGCCAACGGGGAGGTCACGACGGAGTTCGTCTGCGTGGAGTCCGAGCACTCCGCACTGACCCTCTGTACCGCATCCGAGTCCGCCGGAGCGAGGACGTTCACCGCCACCGCATCCCAGGGACTCGCATACATGTGGGAGATGCTCCCCATCACATCCGCCATGAGGACACCCCTCGTGATGGCCGTCGCCAACAGGGCCGTCAGCGGACCCATCAACATCAACAACGACCACGGTGACGCCATGTCCGCACGTGACTGCGGATGGGTCATGCTCTTCTCCGAGAACGTTCAGGAGGCCTATGACAACTCGATCATCGCCCCC
>CAZCMJ010000089.1:0-1845 GCA_964499845.1 uncultured Methanomassiliicoccales archaeon
ATGGCGCGGAGAGGGAGATTCGAACTCCCGTGGAGATTCTCCACCGGTTTTCAAGACCGGCGCCGTAGGCCAGACTTAGCTACCTCCGCTTAACCGTCGGTAAGATGATTCGATATAAAAGAATTCGTCCGACCCTTCGGATAGGGGCCGGTCACAACAGGTTCATGAACACCGTCAGAACACCCGAATTGATGATGTCGATGAACACGCTTCCCACAATGGGAACGATGAAGTATGCCACAGGGGACTCACCGAAGCGCTCGAACAACGCCTTCATGTTGGCCATGGCGTTGGGTGTCGCACCCAGTCCGAACCCGCAGACCGCTGTTGTGTACGCGGCGGAATCATAGTTCCCTCCGGTGAACCTGAACACGATGAAGTAGGCGAACAATGCCACTATGACCACCTGAACCAGGAGGATCGACACCATGGGCAAAGCCATGTCCGCGATCTGCCAGAGTTTCATGGACATCAGCGCCATGACGAGGAACATGGACAGACTGGCCATCCCCAGGACGTTGATCTCCCTCAGGGGCAGGTCCACGGACCTCCTGTCGCACACATTACGGAGCACCATGGCGAGGATCATCGCACCGAGATAGGTGGGGACGCTCACACCGAGCTCCTTGATGCCGTCCACAATGTATGTCCCGAATCCGACACACACTGCGATCAACCCGAAGGCCAGGAGGAACCTGCCATCGGACACCTCGACCCTCTTCTCGTCCTCCTGGACGATCTCCATCTCGGATGCCTCCGGGGACAGTCCGTTCCTCATGACCAACCTGTTGGCCAACGGGCCCGCCACGAGACTGCTCACGGCCAATCCGAACGTCGCCGCGGCGACGGCCACGGTATCGGCACCGATGATCCCGTAGTCCTCGACGAACAATCCACCATATGCGGCCGCGGTACCGTGACCTCCCACCAGGGACACCGATCCGACACAAAGACCGATCATCGGATCCAATCCGAAGGCGGATGCCATGGAGGAACCCACAACATCCTGGACGACGATCAATCCCGTCAGCAACAACAGCAGGATGACGACCATGCGCCCTCCGGTCCTCAGCATCCTCGACGATGCCATGAAACCCACGGAACAGAAGAAGACCATCATGAAGACATCCTTCAACGTCCCATCGAAATCCACTTCGGCCACATCCGCAGAGTACAGGATGAGACCGATGACGGAGAACAGCAATCCCCCGACGACCGCCGCAGGGATGCAGAACCTCCTCAGGACCTCCGACCTCCTCACAAGGAGGATACCGATTGCCAGGAGCACGGCTCCTATGGCCGCTGACTGGTACACATCGAAGGTCACTGTCTCCATGATATGCCCATTCCGGGGTTCTATATAAACGGTCACCCGGAAACGGGGTTCACTCGTCCCAGACGGTCATGCCGGTGCCATCGGAAACCACCGACGTGGAGAACACGGGTTCCTCCACACCCTCCGCCCTCTGCCTGCGGTAATCACCGTAGGCCTCGATGGCCAACCTCCCCAGCCTCAGGACCACGATCACGTTGATGATACCGCAGATGGCCATCATCAGGTCCACGACGACGAACAGTGCATCCGAGGAGAAGAGACTCGACAGGAACACCACCACCAGGATCAGGACGTTCATACCGATGAGGGGCCACCTCCTCTCCCCGAAGTGGAGGATGTTGTTCTCCCCGATGATGTAGTCGGTCATCAGACTGGTGAATGCGAACACCATGAGGAACGCCGCCAGGAGATAGGGTGCGATGGAACCGAAGGTACCCGTGAAGACCTGCTGGAGCAGGGGGACGGAATCCAATCCCGTATCGACGATCTCCGAATGTCCCATCGCGGTC
>CAZCMJ010000090.1:0-1809 GCA_964499845.1 uncultured Methanomassiliicoccales archaeon
TCGATGATCGTTCATCCTATGGGACCATCGACCTTGATGAGCTCGCATACCGCATCGTCTCGATACCCGAGCATCCGGTCGTCCAATACGTTCGTGAACTGCCCGTGGAGTCCGCCGTGTATCCTGCCAATATGTTCCATGGATCATCGGATGGGAGTGATGCATCCCCCATCCCTCTGACAGGGAGGATCACCTGACCCATGCCCGGTCATGATACGGAACGTCCGAATCAGAGGGGATGCGGATTCATCAGGGAGAAAGGGCCCAGAGATGACGAGGGGATACGCTTCACCGCATGTTCCGGCGACAGGGAGCATTACTCCAGGGGGAGGAGCCATTGCTGGTACCTCCATTGCCCCAGATGCATGAACGACTCCGCCCTCGGGTGGGATCACGTGTGGAGGAACAGCTCAACTCGTACCGCATCCTCACAGAGAAGCAGGGCGGCGACCCGGGCCCCCTGGGCCATTGGGTCGTCTCCCCGGAGCAGGATCATGCCAAAAGGGCGATGCAGTGCATCGACACGTTCAACGGCCTCAGGAAGCACATGGAATCCGATCTCCGGACTGTCGGGGCCAAGGCCGGTGTCCTGGTCTTCCATCCCTGGAGGCAGCGGTCCGATGTCCGGGAACTGTCCCCGCACTTCCATTCGGTCCTGTTCGGGTTCCTGGACACAGATAGGTTCAGGGAGATGAACCCCAGGTGGATCATAAAGAAGGTACATGCAGGGGAGGAGATCGAGTCCATAGGGCAGATGACCGCATACCTGATGACGCACATGGGGCTGGGTCTGGTGGAAAGGGATGTGACCGAGGAAGATTACGATCTCAGATTCCTGAACCACATGCTTCCCGGGCTCTCCGAGGACTCACCATCGGGTAAGAGGATGTTCTCCTACACGGACGAGGGCCTCTCCGACATGGTCCTCGGTAAGGGACGTATGGTCGGGGACGTCTCCGGCATCGATTGGCTCTCCTTCGCAATGGGCCCCTCAACTATCAGACACGTATGACGTATTTCGGTCTCGCATCCCAGAGGAACATCAGGACGGTCGCCGTCGAGAGGGAGAACAGGATGAGGGTCTGCAGGGAATGCGACCGTCCACTGGAGGTGTACAACGGTCTCTGCAGTGTCCATGGGGAGCAGGCATCGTTCACCTTCGACAACACGATCAGAGCATTCAGCAAGGATTACGACATTGTGAGGGGGGCCATACCGGAGATCGAGGCGGCATCCGGATCCAGATCGAAGGTGTCGCTGGCGGAGCTGTCTCCGAGTGTGTCGATGATCGTGTCGAAGGATGAGGTTCGTAATTGTTAAGATTTCATCATCTAAATGAGGTCGATGATCCTTCCAGAGAAAGTTGTTTTGGACCATATCGTGGGTTGTTATCGTCGGGGGTAATGAGGGGGAGGCGGAAGGATCCTCCCCACTCGTTTCATTCGGTGTTCTTGACCAGGACCGCCCCTACGATTCCAGCAATCAGAATCCCGACTCCAATCCATAAGAGGATTATGGACATGAAATTGAAAGCATCTTGGAGCAAGGCTCCGAGGCGTTCTGCACATCCGCATGTCGCTGCCCCGATCATGGATAACAGGAATCCGTAAATGCCGAACTGGATCCATTCTAGTTTAGAATTGTTGCTCATCTATACATCACCACATCTACCGGGTATGTGAAAATCGTGAAGGTATTGTGCCATGCTCCATGTATGACGACATTGCAGAACTGTGCTTTGTAGACGTCTGTGACATGATAGTTGCCATCCCCATTCATACCGACTGCTGACACAAGGCAAGGTTCTAC